>DAOUGZ010000337.1:0-47215 GCA_034428955.1 Anaerolineae bacterium | reverse complement strand
GATTTGTACAACGCCGGCCTTTCCTACGGCCCCCTGATGTGGAACCTCCAGGTCCAGGGCGCCAGCATGCCGGCCATTGAGGACTGTGCCAGGGAGTGCCTCCAGTTCTCCAACCGGTACCACCTCTCCTTCTCCGTGGGCCTGGCCGAGGCCATGCAGGCGGGCTGGATCGAGCCCATGAAGAGAGGCCACTCCCCCCTGCCCATGGAAGACAAACTGGCCCAATGGGAGCGGGATAACCACATCGCGTCCGCAGGTAGCTACTATATCCATCGAGCCCTGACCCACTATTACCTGGGCGAACACGAAAAGGCCCAGGAATACCTGGTTGGGGCGGAGCGATACCTGCCCGGCCTTACGGATAACGTGTTGAAGAGGGAATGGCACGTTTTCCGGGTATTGAATGCCCTCAAGCTGTATGAACGGGGGATAGGCTTTCGCAACGAGCAAGCGCTGTGGGCAGAGATCCGGCCGCTGATCGACAAAATCGAGACGTGGGCCCGCCTGGGGCCTCTGCTCAAGCCCTATCTCGCCTTCCTCTATGCCGAGTTGGAAAGGGTCACCGGCGAGTTCAGAGCGGCCCGGAGCCTGTACATGGATGCCATAAACGTGGCCCATGAACAAGAGTATACGTTTCTGGAAGGGCATCTGAACGAATGCCTGGGGGAACTCTTGCGGCAGGCCGGCCACTGCTCCGAAAGGGTATATTTCGCCGAGGCGGAGCGCCTGTATCGGAAATGCCGCGCGGAGCGAAAGCATCTCTCCCTGCTGGAGAGATACCCCGAGTATTTTGAGAAGGAAAAGACCGTCTACCCTCACCCCGTCGAGGCGGAGCCTTCTTCCTTTCTCCTCCCCAACCTCGATATCGAGTATCTCATCAAGTCGTCCCTCGCCATCTCTGCCGAGATCGAACAGGACGCCCTGCTCAAAAAGATCATGAATGTCGTGCTCGAGAGCTCGGGGGCGCAGCACGGCTATCTGCTGATTGAAGACCAGGGCGGCTTGCATGTCCGCGCGGAAAGCCACGTCGGCCGGAAGCAGGCCGTGCAGATGGTGAACCAAAAGTTGGAGCATGCCGAGGGTATCTGCCAGGCAATCGTCCGCTATGTCTATCGGACCCGGGAAAGGGTGCTCTTGCACGACGCCTGCCGGGAAGGCCCATTCAAAGATAACCCCCAAGTCCAGGACATGCAGTTGTGCTCGGTCCTCTGCCTCCCCGTGATTGAGCAGTCCAAGATGATCGGGATACTTTACCTTGAGAACCGCCTGTCGGATTCGGTGTTTACGGCGGAAAGGACGCAGATCATCGAGCTGCTGATGTCGCAGGCAGCCATCTCCCTCGAGAACTCGCGCCTGGTGGAAGGGTTAAAGAAGGCAGAGGAGGCGCTGCGCCGCGCCAAAGAAGAGCTAGAGGTGCGGGTGCAAGAGCGGACGGCGGAACTGGCCAGAGCGAACGAACTCCTCGAGAAGGATATCGCCGAGCGCCAGCGGGCCGAAAGGTTGGTGGAGGCGGAGCGGCAGCGGTTCAACAACATCCTGGAGGTGCTCCCGGCTTATCTGGTGCTGTTGACGCCGGATTACCACGTGCCCTTTGCCAACCGCTTCTTCCGGGAGCGTTTTGGCGAGGCCCACGGCCGGCGCTGTTTCGAGTATCTGTTCGGGTACGATGAGCCCTGCGAGAACTGTCAATCCTACCGCACTCTGGAAACCAACAGGCCCGTTGAGTGGGAATGGACCGGCCCAGACGGCCGCAATTACGCTATCTACGACTATCCCTTTACGGACGTGGATGGTTCCGCTCTCATCCTGGAGATGGGCATCGACATTACCGATCGCAAGAGGGCACAGGCGGAAATCCAAAGGCTCAACCGGGATCTCGAACAGCGTGTCAGCGAACGTACGGCCCAGCTTGCAGCCGCCAACGAGGAACTGCACGCCAGTGAGGAGCATCTGCGGGTAGTCCTGCGCGAAAAGGAAACGCTGCTCAAAGAGATTCACCACCGCGTCAAGAACAACCTGCAGATTATCCACGGCATGCTGAACCTGCAGTTGCCCTACATCCACGATGAGCAGGCGATCGAGCTGTTCAAAGAGAGCCAGAACCGCATCTACTCGATGGCCCTCATCCATGAGAAGCTGTACAGATCCGAGTCGCTGGTCAGGATCGACCTGGCCGAATATATCCACAGCCTGGCTGCCAACCTGTTCCTCTCGTACGGAGTGAGCGAGCGGGCCATCCGGCTGCGAGTACACGTCCGGGATGTGACGCTCGATGTGAACGCGGTCATCCCCTGCGCTCTGATCATCAACGAACTCGTTTCCAATTCGCTGAAGCATGCCTTTCCACCTGCTGCGAGGCTTGCCGGCGGGGCAGGCGAAATCCGCATCGACCTGCGCCGTGATAGCGACCATCAGTGCACCCTGACCGTTAGTGATAACGGTACCGGCCTGCCGGAGGGGTTTCAGATCGAAGATTGTGAATCACTGGGGCTAAAGCTGGTCAATGTGCTGGTCCGGCAGCTCCAGGGGAGCCTTCACCTGCACACAAACGGTCGCACCGAATTTATCATTGCCTTCAGGGGATAACCCAAGGGAGATAGCACCATGCCTGATGCAAGGATACTGATCGTCGAAGATGAGGGAATTGAGGCTCTTGATTTGCAGCATCGGCTGACGTGCCTGGGATACCCCACCCCGGATTTTTGTTTCTCGGGTGAAGAAGGCGTCAAGAAGGCGTTGGAAACGTCCCCCGATCTGGTGCTGATGGATATCATGCTGCAGGGAGAGATCGACGGTGTGACGGCTGCCGAGCAAATCAGGGCCAGTGCCGATATCCCGGTGATATACCTGACCGCCTATGCGGATGAGGACACACTGCAGCGCGCCAGAATAACCGAGCCCTATGGCTATATCATCAAGCCCTTCCGAGAAAGGGAACTGCATATCACGATCGATATGGCCTTGTACAAGCACGAGATGGAAAGGAGATTGAGAGCGAGCGAAAAGTGGTTAGCTACCACGCTCAAGAGCATCGGAGACGCTGTGATCGCCACCGACGGCAACGGCCGGGTGACGTTCATGAATCCGGTCGCCGAGAAACTGACGGGTTGGCCATTGGAGGAAGCAGCGGGTAGAGAACTGGTAGAGGTGTTCAACATCATCAACATGCACTCACGCCAACCCACGCAGAATCCGGTGGCCAAGGTGTTGCGGGAGGGACGCGTCGTCGGCCTGGCCAACCACACGTTGCTGGTGACGCGAGACGGCAAGGAGACTCCGATTGATGACAGCGCCGCCCCCATCAAGGATGATAGGGGAAGAATCGTTGGAGTGGTTCTGGTCTTTCGCGACATAACAGAGCGCCAGCGGGCTGATGAGGTCCTGCGCCGCAGCGAAGAACGCTATCGCACCCTGGCGGAAAAGCTGCGAGAGGTCGACTCGCGCAAGAACGAGTTCATGGCGGTGCTCTCGCACGAGTTGCGCAATCCGCTCGCTTCCATTCACAACAGCCTTTCCATTCTCGAACGGGCCGCACCCAGTAGCGAGCAGGCCAGGCGGGCCCAGGATGTCCTCGAGCGGCAGGTGGGGCAACTCTCGCGTTTGGTCGATGACCTGCTGGACGTCACTCGCATCAGCCAGAACAAGATCCGGTTGCAGTTGCAGCGCCTTGAACTCAACGAACTCGTGCATCAGGCGGTCGAAGATCACCGGGCGCTATTTGAGAGAAATGGCGTGCGCCTGGAGAGCGCTCTGGCTCCGTCGGCCATGTTCTTGCATGCGGATCGAGTCCGCCTGGCGCAGGTCGTGGGGAACCTGCTCCAGAACGCGGCCAAATTCACGGGGCGCGGTGGGGAGACACGCGTGACCGTCGAGAGTGACGCCTCACAGCAGCGAGCGACCATTCGCGTGGCCGACACCGGTGTCGGTATGGCGCCCGAGATGGTGGCTCGCCTCTTTCAGCCTTTCATGCAGGCGGATCTGACCCTCGACCGGACCCGTGGCGGGCTTGGGCTCGGGCTGGCCTTGTGCAAGGGGTTGGTTGAGCTGCACGGCGGCCAGATCAGCGCTTTCAGCGCCGGCATTGGCCGGGGCTCCGAGTTTGTTGTTAACCTCCCTCTGGAAGAGATCGCACCGGCAGAGACCCAGACTGCCCCTTCGGCCGTTCCTCACTGCAGCCGGCGGGTGCTCGTTATTGATGACTATGTCGATACGGCAGAGACCCTTCGCGAGTTGCTCGAGCTTGCTGACCAGCAGGTGGCAGTGGCCTATAACGGCCTCGACGGCATCGCCGCAGCGCGCGAGTTTCACCCAGACGTTCTGCTCTGCGACATCGGCTTGCCCCAGATGAACGGTTATGAGGTCGCCAGGGCTTTTCGCGAGGACCAGGCGCTAAAAGGCATATTCCTCGTGGCTCTGACCGGCTATGCTTCGCCCGAAGACATCCGCCGGGCTACCGATGCCGGCTTTGACTGCCATCTGGCCAAGCCGGTGAACCTGACGGAGTTGGAGCGAATACTGGCCGGATTGCCGGAGCGGTAGCCGGCGCACCGATTTCCCCTAAGCGGAATCGATTGGCAAAAAGCCGCGGCGCCATGTCGGGGACGCTGAGCGCGATTGTCGTGGTCGCGGGCCTGGGCCGCCCAGGCAGCAATTGGCAGGCTTTTGCGCTGAGAGGGATTCTTGCTTCTATGTCACTTGGGCAGCTAAAGCCCGCTACTACGACGTTGCTGGGGAGCTTGCCGAAGTAGAGCGACTCGTCGCCCATAGCAGCAAACGGCCGGAGCATGTCGCCGTGCGCGCCTCTCTCCACCAGCAGGCCGGGCTCCCACGTCTTACCTGGAGCGCAGCGGCAGGCCCGGAATATGCGCGATGGCAAGCCGTTCGCCGCAGCGGCGAGACGCGCCATTCGCCGCGATGAGCGATGATTCGCTATCTTTAACCATCTGCGGAGGGAACATGGTACCTGAGCAGCCGCTCTGAGGTAGCCCCGGACCCCCGCCTGCAAGCCTGAGGAGCGCCCGATGAAAGAAAGCATGGAGTGGGAGCAGGACGATCTGCCCCTGCACTGGGAACTGCTGCTCTACCCCTTGCCCCTTGGGCTGGCCCTCATCCTGCGCCTTGTGCGGTTGGGCGGCTACACCACGTGGGCAGAGTTGGCCTGGGCATTCCGTGCTGTTCGGGTCTGGCGGTCGCCGGTCGGCGGGCCGCTCACGGGCACGGTCACCCTGTGGGCGAGTTCGCTGGGGCTCTCCCTCCACCGCCTCTTGGGGGGGCAGGCCGTTGCCGAGAACTGGCGCCAGGTGGCTTCCCTGGCCGCCCTCGACCCGGCGGACCCGGCGCAGATCCGCTTGCTGGCGCCGCTCTGGCTGACCGCTACCCTCTCTGCCGTCGTGCTGGCGGCGCTTCTGGTTGTGCTCCTGGCCTTCCTGGCCGGCCGCATCTGGGGTGCGCGCGCCGGGCTCCTTGCCGGCCTGTTCCTGGCGATCTCGCCGAGCTTTGTGGCCCGCTCGCGGATTCTCGGCCCCGACGCCGTGACGGCTGGGCTGGCGGTGGGCGCTCTGCTCGCCCTCTTCTGGGCGCTGCAGGGCCGCCCGGCCTGGGGGCCGTTGGCCCTCTCCGGGCTCCTGGCCGGCCTGGCCTTCCTGAACCAGGGCCAGGCTGTTGTCCTCCTCCCGTATGGGCTGCTCATCCTGGCGGTTGCCCAGGCCGCCCGGCGGCGGCCCGTCTGGGCGCGCAGCCTCGGCCTCTGGCTGGCGGCGTTCGCGGCCGGCGCCCTCCTGGCCTGCCCGGCGACCTGGACCTCGCCCCTGGAGGCTGTGAGGGCGCTCCTGGCTCAGGCCGGCGACCCCTGGCGGGGCGCGGCGCAGGCATCCTCCCCCGTCACTCTGGGCGATCTCGGCCGGCGGCTGGCGCCGCTGACCCTGGTTGGCCTGGCTCTGGCCCTCTTGCGCCTGCTGCCGGACCCCAACCGGCGACGCCTGCCCCTGCTGGCCCTCCTGCTGTTTGCTTTGCTGTCTTGGGTGCTGGTTCCGCCGGGTCCGGCCGACGGCCATCAGGCGCTCACCGCCCTGGTGGCACTGGGCGTGGCCGGCGCTGTGGGGTTGGAGGGCCTGGCTGCTCATGCCGTAGGCCGGCTTGGCCGGTGCCTGCAGTCGCCCCCGGCACTGCTAAAGGGGGCGCTGAGCCTGGCGCTGCTTGGGGGTATCGGCTGGCAGGCCGGCGCCATCGCTCGCTTCCAGCCCTACTTTACCCTCTATCGCAATCCCTGGTTCGCCGAGCGGGCCGCCGGGCAGCGCCCCCTTTGGGGCGAGGGGAACGACCGGCTGGCCGCCTACCTCAACGCCCTGCCTGATGGGCAAGATCTCTGCGTGGCTGCGAGCGACGTGGCCGCCCTGGCGCCCTTCTATGCCGGGCGGATCGTCCCCTTGGCCATAGAGAGCGCACAAACGGCGGATATCGTCGTCCTCCAGGGCGCAAGCTGGCAGGAGCCCAGCCCGGCGCTGCATGCGCTCCGCAGCGCCCCCAGGGAGAGGGTGAGCCTGCACGGCGTCGAGTGTGCGCGCATCTATGCCAACGACATCCACAGACCGCTCCTGGAGCTGCTGGACCGGCAGGCGCTGGCCGACGACGTCATTGTCCTCGATGCCCTCTCGCCCTTTGCCCGGCACTATGCCGGGCCGGCCGAGGTGGCTGAGGTCAGCGTGACCTCGGCCGAGCAGATGGCGGCCCGGCTGGATGAGCTGGCCGCCGGCCGTTGGCGTTTGTGGCATGTGGCCTTTGATGAGGCCGACCCACAGGGCATTGCCCGCGACCTGTTGGAGAGCCATGCCGTCGTGCTCGAGCGGCACGAGGTCCCGGGGGCTACCGTCACCGGCTACATCCTGCCCCTGCAGGTGCGGTTCGAGCCCCTGACGGCCGACCAGGCGCTTGACCTCGAATATCCCCAGGGCCTGCGCCTGACCCGCGCCGGCCTGGCCGAGGCCCAGGTGCAGTATCGGCAACAGGCCACCCTGGCGCTGGAATGGCAGGTAGGCGATGAGGCCCTCAGGCGGCTCTCCATCTCGCTGCGCCTGAGGGATAGCGAAGGCAAGCTGTGGGCACAACGGGACGATATCATCACCGATAGCGCCGGCCGGCCGAGCGATGCCTGGGCCGGCGGGGCCACGGTGACGACGGTCCACAAACTGGCCGTGCCGGCGGGTGCGCCGCCCGGACCCTACGAGTTGCGCGCCGTCATCTATGACGCCGAGACCCAGGAGCCGTACGTTCCCAACGGCCCCGGCGGCTGCTGCAGCGGCGAAGTCATCAAGCTCCTGCCGCTGGAGGTGCTGCCGGCGCTGCTCCCGCCTGCCCCCTCCGAACTGAGCATCCCCCAGCCGCTGCAAGTGCCTCTGGCTCCGGGGCTCGACCTCTTGGGCTGCGAGGTAGGCGTGCAGGCCGTCCAGACGGGGCAGAGCATCCCGCTGCGGCTCTGGTGGCAGGCCACAGCGCCGATGACCGTCACCTACCAGGCGCACTTGATGCTCGTCGATGCCGAGGGCGAGCTGCGCGGCGAACGCATTGTGGAGCCGGCCGGCGCGTACCATCCCACCACCGCCTGGACGGAGGGTGAGATCCTGGAGGGGCGCTACAGCCTGCAGCTACCGGCCGAGGCGGCCTGCGGCGAGGCGCTCCTCGGTGTAGAGATCGTCGCGCCCAACGGCGAGGCCGGGGAGCCGGTGCGCCTGGGCGCCGTGCAGGTGGAGGTCGTAGAGCACAGCTTTACGCCGCCCGCCGTGGCCAACCCGCGGCTGGAGACGCTGGGCCAGGCCGTGCGCCTGCTGGGCTACGACCTGGACCGGCAGAGCCTCAAGCCGGGGGAGGCGTTGCGCCTGACGCTATACTGGCAGTGCCTGGCGCCCATGCAGACGAGCTATACCGTCTTTACCCATCTGCTGGACCCTGAGGGACAGATGGTCTGCGGCCACGACTCCATCCCCGCCGGCGGCGCTCGCTTTACCACGGGCTGGGTGCTGCACGAGGTGCTGACCGACCCGCACGACATCATCGTGCCGCCGGATGCCCGGCCGGGGCGTTACGCCATCGAGGTGGGGCTGTACGACGCCGACACCGGCGCTCGCCTGCAGGCCTTCTCCGGCGGCGGCGAGTACCTGGAGGGGGATCGGATACTGTTGGGAGAAGTTGAAGTAGTGGGGGATTGAGGACGTTTGGGGCGCTCCAAACACCTTTTTGTCACACGGAGAGCAAATATGCAAGAGCCGAACTCTGTTCTGGAACGTCTGATCGCCATGTCGCGCCGGCTGGCCGAGCCGGAGCGGGACTATGTGATTCTGGCGGAGGGCAATTCGTCGGCCAAGATCGATGAGGAGACCTTTTGGGTCAAGGGCTCGGGGGTGGGGATGGCGGGCATCGACGCCGAGGGCTTTGTCGCCCTGCGCTTCGAGCCATTGCTGGCGCTCCTGAATGGGGAAGAACTCGCTGATGATGAGATCAAGACGCGTGTGGCCGCCGCGCGGGTGGATCCGACGGTCACCCGGCGCCCCTCGGTGGAGGCGATGCTCCATGCCCTGGCCCTGACCATCGGCGGCGCGCGCTTTGTGGGGCATACCCACCCTACGGCGGTGAACGCCATCCTCTGTAGCGACAAAGCCGAGGAGGCCTACCGCGGCCGCCTCTTCCCCGACGAGATTGTCATCTGCGGGCCGGCGCCGGTTTTCGTCCCCTATGTGGACCCCGGGCTGCCCCTGGCCAACGAAGTGCGGCGGCGGCTGGAGGCCTACCTCGACGCCTACGGCGAGCGGCCCAAGGTCATCCTGATGCAGAACCACGGCCTGGTCGCCCTGGGCCAGGATGCGGCGGAGGTGGAGGCCATCACAGCCATGGCCGTCAAGACGGCGCGGGTCATCACCGGCGCCTATGCCCTGGGCGGCACGCGCCCGCTGAGCGAGCAGGCCGTCTCGCGCATCCATACCCGGCCCGACGAACTGTACCGGCGGCAGTTGCTGCGCCGGGGCTGAGCGGGCAAAACCTCTGCTCTGGCCTCGTACCCCGGCCTCTTTTCCCTGCGACAGGCAATGCGGTATAATGCCAGAGACCGCGACGGTTGATGGCATATCCTGAGCAGAGGAAGGCCGGAATGCAAAAGAGAACCCGCTGCGCCGTGGATGTGGCCCTGGGCCTGGCGCTTTTCGCCGCGACCTGGTTGGCCCGTGCCTTCTCGGCGAGCACCTTCATCACCTGGGACGAGCCCGCCTGGGTCTACCGCTCGTGCAAGTTCCTGCTGGCCCTGCTGCGCGGTGACCCGGCCGGGACGATGCTCGTCGGCCATCCCGGGGTGCTGACGATGTGGAGCGGCGCTCTCAGCCTGGCCTGGCACCGCTTTGTCACGGGCGCCGTATCGCCGGACCAACTGGCGGCGGTCGGCGCCCTGCCCTCGCTGGAAGTGCACGACCCCGAGGTGATGCGCCGGTTGGGCGCCCTGCTGCCGGCGGCCAAGGGGGGCATCGCCATTCTGCACGCGCTCGTCGTGGTGGGCCTCTTCTTCCTCCTGTTGCGCTTGCTGGGGCGGCGCCCGGCGCTGGCGGGGGCTCTTTTCCTCCTGGCCGACCCCTACTACCTGGGGCTGTCGCGCCTGCTGCATATGGACGCCCTCACCGCCGGGCTGATGCTGCTCTCGGTCGTCGGCGCCCTCGTCTACGCTCGCGAGGCGCGGCGCCGCTACCTGGCCCTCTCGGCGGCTGCGGCCGGCCTGGCCGCGCTGACCAAGTCCTACGGTGTGCTGGTGGCCCCCTTTATCCTGCTGCTCTTGGCCGGTGCCTGGCTGCGCTCCGGCCCTGGGCGGGCGGGCCTGCAGCGGCGCGCCCGCCTGCTGCTGCGCGATGGGGCGCTCTGGGGCGCCGTGGCTGTGGCCGTCTTTGTCGCCCTCTGGCCGGCGATGTGGACGGCGCCCTGGGCGACCCTGCAGGGCGTGCTGGGCCTCTCCCTGGAGTATGCCGCCACGCCCGGCGACGCCACCGCCGGCTTTTTCCGTGGGCAGATTGCGGGGGACCCGGGGCCGGCTTTCTACCCCGTCGTCCTGCTCTTCCGCTCCACCCCGCTCCTGCTGCTGGGCCTGGCGGCGGCCTTGGCCGGCCTCTTCCTGCGCCGCGAGCCGGCCCCCTCGGGCAGCGCAGAGGAGCGCGGCGCGAGCCGTGGGGTCATTCTGGCGCTGGCCGCCTACGCCTTGTTCTATGTCGCCGTCATCACGCTCAGCAAGAAAAAGTACGACCGCTACGCCCTGCCCGGCCTGCTGGCGCTGGACGTCGTGGCCGCCGTCGGCCTGGCCGGCGCGCTCGACCTGGCCCTGCAGGCGCTGAAGGGGCGGGTCTCGTGGCTGCCGGCGGCTTTATGCGGCGCCGTCACGCCGCTCCTGGTGCTCGTCCAGGCAGCGGCGCTCCTCGGGCCGCTGCTGCCGGCCCACTTTTTGGCCTACTATAACCCGCTCGTGGGCGGCACTACCGGCGCTGTGGCTGCCGTGCCCGTGGGCCTGGGCGAGGGGGTCGAGGGCGCCGCCCACTATTTGGCCGCCAAGCCGGAGGCCGAGGACCTCACCGTCGCCACCTGGGCCGTGGCGGGGGTGGCGCCCTTCTTCCCCGGGGAGGTGGTCAAGCTGGACGCCGACCACATCGGCGCCGCCGACTATGTCCTGCTCTACGTGGGCGACGTCCAGGGCCTCTCGCCGTTGGCCGCCCTGTTCTATGGCCGGCAAGAGCCCGAGTACGTGGCGCAGGTGAACGGGGTCGAGTATGCCTGGCTCTACCGCAACGACTATCACCTCCAGCTCGTCGAGGAGGTCGCTGCCGCCCGCGCCGCGGGGGGTGCGGCAGCCCCCTCACCCGTGGAAGAGTTTCTGCTCCCGGGGGATGTCCTGCTTACCAACACGCCCACCAACCTGAGCCGGCGCCTGGGCGGCGACCTGCGCTGTGTCGACGTCACCGCTGCGACAGAGGAAGAGGCGGCGGCCCAGTTGCAGGCGGCCACAGAGGGCGCCGGCCACGCCCTCTACCTGGAGTATGCGACCAGCCGGGATGTGCCCGGCCGCTACATCCGGCGGCAGCTCGGGCAGAGTGCCTTGCTGCTCTGGGAAAAGCCCTTTACCTACGGCACGATGCGCTACTACCAGTTGTCGCCCCTGACAAGTTTCCGCCCGGTTGAGGCGCAAACTGCGGCAGCGGCCGATTTCGGCGGCCGGCTCCTGCTGGAGGGCTATGGCCTCTCTGCCGATAGCGTGCAGTACCGCCAACACCTGGGCCTGGCGCTGGCCTGGCGCGCCGTGCAGCGCCCGGAGCGAGACCTGCACCTCTTCTTGCGGCTGGTCGATGAGGCCGGGCGCACCTGGGGCGAGTACGATGGCCCCCTGACCGATACGGCGGACCGGCGCACAGCCAACTGGGAGGCGAGCACCACCCACCTCTCGCGCCTGACCCTGGCGCCGGATGCAGGGATTCCACCGGGCCGCTACTGGGTCGTTCTGGGGGTCTATAACCTGGAAGACCTGGCCCGCCTGAGTGTGACCGTCGACGGGCAGCCGGCCTGGGCGACCGAATTCCGCCTTGGCCCCATCGAGGTGCAGAGCCCGGCCGTGCCGGCGACGGCCGAGGAACTGGCCGTCCCCCAGCCCCTCCAACGGGACCTGGCCGGCGGAATGCAGCTCTTGGGCTATGGGCTGGTGGGCGAAGCGTACACATCGGGCGAGGCGGTGGATGTGATGCTCTATTGGCGCTGCCTGCAAGAGATGGACGCCCCCTACGAGCTGGAGCTGCGCCTGGTGGGCGATGGGGGGACGTTGACCGCGCAGCGCTTTGCGCCGGCAGGCCCCCACTATCCGACTGTGGACTGGCGGAGGAATGAGGCCCTGTGCGCGCCGCAGCAACTGGCCATCCCGGCGGAGGCGCCCGACGGCGACTATGACCTCTACCTCAACCTGTACGCGCCCGACGGCCGGGCCCTGGCCGGCGAGGGCATCCGGCTGGCCACGCTGCACATCGAGCACCGCGAGCGGCTCTTCGCAGTGCCCGAGGAGATGCGCTTCCCGTGGCAGGCTACCCTGGGCGAGCAGATCGAGCTCCTCGGCTATGACCTGGCCGAGACGACCGCCGCCCCCGGCGGCACGCTGCACCTGACCCTCTACTGGCGGGCACTGCGCCCTCCGGACGCTTCCTACACCGTCTTTACCCACCTCCTCGACGGCCAGGGCGCCCTGCGCGGCCAGCGGGATAGCGTCCCCATGGCCGGGCAGCACCCCACCAGCGGCTGGGTGGCCGGCGAGGTGATCGTCGATCCCTACGAACTGCCGGTGGACGCCGACGCCCAGCCGGGAACGCATCAGATCGAAATCGGCCTCTACGAACCGGCGACCGGCAGGCGCCTGCCCGTCACGGAGGAGGGCCGCCTCACCGGCGAGGATAGGGTGATACTGCCGGTGGATATCACGGTGCAGTAATAGGGGTTAGGGCCGGGCTCCCACGCCCGGCCGGCCATTGAGGAGCGCTATGCACACGAGCGGGCCGGCACAGCGTGTGCCCGGAGAAGGCGGCACCACGGCTCCTGTCTCAGCGTACGCTGAGGGTCACAGGCAGGATAATGTGATCCTGCCCAGTCGCCCCGCCATCCTGCAAGAGCGGCAGGCGTTCGCCTGTCACCGGATCGTAAAAGCCGATGGCGATGTGCAGGTCGCCGGGCGGGGCGTCGGGCTGCAGGGGCACCTGGTAGCGATCGGCGAGGGCGTCGCCGGGCCGCCAGCCTGAGGTGGGTGCCTCGCCGCTATCGGGCATGGCGTCGCTCTGGCCCCGGATCTGCGAGTTGCCGTCCAGCAGGTGGACAAAGACCTTGTAATCGGCATCCAATGGCGCCAGGCACTCCCAATAGAGGGTCAGGCCCAGGCTCTCGCCCGGCTGCAGGGCCTCTTGGGCGAGGTCGTAACCCAGCAGGCCGATCCCCTCGCCGAAGGAGACGCCCCCGAGCGGCCGGCCGACCCGTTCCCGCAGCGCTGCGGCGCTCAGCCGCGGCCGGAGCGCCAGGCTGCCTGCCAGCTCAACCGGCGCGCCGGCCGGCTCCCCGGCGCCGTCCAGCGCCTCCACCCTGAGCGCCCCCATGCCCTCCGGCAGCTCGTCCGGCAGCGGCAGGAGGTAGCTCCCCAGCACGACCTCGCCCTCGCGCCAGGCGCTGGTGGGCAGGCCGGAGGCGATATCGACCGTCCACTGCTGCAGGGTGCGCCCGGCGGCCAGCAGGCTGAAGCGGAGGCGGTAGTCCTGCCCGGGGCGGGTGGGCGCCCGCCAAAGCAGGGTCAGGGCCAGCTCGCGGCCGGCGCGGGCGTCTGTGGGCAGGCTGCCGCCCACGACCTCCAGGCCCTCCGCCGGCCTGGCCTGCAGCGGCGAGGTTACGGGCACGCCCCCGGCCTCCGGTGGAATCTCGGCGGGGGCAAGCGGCACACGCGCGATGGGCAGGTCGCCACCCGGTAGCCGCGCACCCTCGCCCTGGCCCGGCGGCAGGGCGATGCCCGTCGCGGGGTCGTAGAGCCGGGCGATGAGATAGTAATCTCCGGGGGGGGCTGCCTCCGGGATGGGCAGCTCGTGCTGCTGCAACACCACCTGCCCCGGCGCCCACTGGGAGGTGGCGGCCTGCTCGCGGATTTCCTGCCCCGTGAGCGGCGCCGAGCGCGAGCTCTCCTCCATCAGCCGGTCGTCGTCCTGCGCCCAGACGTGCCCCGAGGCGTCGACCAGCCGCAAGGAGACATGATAGTCGTGGGCCATCGGCCGCAGGGCCTGCCAGCGCAGGTCAACGCCCAGCACGGCGCCGGGCGCAGCCTCGCCGCTCAGGCGCAGCCCGGTCAGCCTTGCCTCGCCGTGAAAGCTCGCGTCGGGCCGCACGGGCATGGCATCGCGCCGGGAATAGACCTCGAACTGGCGGTAGCCGCTGGGCACCTTGGCTACCAGGTAAAAGTGCTCCTGCACGTAGCGGCGGAACTCGGCGTACTCGACCATATCGACCATCTGCCGCCCACGGCCCAGGGTGTTGATCAGCACCACCGAGACGTTGCCGCCCTCGATGTCTTTGATGAGCGCCGTGCCGGTGATCTGGCCGCTGTGCGCCGCCCCCTCCGACATGCCCGCCGCCCAAAAGGTCGAGCGCCGGCCGGCGGCAAAGTTATAGCCGGCATAGTCCGACACGACCTGCTCATCCTCCGCCGCCAGCTCGCCGATCAGCGCGGCCAGGTCGCCCACCTCGTGCGCTGCCGGCGCCAGGGAGAGTTCCTGCCGCAGGAGGGGCACTACAATCACAAGGGCCAGGCCCGCCGCCAGCCACCGGCGCCAGGCTGCCCACCGCCAGAGGGAGAGCAAGGCCACCGCCGCCAGCGTCGCCACTACCGGCGCCAGGTAGGTCAGATGCCGCACGAACAGCTCGCGCGAGAGCAGCAAAAAGACCAACGCCGTGGGCGCCTGCCACAGGGGTAACGAGGCCAGGGCCTTGCCCCGCCGCAAGAGGAGAAAGGCGCCTGCGGCCGCCAGGGCCACCGCCAGCGGCTGGACGGCGATATAGTCCCAGTAAAAGCGTAACGCCTTTGCGGCCCGTTGCAGCAGGCCGAGTTCGGCGCCCTGCATCGTGTGATGCCTGAACACCGCCGAGACAAAGTAGGGCGCGGCCAGGCTGAAGACCAGGGCGACCGTGCCGGCCACGAGCAGAACGGGCAGGCCCAGGGCCAGCCCCTGGCAGAGTACCTGCCGCCACGGGCGCCGCTCGCGCTGCCAGGCGTAGAGGAGATAGAGATAACAGCCGGCCAGCGGCAGGGCGCCAAAGAGCTTGCCCAAGACGGCCAGGCCAAAGCAAGCGCCGGCCAGGCCGGTGTAGAGGGGGCGGCCTCGCTTCTCGCCCAGGAGGAAGAGGTAGATGCCGGCCAGGGCCGGCGCCAGCATATAGGCTTCGGGCCGGAAAAAGCGCGCGTTGTGAAAGATGTTGGCATCGACGAGAAAGAGAGCCAGCGAGAGGAGCGCCGTGGGCCGGTCAAACAGCTCGCGGTTGGTCGCATAGAGGAAGCAGCCCGCGCCCAGCATCACCAGCATCGTCGTCAGGCGCAGCGCCGTAATGGAGCGCCCAAAGAGGGTCACGACGAGCCCGCCCGAGTAGACAAAGGCCGGCATCTGGGGGGTCAAAAAGTCGCGGTAGGGCACCTCGCCCCGGCTGATGCGCCAGGCCGCATAGCTGTAGCCCCCCTCGTCGTCGCTCAGGGCGCTGCGGGTAAAGCCCTGCAGGTAAAGAAGCCCCCCCAACAGCAACAGCGCAGCCAGCACGAGGCCGGCCCTGCGAGTGAGGGCCGGCTTTGCGACGCTGCCTAGAGCTGGCCGGTTGTCGAACGACACGCATTCCTCCCGAGTAGACGTGTAGGCGCGGCATCGTGCCGCGTGGCCCTTCCCCTGGCTCAGCGCACCGTGACCGCCGCAGGCAGAACGAAATGGTCCTGCCCGGTCGCCTGGCCCTCCCGATATAGCGGCAGCCGATCCCCCAGCAGCGGATCGTACAGGCCAATCGCTATCTGCAGCTCGCCGGTCGCCGTCGCTTGCACGGGTATCTCGTAGCGGTCCGCCAGCACATCGCCGACCATCCAGCCGGAGGTCGGCGCCGCCCCATTATCGGGGATCGAGTCCCGCTGCCCCTGGATTTGCCCTGCACCGTCCAGCAGGTGCGTAAAGACCTTGTACTCCTTGGCCGGCGTCTGCAGGCACTCCCAGTACAAGGTCAGCCCGACCGTCTCCCCTGGGGCGACCGTATCCGCCGCCAGGTCGTAGCCCAGCAGGGCGATCTGCTCGCCCAGGGTGATGCCCTCCAGCCGGTTCTCGATCGCTTCCTTTAGGCGCGCCGGGTCCGGCCGCTCCTCAACCGTCACTTCGCCCAGGGTCACTTCATCGCCCGCCGGCCGGCCCCGGCTGTCAACAGCCACGAGCGCCAGGGCATAGCGGCCCGCCGGTAGCTCATCCTCCAGCGGCAGCACATAGTGCCCCAGCAAGAGTTCCCCTGCCTGCCAGCTCCCGGTCGGAAAGCCCTCGACCGGCTCCGCCGTCCAGCGTTGCCGCACCACCTGGCCCTGCTGCAAGCGGAACTCGAGCCGGTAGTCGTCGCTGGGGCGCGCGGCGGCCCGCCAGATGAGGGAGAGCGGCAGGTCGCGCCCGGCCCGCACCTGGCCCGGCGCAGCGGCCACGCCCACAAGCTCCACTCCCCCCGCCGGCGCCGCATCCAGCGGCCTGGTGAGGGGCAGCGCCTCGGCCCGCAGCGCCCCCGGCGTCGAGGTCACGCGCACTGTGGCGATGACCGTATCGCCGTTGGGCAGGGCCATCCCCTCGCCCCCTGGGGCCAGCAGGGCATAGCCCGATTCCAGGTCGTACACCTTGGCCGTGAGATAGTAGCTGCCGGAGGGGACCTCGGTGCCTACCGGCAGTTCGTGCTCCTGCAGCACCACCTGCTGCGGCTCCCACCTGGAGGCGCGGAAGCGGTCGGTGACGTCCCAATAGATGCCCGGCTCACGGTGCGAGAACTCTTCCATGAGCGGCTCGTCGACCTGCGCCCAGATGTGCCCCGTAGCATCCACCAGCCGCAAGGAAGCGTGATAGTCGTAGGGCATGGGCGCCAGGGCCTGCCAGCGCGTATCCAGGGCCACCGTCGAGCCCGGGCGCAGCTCGGTGCTGCCCAGGCGCACGCCGGTCAGCGCGATCTGATCCTGGAAGGGGATGTTGGGCTGCAGCGGCATGGCATCGGTGCGGCAATAGATCTCGAGCTGTTGGTAGCCGCAGTGGTACTTGTCGATCAGGGAAAAGTGGGCCTGTACGTAGCGCCGAAAGTCGGGATAATCGAGCATCTCGATCATCTGGTGGGCGCCATAGCGGGTGTTGATGATGACCATGGCCACCTGTTCCCGCTCGATCTCCTCGTTCAGCATCGCCCCACGGATCTGGCCGCTCTCTGCCGCTCCGCCCGAGATACCCGCCGCCCAGTAGGTGCTGCGTCGGCCCGCCGCAAAGTTGATGCCGGGGAAATCGGCCACGACGGCCTGTTCCGGCGTGGTGAGCTCCTGGATCAGCTCGGCCAGTTTGAGCGGCTCGATGTCCGTCTGGTTCGAGTCGACGGCCGTCAGCTTGGCCCCCGGCCACAGGGCCAGGAGTGCCAGGGCCAGCGCCAGGAGCTGATAGTGCCACTGTGCCCGCAGGCGCCACAGCCGCCACCGTCCCTGCACCAGCCCGACGAGGGCCAGGGCTATCAGCGTGGCCAGGGCCGGCTCCAGATAGGTCAGGTGGCGGGTCATGAGCGAGCGGGTCAGGGCAAAGAAGGAGAGCGCTGTGGGCAACTGGCAGAGCCACAGGGCCGAAAGAGTACGGCCTCGCCGCAGCGAGAACGCCCCCCAGCCGATGAGCAGCACCAGCACAGGCTGATACCAGGCATACTCGCGGAAGAAGCGCAGCCCCTTGGCCAGCCGCCCCAGCAGGCCCATGCCCGCGCCCTGCATCGTGTGATGCTCAAACACCGCTGTGAAAAAGTAGGGGGTGAGGCGGTAGAAGAACAGCGCCACCGCGCCCACAATCAGCAGGGGCGGCAGGCCCAGGGCCAGACCCTGGCGCAGCACCTTGCCGAAGGGCCGCCGCTCGCGCCACCAGGCGTAGACGAGATACAGAAAGCCGCCGGCCAGGGAGAGAAACCCGAACAGCTTGAAGGTCACCGACAGGCCAAAGAAGACGCCCGCCAGAGACAGCCACCACAGCCGCTGCCGCTCTTCGCTGAGGACCAGGCAATAGACGCCGGCCAGGTTGAAGAGCAGCATATAGGCCTCGGGGCGGTAAAAGCGGGCGTTGTGAAAGATGTTGGTCGTGATGAGAAAGAGGCCCACGGCCCCCAGGGCCACCGCGCGGCCAAAGAGCCGCCGGTTGACGGCAAAGAGCAGGGTCGCCGCCCCCAGCATGGCCAACAGGCTGGGGATGCGCAGGGCCAGGAAGGAGCGCCCAAAAAGGCGCACGATCAGGCTGCCCCAATAGAGAAAGCCGGGCATCTGCGGGGTGAGGAAATCGCGGTACGGTACCTCGCCCAGGCTGATGCGCCAGGCTGCGTAGGCATAGCCGCCTTCATCATCGTACATGAAGAAACGGTTCAGGCTCTGCAGGTAGAACGCCGCGCCCACAGCGAGCAGCAGGGCGAGGAAGAAGAGTTCCCAGTTGATCGATAATGCGCGCGCCGGGCGGCGCACGGGTGACGAAGACCGGCCTTGCTCAGACATCTACAACTCCTTTGGGTCCGCTCTGCCGGGCGCGCCCGCGCCCGGCCGGGAAGAGCGCCCCGATTATACAACAACTAGGCAACCGGCCACAACACGTCTTCGTCTACTGGGCAGATGCCCGTGGTGCCCGGCTAATTGTTTACGGTGATCCTTGCCGGCAGGACGATGTGATCCTCGCCTGTGGGATTCCCATCCTGCAACACCGGCAGCCGCTGCCAGGTCAGCGGGTCGTAAAAGCCGATCTCCACCTGCAGCCCCCCTGGGGGCGCTGCCTCTTCCAGGTGGATGGGGTAACGGTCCGCCAGGAGGTCGCCCACCATCCAGCCGGAAGTCGGTGCGGAGCCGTTATCGGGGATGGCGTCTCGCTGCCCCCGGATCTGCCCGGCTCCGTCCACCAGATGGGTGAACACCTTATAGTCCCCGACCGGCGGCTCCAGGCATTCCCAGTATAGCGTCAGCTCGACCGTATCGCCGGCCCGCACGGCCTCCGCCGCCAAGTCGTACCCCAGCAGGGCGATTCCCTCGCCAAAGGTCAAGCCCTCCAGCGGATGCGTGATGCTCGCCTTTACCTGCGCCGGGTCCGGCCTAGCCCGTATCTGCACGTCGCCCGCCAGGGCTTGGGGCTCGCCCACCGGCTGCTGCAGCGCGTCGACCAGTTGCACCTCCAGCCTGTAGGTGCCCTCGGCCAGTGCCCCATCGAGCGGCAGGAGGTAGTGCCCCAGCAAGGTCTCCCCGGGCTGCCAGGTGCTGCTGGGAAAGCCCTCGACCAATGCCACCTGCCAGCGCCGGCGGACGGCATCCCCCTGCACCAGGCGCAACTCCAACTCGTAATCTTGCCCTGCCGCCCCATCCGCCTGCCAATACAGGCCGACGGGCAGGGCCTGCCCGGCTCGAAGGCTCGCGGGCAAGGCCTCCTGACCCAGCCACTGCACCCCCTCGCCCAACACCACCGGCTCGCTGATGGGTATCGCCTGTGGCTGAGAGCCGGGGGAGGAGGCCACGCGCACCGTAGCGATGGCCGTGTCGCCGCCGGGCAACTGGAGACCCTGTTCCCGGCGGCTCACCAGCGCAAAGCGCGAAGCGAGGTCGTACACCCTGGCCACCAGGTAGTAGCTGCCGGAGGGCACGGATGGGCCGACGTCGAGCCGGTGACGGCGCAACACGGCCTGCTGCGGTTCCCAGGTCGAGGTGCCAAACGTGGCGATCGAATCGCTGGCCTTCCCGTCCTTGATCTTGGCGAATTGCTCCACGAGTTGCTCATCGGCCTGCGCCCACAAGCGGCCCGTGGCATCCACCAGGCGCAGCGAGATGTGATAGTCGCTCGGCATCGGCGCCAGGGCCTGCCAGCGGATAACGGCTTCCAGGGTCTCGCCGGCGCGGACCTCCGCATCCGGCAGCCGGGCGCCGGTCATGGCGACCTGGTCCTGGTAGTTGATGCCGGGCTGCAGGGGCATCGTATCCGTGCGGGAATAGATCTCGAGCTCCTTCGGCCTGTAACGGCAGCGATAGCGGTCGACCAGGGCAAAGTGAGACTGTACATAGCGCCGGAACTCGGCATAGTCGGTCAGCAGGGTCAGTTGGTGGTCCTTGCCCAGGACGTTGATGACCACGCCGCCTACCTGCTCTTGCTCGATCTCCTCGATCAGGGCGGAGCCGAGGATCTGGCCGCTGCGCGCCGCACCCGACGACAGCCCGGCCCCCCAGTAGGTTGTGCGCCTGCCCGCCATAAAGTTGAGGCCCGGATAGTCGGTGAGCACCGGCTCGCCGCCGGGCGATAGGCTCTGGACCAGCGCGGCCAGATGGGTAGACTCGGCCTCCCTGAGCGACGACTCGGCGATGTTGCGTTTGAGCCAGGGGTAAACAGCCCCCAGGGCCAGGAGGGCGGCCAATGCCCACCGCTGCCACGGCTGCCGCAGCCATGGCGCATCCAGCAGGCGGTCCAGCGTGACGGCCATGAGCGTGGCGCCGGCCGGCACCAGGTAGGTCCAGTGCCGCAGCATCAGCGAGCGCGACAGGAAGAGAAAGGCCAGGGCGGTGGGCAACTGGCAGACCATGAGCCAGGGGAGGCCCCTCCGGCGCAACAGAAGCACCCCCGCCGCCGCCAGCAGGACGGCCAGGGGCTGGTGGAGGAAGGAGCGCCGGTAAAAGGCCAATCCCTTGCGGATGCAATCCGGCAGGCTCAGGCCGGCACCCTGCATGGTGTGATGCTCGAACACGGCGGTGAAAAAGTAGGGCGACAGGCGGTAAAAGACCAGGGCCACCGTGCCCAGGAGCAACGCGGCCGGTAGGCCAAGAGCCACGCCCTGACGCAGCACCTTCTTCAGGGGGCGCCGCTCCTGCCAGGCGGCATAGAGGAGGTACAGATAGCAGCCGGCCAGAGACAAGAAGGCAAAGAGCTTGAAGGCGAGGGCGAGGCCAAAGAAGAGGCTGCCCAGCCAGAGGTAGCCGGGGCGCCGGCGCTTTTCGCTGCGCACCAGGCAGTAGATGCCGGCCAGGCTGAAGAGCAGCATGCAGGCTTCGGAGCGGAAAAAGCGCGCATCGTGAAAGATGTCCGGCTCGATCATGAACAGCGCCATCGCCAGCAGGGCGACCCGGCGCCCATACACCTCGCGGCTTACGGCATACAGCAGCAGGGCCGCCAGCAGCATGACCAGGCTCGTCGCCACGCGCAGAGGGACGTACGAGCGCCCAAAAAGGCGCACGATCAGGCCGCCCCAGTAGAGGAAGCCGGGCATCTGCGGCGTCAAAAAGTCGCGGTAGGGCACCTCGCCCTCGCTGACGCGCCAGGCGGCGTAGGCGTAGCCCCCCTCATCGTCGTGCATAAAGTATTGGAAGGAATGCTGCAGGTAGAGCACGCCGCCCAAGAGCAGCAGGGCCAGCAGGATTGCCGTACCCCTGTCGATAGCCGGCCGGCGCACTCCCCGGCCGGCGGCCGGCCGATTCTCCGTCATGGCCATCCCCTCCGGCCGGGCTTTGCCCAGTTCCTCATTGGCCGCTCTGCTCCCCGACTGTAAAGCCGGTCAATACCAGGACGTCGTTGGCCAGTTCATTCCCTGCCGGGTCGTAGGCCGGTAGGCGCCGGCCGTTCTCGTCGTACATGCCGACGACCAGGACGTACCCACCGGGCGGCGCATCCGGGGCCAGGTCGACCTCGTAATCGTCCAGGATCCTCTCGCCGGGCGGCCAGGCGCTGGTGGGGAACTTGGCCCCCTGCGGCCAGCTATCCGACTGGCCATACTTGGCCTCGCCGGGGCCGATGACGTGGATAAAGACGGTGATGTTGCCGGGGACCCAGCTCTGCGCCTGCCAGTGGAAGCGCACCTGCAGCGGCTCGCCGGGCACCAGCTCGGCCTCGGCGTCATAGCCCACGAGGGTGATCTCTTCGCCAAAGCGCACGTTGCTCAGCGTGGAGGGATTCTCGGGCACAAAGTGGGGCTCGGGCGGCAGATCGTAGCGCACGGCGCGCACGCCGTCCACAATGATCTCTTCGCCTACCGCAGCGCCCCGGCCCAGGTGCTCGGCGGTGAGGGCGGAAATGCCCTCCGTCGCGTCGGGATACACCAGGTGCCAGATGTGCCGGCGCCCCGTGGCCAGGCGTTGCAGCTCCATCTGCACCACGTCGTGCCGCGCCCGCGGCCGGAACACTTGCAGCGGCAGGGGCCCCTCGTAGGCGCGGGCAAAGGCGGCATCGACGTCCAAGAGGAGCAGGTCCTCGGTGGGGTCTGCCTGGGCTTCGATCCGGGCCAGGATCTCTTGCTCGGCGTGGCGGTAGAGCGTGTTCTCATAGATCCAGGCATAGTCGATGCCGTTCCGGCTGACCACATACTCGGGCTCTCGCCGGCCCACAAAGGGTGCGGTGACCTCGGGGTTCAACTGCCGCTGCAGCATGTTGCTGTAAAAGACGTAATAGTCCGGCTCGGCGAGGGCAACATCCTCGACGTGGCGGGTCTCGCCGGCAAAGTAATCGCCGAACTCGTGCTCGTGCCAGACGCCGACGACCAACTCTTCGGCACCGGCTTTGTCGTTCAGATAGGCCGCGGCGCGCTCCAGCCCCTCGCCCCAACCGACGAGGAGGACACGGGAGGCCCCTTTGCCGCCGCCCAGGAGTGGGTTGTAGTAGGAGAGGTAGTAGGGCTGCGTAGGCCACAGAAGGGCGAATTGCCCCACCGCCAGCGCGGCCGCCAGCGAGGCGGGCGCCCAGGTGTGCCAATGAGAGGAGGCGACCTTGTACCAGCGCCGGAGCAGAGCGACCCAACCCACAGCCGCCAGAACGTCCAGCCAGGGCACTGCCGGCAGAAAGTAACGGTCGAACTTTTTGTCGCCCAGGGTCATGACCAGGCCGAACAAGAGCACCCAGGCCAGCACCGCGCCCAAGGGCGCCCGCAGCTTGCGCTCGCCCCGGGCAGCCGCCAGGCCCACCAACCCCAGGAGCACCCAGGGCGTGGTGCGGAAGGCCCAGGCCACGGGGTAGAAGGCCGGGCCGGGGTCCGGGTGCACGGCAAACCAGAAAAAGTTGCCGTGCTCGTGGGGTGTCGCCGCGTAGAGCCTGGCCAGCCCGACCGTCTTGCGCAGTGTTTCCAGGGGGTTGACCCACAGGGCCGGCCAGGCGGCCACCAGGGTCACAACAACCACCGTCCCCCACAGCGCCAGCGCCCGCACGGAGCGCACCAGCGCTCGTTTGCGCTCCGCCGGCGGCTCTGAGAGGATCGGCGCCAGCATCACCAGCGCCGCCCACGGGCCCAAGAGCACCGCCGGCGACTTGTTGGCGACGGCCAGGCCGGCGGCCAGCGCCGAGGCCAGGAGGTACACCAGGCGCCGGCTGCGAAACCGGTAAACGAGCAGGCCGGCCACAGCCAGGGCCGAGAGGGTGGTGAGCACCGCATCGAGGTGATGGATGCGCGAGTGGGCCAGAAAGAAGGGGTCGAGGGCGACCAGGACAGTAGCGAACAGGGCCGTTTGCCTGTCAAAGAGCTTGTGCAGCAGCAGGGCCAGGGTGATGATGCCCAGCCAGCTCACCAGCGCCACCAGCCGTCGCGCGCCCAGCGTCAGCGCGGGCAGGCCGGCGCCCGGGTCGGGCACGTCCGCGCGCATGATCTCGCGCAAGAGCTCTTCGGCCTGGGGCAGCTCGAGCTGGCCCAGGTGCTCGGCGGCGGCCGCACCGAGCCACATGGTCACGGCGCCGGGATGGCCCATCTGGTACGTATCGGCCCAGTCCTGTTTGTGCAGGGCAATGCCGAAGCGCAGGCTGCACTTTTTCCACTGGTCCTCATCGCTGGTTTCAAAGACGTCTAGAGCGGTCAGGCGCAGCACGAGGGATAGGGCGAGTATCAGCGCCAACAGCCCGCGCTCGAACCAAACCGATTTGCCCTGACCCACGTTTTACTCCTTCTCGTATCATCGACGGCTACTCGCCGGCCACCCGGAAACCGTAGAGCAGCAGTACATCGTTCTCCAGCCTGTTGCCCGCAGCGTCATAGATGGGCAGGCGTTTGTGCGTCTCGGCATCATACAGGCCCAATGCCAGCACGTATTCGCCCGGCGGCGCCCCGGTGGAAATGGCCACTTCGCAGTCATCCAGCACGCGCTCGCCGGGCTGCCAGGCGGTTGTGGGCAGGGTCCAGCCCTGCGCGATGCCGTCCATCTGGCCATACCGGACCTCTTCCGGCCCGATGACGTGGATAAAGGTCACATAGCTGCGCTCGAGCGCGCTGCCGGCCTCCCAGTGCAGCCGGATGTGGAACGGGCTGCCCGGCTCCAGCTCTGCCTTGGGCGCATCATAGCCGGCAAAGGTGAGTTGCTCGCCAAAGCGCACGTCGCTGGGGCTGGACGGAGCGGCGGGCACAAAGCGGGGCTCGGCCGGCAGGTCGTAGCGCACCGCGCGCAGGCCACCTGCCTCGACCTCCCGGCCCACGGCGGCCCCCTCCTGCAAGTGCCGGGTGAGCATGGCGGACACGCGCCGGGTGAAATCGGGGTAGACCAGGTGCCAGATGTGCTTGCGACCGCGGCTCAGGCGCTGCAGGGCCATAGCCACGGCGTCATCGCGCTCCAATGTGTGGATTGCCAGCGGCACCGGCCCCGAGTAGTCGCGGGCAAAGGTCGCTTGGAGGTCGAGCAGGATCACATCCTCCGCCGGGTTCGCCTCGGCGGCAATCTGCGCCAGGATCTCTTGCTCGGCCTGCTCGTAGGCGGTGTTCCTGTAGATCCAGGCATAGTCGATGCCGTGGGCGCGGACGACATGCTCGGGCTCTTCCCGGCCGACGAACAGCCCGGTGACCTCGGGGATGATCTCGCGCTGCAGCACATTGCGGTAAAAGACAAAATAGTCGATCTCGGCCAGCGAGGTGTACTTGGGATCATCCTGTTCCGAGAGGTCCCTGGTCGGCACCGTCCGCCCGACAAAGAACTCGCCGAACTCGGGCAGTTGCCAGCTACTCACCACCATCTCGGCCGCATCCGGCTTGTTGTTCAGGTAGGCGGCGGCCTGCTCGAGACCCTCTCCCCATCCCACCAGGACCAGGCCGGGCGCCGCTTGGCTGCCCCCGAGCAAGTGGTTGTAGCACGAGAGGTAGTAGGGGCGCGTGGACAACGCCAGGGCGAGATGCCCCAGTGCCAGCCCCGTCGCCAGCGCCGGGGGCGCCCAGCGCCCCCAGTTTCGGCCGGAGCGCATTTGCAGCAGGGCGATCCAGCCCATGCCCGCCAGGACGTCCAGCCACGGGAATACGGGCAGCAGGTAACGGTCGAACTTTTTGTCTCCGGTGGTCATGGCGGCGCCGAAGAGGAGCACCCAGAGGAGCACATACCCCACCGGCCCTGCCGGCTTCTGACGGCGGCGGGCGACAATCAGCCCCACCAGGCCCAGGAGCACCCAGGGCGTGGCGCGTATGGCCCAGGCCACGGGGTAGAATAGGGGGCCGGGATCCGCCCGCGCGCTGAACCAGAAAAAGTTGGAGCTCTTGTGCGGAGTCTCGGCATAGAACAGGGCGACGTCAACGACGTTCCGCAGCGTCCCCACCGGGCTAACCCACATGGCCGGCCAGACGGCCACAAGCGCCGCCGCGGCAACCAGGCCCCACAGCGCCAGGGCGCCCACGGCCTGCGCAAGCTCCGCCCGGCGCTTGGCCTTGGGCGCGAGCAGGGCGGGCAGCAGCAGAACGAGCCCGGCCCACGGCGCCAGGAACACGCCCGGCGATTTGTTGGCGACGGCGAGCCCGGCCGCAGCCCCCGAAGCTACGAGGTAGCCCCACCGGCGCCCGCGGAACCGGTATACGAGCAGGCAGGCGACCGAGAGCAGCGTAAAGATCGTCAGGATGGCGTCGAGGTGGTGGAGGCGTGAGTGGGCCAGGAAGAAGGGGTCCAGGGCCACCAGCCCCGTGCCTATCAGGGCCGCGCGCGGGCCGAACAGCTTGCGGAGAAGCGGGAAGAGGGCCACAATGCCCAGCCAACTCAGCAGCGCGATCAGGCGCCGCGCGCCCAGGGTGAGGGGCGGGACGCCGGTGCCCGGCGCCGAGGCCGGAGCGCGCATCAAGCGACGCAGCGCCTCGCTCGCCGGCGGCTGCTGCAAAAGCGGGAACTGCTCTGCCGCGGCGCCGGCCCACATCGTCAGCACGCCGGGATGCCCCGTCTGGTACGTGGCCTGCCAGTCGCGCTCTTGCAGGGCAGTGCGGAAGGCGAGGCTGCGCTTGTGCCAGTTGTCCTCGTCGCTGGTTACAAACACGTCGAGGGCCGCCAGGCGCAGCCCCAGCGACAGCGCCAGGACGAGCACCAGCAGCCAATGCTCGAGTGCGGTTGGTTTTGTATCCTCCACGATATGGCCTCTCTAGAGCCTGCTGCGCGCCGAGTCGCTCACGGCTGGGCGGCCGCGTCAGACGATCAAGACCGCCCTGCTTTCAGCGTTCATGGGCCGCTCTGATCGGGCACACTAAAGCCACCCAGGATGAGCACGTCATTGGCCAGCCGGTTGCCGTTGGGGTCATAGATCGACAGGCGGTCTCGCGTTTCCCTATCGTACATGCCCACCACGACCACATATCCGCCGGCCGGCGCATCAGCGGAGAGGTCGACCCGGTAATCATCCAGAATCCGCTCGTTGCTGGGCCAGGCGCTCGTGGGGTACATCCAATCGTGCGGCATGGCGTCTAGCTGGCCGTACTTGGCCTCCTCCGGGCCGATCACATGGATAAAGATGACATAATCTCGCTCCAGGGGCCGATCGATCTGCCAGTGGAAGCGAATTTGCAAGGGCTCGCCGGGCACGAGGGTGGCGCTCTCGACATCGTAACCCACGAGCGTGATCGAGTCGCCAAAGCGCACATCGCAGGGGTTGGTGGGCTTTTCGGGCACAAAGTGCGGCTCCGGCGGCAGGTCGTATGCTATGGCCTGCACGCCTTCCGCTTCGATCACCTGCCCCACTGTCGCCTGCTGCTCGAGTTGCTCGGCGACCATGAGCGCCGCCTCATTCAGCGGCTCTGCCGGGTAGACGATCCGCCACACGCGCCGGCGCCCGGCGGTAAGCCGCTGCAGGTCCATCTGAATCGCGTCGAGCCGCGCCCCCGGCTTGTAGACCTCTAGCGGGAGCGGACCCTGGTATGTGCGCGCAAATGTCGGCTCGATATCGAGCAAGAGCATATCCTGCTCGGGGTCGCCCTCAACGGCCAGGCGCGCCAGGATCTCTTGCTCTGCCTGATCGTAGAGCGTGTTCTCGTAGAGCCAGGCATAGTTGATGCCGTTCAGCGATACCACGTATTCCGGCTCCAGCACGCCCATAAAGCGTGAGGCCGGCGGCACCCGGTCGCGCTGGAGCGCGCTCTGGTAAAAGATGCAATAGTCGAGTTCGGCCAGGTGTACGGGTACACTGTTCTTGACCGCTCGCCCCAGGAAAAAGTAGTCGAACTCGGGCCGGGGCCAACTGCAGACGACCAATTCCGACGCATCGGGCCTCTGGTTCAGATAGGCAGCGATGCGATCGAGGCCTTCGCCCCAACCCGTCAGCAGCATGCGCGTCGCCGCCTTGCCGCCGCCGAGGGCGGGGTTATAGTAGGATAGGTAGTATGGGCAGGTAGCCGCTACCCACAGCAACTGGGTGCCCGCGAGGAAGGCGAGGCCCAGCGCCGGCGCCGCCTGCTTCCAGCGCAGGGTGAGGCGGGGTTCCAGGCGCCGCAGCAAGGCGACCCAACCCGCCGCCGCGACGATATCGAGCAGGGGAAAGACGGGCAGCAGGTAGCGGTCGAACTTTTTGGCGCCCAGGGTCATTGCGGCGGTAAAGGCCAGGGCACCCAGGGCCGCCAGCAGGAGGCGCAGACGGTCCTGCGCCCTGGAGCGGCCTGCCGGGAGGGCGATAAGGCCCAGGATGGCCCACGGCGTCGCCCGGAAGGCCCAGGCTATCGGGTAAAAGGCCGCGCCCGGGTCGGGGCGAGCGGCGAACCAGAAAAAGTTAGAGTTTTCGTGCGGGTTCTCGGCATAGTAGCGGGCTACGCCAAAGACGTCCTGTAGCGTCTTTAGGGGGTTGACCCACATCGCCGGCCACACCGCCGTGAAGGCGAGGAGCGCGATCAGGCCCCACGCCGCCAGGGCGCCCACGGCCCGCAGCAACTCGCTCCGGCGCTTGGGCGAAGGGCTAAAGACCGCCGGTGCGAGCAGGGCCAGCGCCGCCCAGGGCGCCAGAACGATGCCGGGCGACTTGTTGGCGACGGCCAGGCCCGCCGCGGCCGCCGAGGCGGCCAGAAAGACGGGGCGCCGGCCGGCAAACTGGTAGACGAGCAGGCAGACGATGGAGAGGGTGCTAAAGGTGGTGAGCAGCGCATCCAGGTGGTGCAGGCGCGAGTGGGCCAGGAAGAAGGGGTCCAACGCGACAAAGGCCGTGGCCAGGAGCGCCGTCCGGGCGCCGAGCAGCCTGCGCAGCAGCGGATAGAGGGCCACAACCCCCAGCCAGCTCACCAGCGCCACCAGGCGGCGCGCGCCCAGGGTCAGCGGCGGCACGCCCGCACCCGGCGCAGGCTCTGTGCCCTGCACAAACTCGGAGCGCCCATCGAGCGGGAGGGGCTGTTGCAGGAACTCGGCCCGCTCGGCGATTGCGCCGAGCCACATGGTCAACACGCCCGGGTGCCCCGACTGGTAAGTTGACGCCCAGTCGTGCTGCTGCAGCGCCTCTTCGAAGGCTACGCTGCGAAAGTACCAGCGGTCCTCATCGCTGGTCACAAAGACGCTCAGGCCTGTCAGGCGCAGGGCGAGAGAAACGGCGAGAAGTAGAAGCAGGAGTGCACGTTCATAGGGGGTTGGCTTGGCGTTATCCACCATCTGGCCTTTCCGCTTTGCCGGCAGCCTCTCGGGCTGGACTATCAAGTGAGCATTATACGAAGGAAAGAGGATGCTGGCAAGACGGCTAGGTCAGGGCTACTCGCTATGCATTCGTCACTTTCCGCACCGCCTCCACCAGCAGCCGGTGCTCCACCTCGTGCACCCGCGCCTCCAGCGCCTCCAGGCTCTCGCCGGGGTTGATCGGCACCACTTCCTGCAACACCACCGGCCCGGCGTCGACTTGTTCGTCGGGCACGAGGTGCACCATGACGCCGGTGTGGTCGATCTCGCCCCGCTGAGCGGCCTCGTGGGCGCGGGCGATGGCGTCGGTGCCCGGGAACTGGCCCGGCAGGGCGGGGTGCAGGTTCAGGATGCGGCCGGCGAACTCGTCGATGAAGGCGCGGCTGAAGAGGTGCATCCAGCCGGCCAGGACGATCCGCTCCACGCCCCGCTTGCGCAGCGCGCGGGCCAGGTCGGCGTCGTACTCGGCCCGCGAGAGGCCCCGCTCCCTGTAGGGCGCTAGGGGATGATAGATGGTGGGGATGAAATGCCGCCGCGCGCGCTGCAAGCCGTAGGCAGCACGGCGATTAGAGACGACGACGGCGATCTCCACGCCCGGCAGGTCCCCCCGCTCGCAGGCGTCGATCAGCGCTTGCAGGTTGGAGCCGTTGCCGGAGATCAGGACGGCGATACGGGTCATGGGCTACACCTCGTGGGAAATCGTTGGAGCTCATTGGAACTCGTGGGAACTGAGGGGCACAGGAACCAGGGAACGTGGTTCCTTCATCGCTCGAACGAAATCCGGGCCTCCTGCCCATCCCAGGAAATCACCTCGCCGATGGCCCAGGCATCCATGCCGGCGGCGGCGAGGGCCGCTTCGCGCTCGCCGGCGGCGACAAAGGCGACCAGGCCCACGCCCATGTTAAAGACGCGGTACATCTCGGCTTCGGCGACCGCGCCCTTTTCCTGAATGAGGCGGAAGAGGGGCGGCACGGGCCAGGCGGCAGGGTCGAGCCGCACGCCGAGGCCCTTGGGCAGGATGCGCGGCAGGTTCTCGTAGAACCCGCCGCCGGTGATGTGCGCCAGGCCCTTGATGTGCACGGCCTGCCGCAGCCGGCGGACAGCCGGCAGGTAGGAGCGGTGCGGCTCCAGCAGGGCCTCGCCCAGGGGCCGGCCGAGGGCCGGGTGATCGCCGGTCAGCGGCTCGCCGGCCAGGACGCGCCGGGCCAGGGAAAAGCCGTTGGTATGCAGGCCGCTGGAGGCCAGGCCAATGGCTACATCCCCGGAAGCGATGGCCGAGCCGTCGATGATCGCTTCGCGCTCGACCCAGCCGACGACGGTGCCTACCAGGTCCATCTCGCCCTCGGCATAGACGCCGGGCATCTCGGCCGTCTCGCCGCCCAGGAGCGCGCAGCCCGCCTCGCGGCAGGCCACGGCACACCCGCCGACGATGCGCGCCACCGTCTCCGGCACCAGGTGGGGCATGGCGATATAGTCCAGGAAGAAGAGGGGCTCAGCCCCCTGCACCAGGATGTCGTTGATGCAGTGGTTGACGATATCCTGCCCCAGGCCCTCCACCTGGTCGAGGGCTATGGCCAGGCGGGTCTTGGTGCCCACACCATCGGTCGAGGCGACCAGCACCGGCGCCTGCGCGCGCTGCAGCCCGCCGGCGTCAAAGAGCCCGCCAAAAGCGCCGACATCCGCCAGCACCTCCGGCCCGTGGGTCGAACGCACCGCCCGGCGCATCAGGTCCACCGCGCGGTTGCCGGCGTCTATATCCACGCCCGCGGCGCGGTATGCGTTACTCATGTGAGTCTCCTCCCGACGCTCGTCAAACGTCACAACGCCTTGGCCCCAATATCCCGCCGGTAATACATGCCCTCAAGCCGCACGCACTCCACGGCCCGGTAGGCGCGGTCCGCGGCCTGGGCCAGGGTATCGCCCAGGGCGGTGACGCCCAGCACGCGCCCGCCGGCGGAGACGACCTGCTCGCCCTGCCGCGCCGTGCCGGCGTGAAAGACGACCGCCTCCGGCACCTGGGCGGCAGCATTGAGCCCCTCGATGGGCAGGCCCTTGCGGTAGCTGCCGGGATAGCCGCCCGAGGCGATGACGATGCAGAGGCAGTGCCGCGCTGCCCAGCGGATGCCTACGTTGCTCAGCGTGCCGTCCAGGCAGGCCTGCAGGATGGGCAGGAGGTCGCCCTCCAGGAGCGGCAGGATGACCTGGGCCTCCGGGTCGCCGAAACGCACATTGAACTCGAGGGCCTTGGGGCCATCGGCGGTGAGCATCAGCCCGGCATAGAGCACCCCGCGGTAGAGGATGCCCTCGCGGCGCAGGCCGTCGATGGTGGGCTGCAAGACGGTGGCTGTGACCTCTTGCAGCAGCTCCGGGCCGACGATGGGCGCCGGGGCATAGCTGCCCATGCCGCCGGTGTTGGGCCCGCGGTCACCGTCGAGGAGCGCCTTGTGATCCTGAGCGACGACCATGGGCCGCACAATGCGCCCGTCGGTAAAGGCCAGCACCGAGGCCTCCTGCCCTTGCAGGCATTCCTCGATGACCACCTCCTCGCCCGCCGTGCCGAACTCGCCGTCGACCATCGCCCGGCGCAGGGCGTCCTCGGCCTCGGCCGGCCCGGCGCAGATGATGACCCCCTTGCCCGCCGCCAGCCCGCTGGCCTTGACCACTAGGGGATAGCGGCACTCGCGGGCGTAGGCCAGGGCGGCCTCCATAGCGCGGAAGGTGCGGTAGGCGGCGGTGGGGATGCCGTGGCGGGCCATGAGGTCCTTGGAAAAGACCTTGCTCGACTCCAGTTGGGCCGCCCGCTGCGACGGGCCAAAGACGGCCAACCCCGCCGCCTCGAAGCGGTCGACAATGCCCGCCGCCAGCGGCGCCTCGGGCCCCACCACGGTCAGGCCGATCCGCCGCTCCTGCGCCGCGGCCAGGAGGCCCTCCACGTCCTCTGCCCCCACGGGCAGGTTCTCCGCGACCTCGGCCGTGCCCGCATTGCCCGGCGCCACGTAGAGCCGGTCTACCAGCGATGATTGCCGCAGCTTCCAGGCCAGCGCGTGCTCGCGCCCGCCGGAGCCGACGATGAGAATGTTCATGGGTGTATCCTCCGTGCGCAAAGCCGGATGTCAAGTGTACTGCGTACTACGTAATGCGTAACCTCTCTCTGTGTAGCGCGTGCTGTCTCAGGCGACCTTACGCAGTACGCATTACGAAGTACTCCTCACCCCTCAAACGCTCCCTTCCCATCCTGGGCCGGGCAGCCGATGGGATAGTCGCCGGTGAAGCAGGCCAGGCAGAAAGAGTCGGCCGGGCGCGCGACGCCGGCCAGCAGCCCCTCGAGGGAGAGGTACTCGAGCGAATCGACGCCCAGGTGCCGGCGGATCTCCTCCAGGGTGAGGCGGTGGGCGATGAGCTCCTCGCGGCTGGCCATGTCCACGCCCATCATGCAGGGGAAGCGGATTGGCGGCGAGGAGACGCGCATGTGAATCTCGCGTGCGCCGGCTTGGCGCAGCATGGCCACAATCGGCGCGCTGGTGTTGCCGCGGACGATCGAGTCGTCGACGACGACCAGGCGCTTGCCGGCCAGGTTGTCCGGCAGGGAGTTGAACTTGAGCGCGACGCCGGCGCGGCGCAGGCGGTCGTTGGGCTGGATGAAGGTGCGCCCGATGTAGCGGTTCTTGATCAGCCCCTCGCCAAAGGGTATGCCGGACTCGTCGGCATAGCCGATGGCCGCCGTGGTCGCCGAATCGGGGATGCCCATGACCATGTCGGCATCCACCGGCGTTTCGCGGGCCAGTTGCCGCCCCAAGCCCACCCGCGCCTGATAGACCGACTGGCCCTGCAGGATGCTGTCGGGCCGGGCAAAGTAGATGTGCTCAAAGATGCAGAGGGCATCGCGCCGGCGGGGCGCCCCCGGGGCGCCGTGGTTATCGCAATCCTGCAAACACTGCTGCGCCCCCTGGGCGCCGTGGTTATCGCAATCCTGCAAGCCCTGCTGCGCCCCCTGGGCGCAGCGGTTATCGCACCCAGGCAAACCCTGCTGCGCCCCCTGAATGGAGCGCAGGCCCTGCTCGTCGATGGCCACGATCTCGCCCGGCTCGATCTCGCGCACATAGGTAGCGCCCACTGTGGCCAGCGCGCAGGACTCGCTGGCCACGATCCAGTTGCCGTTCAGCCGGCCCAGGCAGAGCGGGCGAAAGCCATACGGATCGCGCACGGCGTAGAGGGCGCGGGCGGTGAGGATGGTGAGCGAGTAGGCGCCCGAGGCCTGCTGCACAAAGGCCTGGAGGCGCTCATCCCAGGTATCGCCCTCAGCGCCGGCCAGCATCTGGGTGATGACCTCGCTATCGGAGGTCGAGCTGAGCCCTACGCCGCGCTGCAAGAGCCTTTGCCGCAGCTCGGCGGCATTGACCAGGTTGCCGTTGTGGGCCACGCCCAGCGGCCCCAGGGCGGATTCCAGCAAGTACGGCTGAGAGTTGGGCAGGCGCGACGAGCCCTTGGTGGAGTAGCGGTTGTGCCCGATGGCGATGTGCCCGCGCAGCGGCTGGAGCGAATCCTCGTTGAACACCTGCGAGACGAGGCCCATACCCTTGTGCACCAATACGCGCCGGCCGTCCGAGACGGCAATGCCTGCGCTCTCTTGCCCGCGATGCTGCAGGGCGTAGAGGCCAAAGAAGGTAATGCGCGCCACATCCTCACCAGGGGCATAGATGCCGAACACCCCACAGGCCTCCCGTGGCTTGTCTTGTTCCATCGGTCCTTCTGCTCCACTAGTTCTCTGGATGAAACACGCTGCAGACGAGCGACCCTTCGGAGACACAGAGCGACAAAGGGGCGCAGGGATGTTTCCGCTCCTCTGCGTCTCCTGAAAGCCATTGCTTCCAGACTCAAGCTTGAACAGCGGCGTCATCGGCCTCCACGACCGCCGTCAGTTCTGCGTGATAGGCGGCGATGCGCTCGCGCAAGGCAGGGTCGGCCAGCGAGGCGACCTTGGCCGCGGCCAGCGCCGCGCCCTCCGGCTCCAAAACGAGCAGCGGCGCCACACCCTTGGGCATGCGCAGCGACGAGTAGATATCCGCGCCGCCAAACGCCTCCGAGAGGGGCGGGCAGGCGATGACCGGCGCCGTCACCTGGGCGTCGACCAGGCCGCTCAGGGCGTTGGAGCGCCCGGCCACGGTAATGTACGCCGTGACCCCCTGCGCCTCGTAGGCCGAGAGCAACTGCAGCAGGTGTGCCACGCTCTTGTGTGCCGACGCCACCCGCAGCTCGTACGGAATACCAAACCCCTCCAGCGCAGCGGCGATGCGCCGGGCGAAGGGTAGGTCGGCCTTCGAGCCCATGATGATTGGTACAAGCATGCTTACCTCAAACGTCAGTATTTCTCTGCGTCCTCTGGCGTCTTGCGGGAGCAGAAACCTTGAACCACAAAGTTACCACGAAGGTAGGATATAATCAAGACCCTTTGTGAATCCTTCGTGCCCTTTGCGTTCTTCGTAGTTCAAGCTCTTGCCCCACATGGCGCATATCTCACGCTAGTCCCGTAGAACCCCAACCATAAAGATGGTTCAGCCCCATATCCCCGCTTTGCGTAGATTTCTCTCTAGCCGCGGGCCGGCGGGGTACTCGCCGGGCACAAAGGTCTCGCCCGTCAGCCGCTCGTAGACGTCGATGTAGCGCTGGGCGGCCTGCACGGCCAAATCGGCCGACCAGGCGGGGGGCTCGCCGTCGCCGGTGTAGCCGCGCTCGGCATACCAGAGGCGCACGAGTTCCTTGTCGTAGCTGTCCGGCTCTTCGCCGGCGGCCAGGCGTTCCGCGTAGGTATCGGCGCGCCAGAAGCGGCTGGAATCGGGCGTGTGCACTTCGTCGATCAGGGTGAGCCGGCCCTCCCACAGGCCGAACTCGTACTTGGTATCGACCAATATGAGCCCGGCGCGCGCGGCGATCTCGCTGCCGCGAGCAAAGACGGCCAGCGCCGCCCGCTCGATCTGGCGGTAGATCCCCTCGGGGACGAGCCCACGCTCGACGATCTCCCGGCCGGTGATGCGCTCGTCGTGCCCGCCGGGGCCGGTGGCGCGGGTGGTGGGCGTGATGATCGGTTGGGGCAGGCGGTCGTTCTTGCGTAGGCCCTCGGGCAGGGTCAGCCCGTACAGCTCGCGCACGCCGCGGCTATAGTGGTACCAGAGGGAGGTCGTCGTCACCCCCGTAATGTAGCCGCGGACGATAATCTCCACCGGCAGGGCCTCACACTCGCGCACGATCGCCGCGTTGGGGTCGGGCAGCGAGAGCAGGTGGTTGGGCAGGATGTCCTGCGTCTGGGCGAACCAGAAGGCGCTGAGCTGATTCAGCACCTGGCCCTTGTAGGGCACCAGCCCCAGCACCCGGTCAAAGGCCGACAGCCGGTCCGTCGTGACCAGCAAGCGCCGCTTGTCGCTCAAACTGTAGATATCGCGCACCTTCCCCTGGCGCCGCTCACCCAGGCCCTGCCCCCTGGGATCCTTATGCCCCGCCCCATGGGCGATAGACTCGTTTGGGGCCAGGGGCGATAGGGTACCCGTGGGCCAGGGGTCGGGCAGGTTCGTCTCCGCCAGGGCCAGGGGCAATGCATGGCGAAGAGTCGTTTCGTCTAGCATGGGGCCTCCGTTCTCAAACGCGAACCGTCGGGCATACTGCCTACTGCGTACTGCGTAACCTTGCTTCACACTGCGCGTGTTGCTCCAGGCGACGTTACGCAGTACGCAGTACGACCTACACCCTCTCCCTCAGCGCTCTCACAAACGCCCTGCACCGCTTTGGCGCGTCGCCCACGTAGCGGCGGACGTCCATCAGCGCCTGCACCCGCTCGGCTGGGACGAGGGCGGTGAGTTGTTCGTCATCCAGCAGGTGGCGCAGCAGCGGGTTGGGCTCGCTGGCGCGGATGGCCGCCCAGGCTGCCTGGGCATGTTCGCGCAGCCGCTCGTGCCATTCCTGCCGGCTGCCGCCCGCCCGCACCAGTTCCATCAGCAGTGCTTCAGTTGCGGCAAAGGCGCCATAGGTCTCCAGGTTCCGGGCGATGGCCGCCTCGTGCAGGTTCAGGCCGCGCACCAGGCGGGCGCCGGCGCGCAGGATTTCGTCGGTGGCCAAAAAGGCCGCCGGCAGCGCCTCGCGGCGGTTGGCCGAATCGTCGAGGGTGCGCTCCAGGGCCGAGAGGGCCGCATTCCCCCAGGCCACTTGCGGCAGTGTGGCCACAAAGCGGGCTAGGGAGCAGACCTTTTCCGCCGTGACCGGGTTGCGCTTGAAGGGCATGGCCGACGAGCCGACCTGCCGCCGCCCAAAGGGCTCGCTCCACTCGCCAAAGGGCGCCGACTGCAGGATGCGCAGGTCCAGGGCCAGGCGATGTAGCGACTGGGCCACACCGGCCAGGGCGCTGAGCACGAGCCAATCGACCTTGCGCGGGTAGGTTTGGGTGGTGACGGGCCAGGCCTCCAGCCCCAGGCTGCCCAGGACGCGCGCCTCAAGCTCTTCGGGGGTCATGCCGGAACCGCTCAGGAGCTGGCCGTAAGAGGCGGCGGTGCCCACGGCGCCCTTGAAGCCCTTGCCCCGGACGGCCTGCCGGGCGTGGTCCAGGTTCTCCAGGTCCAGCAGCAGGTCCTGGGCATACTGGCACAGCCGGTAGCCGACGGTCGTCGGCTCGGCGGGCTGCAGGTGGGTGTAGGCAATGGCCGGCAGCTCGCAGGTGGCCTCGATGCGCTCGGCCAGGGCGGCCAGCAGGTCCACCACCTCCTGGCGGACGAGCGCCAGCGCCTCGCGCAGCCGCAGGGCGTCGGCGTTATCTTCAATGTCCATGCTCGTCGCGCCCAGGTGGATGATGCCCCCACCCACTGGGCACTGCTCGGCGTAGCAGCGCACCTCGGCCATCAGGTCGTGGCCGATCTCGGCCTCGATCTCCAGCGCGCGGTCGATGTCGATGGCATCGACCTTGCCCTGCAGGTCCTCCACCTGCTCGGCGGTCACCAACCCCGCCGCCTGCTGCGCCTCGGCCAGGGCCACCCAGATGCGGCGCCACAGCCGCCGCCGCCCCGCCTCGGACCACAGCGCGCGCATCCCCTCCGACCCGTAGCGCCAGGTGAAGGGGGAGAGAAAGGTCTCGTGATTAAAAGTGTCTTTGCTCATCGTCTCATCTCGGTTCGAGCGTCAAACATGAAGCGTCATGGGGTACTCAGGATGATACGACAACGATCCTGGAAAAGCCCTGACGTTTGACGCCTACGCCCTCACCCCATTCACAAACAGCACCAGCCCCATGCCCCCCGCCTCGCCGCGCGTCCAGCGGGGGTGCTGATAGGGAAAGATGTGGTCCTCCGGGTGGGGCATGAGGCCCATGATGTTGCCCGCCGGGTTGCAGATCCCCGCTACGTTGCCGGCGGAGCCGTTGGGGTTGTAGGGGTAGCCGGCCGGGTTGCCCTCGGCATCGACGTAGGTCAGCGCCACCTGCCCCGCCGCCCGCAGCGCGCAAACCAGGGCCGGGTCCTGCGGCGTAAAGTTGCCCTCGCCGTGGGCCACGGGCACATAGAGCGTTTCTTCGAGCCCGCGCGTAAACAGGCAGCGGCCGTTCGCTTCGGGGCGCAGGTAGACCCAGCGGCACTCGAAATGCGCCGAACGGTTCGGCGCCAGGGTGGCGGGCCGCGTGTAGGGGTGGGGTTGTCCCGCCCCTGCGGTGCTGGTGGCCTCAACGCTCGCATGGGGGTGGGGCGAACCCGCCCCTACGGGTGTGGGCGATTCGTCGTCCGGCGGGCGGGATGACCCCGCCTCTACGGGTTCCAGCCCCGGCAGCAGATTCGCCTTGACCAGGGCCTGAAAGCCGTTGCAGATGCCCAGCACCGGCCGGCCTTCGGCGACAAAGCGCTGCAAATCCTCGCCCAGGCGCTCGCGCAGGCTCAGCGCCCAGAGCGTTCCCGCGCCCAGGTCGTCGCCGTAGGAAAAGCCGCCCGGCAAAACGAGAAAGCCATAGTCCAGCAGCCGGCGTTCGCCGGCCAGCAGTTGGTTCAGGTGCACGATCTCGGGCCGGCCGCCGGCCAGGGTGCAGGCCAGGGCCGCCTCGCGGTCGCGATTGGTGCCTGGGGCATGCAGGATCAGGACGCGCTTGCTCATCGGGCCTCCCCCTTCCAGGCTTGCTGCAGAGCGGTGGTAGCCAGGCTCAGGATCTGCCCTCCGCTCAGGCCGCGCACCGTCAGGCGGGGTTCCGCCTCGACCCGGCCGATGCGCGCGCAGGGCAGCCCGGCCAGGGCCTTTGCAAAGGCCGCCTCATCCCCGGGCCGCACCTCCACCAGGTAGCGCGCGTTGGACTCGGCATAGAGCGCCGCCAGGTCGTCCGTCACGCCCGCATCCCGCGGCAACGGCGCCAGGTCCAGGCTGAGCCCAAGCTCGCCGGCCAGGGCCATCTCCGCCGCCGCCACGGCCAGGCCGCCCTCGGAGCAGTCGTGGCAGGCGCGCACCAGCCCGCGACGCATGGCGCCGTGCAGCGCGTGGGCCAGCGCCGGGCCGTCCTCAGCGGGCTGGGGTACCGTGCCGCCCTCCAGGCCCAGCAGGCGGTGCAGGTACGAGCCGCCCAACTCGCAGCGGGTCCGCCCCACGATATAGAGGGCGTTGCCCGGTTCTTTCAGGTCCATGGTCACCGCGTCGCTCACATCGGGGAGTTGCCCCAGGGCCGAGATGAGCAGCGTCGGCGGGATGGCGATGCGCCCGCCCCGGCCGTCGCCATACTCGTTGTAGAGCGAATCCTTGCCGGAGACAAAGGGCGCCCCATAGGCCAGCGCCGCGTCGTGGCAGCCGCGCGCCGCCTGCACCAGCGAGCCCATCTGCTCCGGGCGCTCGGGGTTGCCCCAGCAAAAGTTATCCAGCAGGGCGATGCGGCTGGGGTCAGCGCCCACCGCCACCACGTTGCGCACCGCCTCATCGACCGCCGCCACAGCCATGGCGTAGGGATCCAGTTCCCCATAGCGAGGCGCAATGCCGCAGCCCACCGCCAGGGCTCTCGCCCTGGCATTCGTGGAATGCCCTCCCACTCTGGCCCCCTCCTCTTCAAGGGGGAGAGGGGGTGCCCCCAGCCCCGACGCAGAGGAAACCGCATCCAGCGGCACGAGCACCGCCGCGTCGCCCGGGCCGTCGCCCGGCCCCACCAGGGGCTTGATCGCCGTGCCGCCCTGCACCTCGTGGTCGTAGCGGCGGATGACCTCCTCTTTGCTGGCCACATCCGGCTGGGCCAGCAGCCGCTGCAGGATCTCCCCCGCATCGGCCCCGGGCAGCGCCGGTTGCGGCTGCGACCGGCTCCGCCAGACGGCCCGCAGCCGGCGCCGGGGCAGCCCGTCGTGCAAAAAGCTCATCTCCAGGTCGGCCACCGTCTCGCTGCCGTAGCGCACCACCAGCCGCCCGTCGTCGCGGAAGGTGCCGATGACCGTCGCCTCCACATCCCAGCGCCGGCAGAGGTCGAGCACTTCATCCACGTCCTGCGGGGCTACGGCCAGGACCATGCGCTCCTGCGCCTCCGAGAGCCAGATCTCCCACGGCCGCAGGCCCTGATACTTGAGCGGCACGTCCTCGAGCTGGACGGTCACGCCCACGTCTTTGCCCATCTCACCGACCGCCGAAGAGAGCCCGCCCGCGCCGCAGTCGGTGATGGCCGTGTAGAGGCCGCGGTCGCGGGCCTCGAGGATGGCCTCGAGGACGAGCTTTTCGGTGATCGGGTTGCCGATCTGCACCGCGCCGCCGGCCACGCTGCCCGTCTCGTGGGTCAACTCGGCAGAGGAAAAGGTCGCGCCGTGCAGCCCGTCGCGGCCGGTGCGCCCGCCGAGGACAACGACCCGGTCGCCGGGGCGGGGCCAGTTGCGGTGGCGGCTGCGGGGGGCAATCCCCAGGCAGCCGCAGTAGACCAGCGGGTTGGCCGTGTAGCCGGGGTCGAAGAGGATGGCCCCGTTGACGGTGGGGATGCCCATCTTGTTGCCGTAATCCTCAATGCCGGCGACCACGCCCGAGTACACCCGCCGCGGGTGCAGCACCCCCGGCGGCACGTCGGCAAAGGGCATATCCTGTGGCCCGAAGCAGAGCACGTCGGTGTTGGCAATCGGCCGGGCCGAGACGCCGATAATATCGCGCACGACCCCGCCCACGCCGGTGTTGGCGCCGCCAAAGGGCTCCAGGGCCGAGGGGTGGTTGTGGGTCTCGACCTTGAACGAGACCTCGTACGCGCCGTCGAAATCCAGGATGCCCGCGTTATCCACAAAGGCCGAGAGCACCCAGGGCGCGGCGATGCGTTCCGTGGCGGCGCGGAGGAAGGTGCGCAGCAGGCCGTCAATCTGCTCGCGCCGCACGAACGCGCCGTCCCGATACTCCTCATAGTCGACCAGGGCGCGAAAGGTCTTGTGCACGCAGTGCTCGGACCAGGTCTGGGCCAGCGTCTCCAGTTCGACGTCCGTGGGGTCGCGCCCGGCGGCGGCGAAATAGTCGCGGATGGCCGCCATTTCGGCGTCGTCGAGGGAGAGCAGCCGCTCGCGGCTCAGGCGCGCCAGCTCCTCCGGCGTGGCGCGGCGCATGGGCACCGTCTCCACCCAGGGGGCGTCGCGGTGCACCGCTGTGCGCGCGGGACGGATTTCGCCCAGGCGGTATTGCTGGATGACCTCGTTGCAGAGGAGCGACTGGGCGATGCGATGCACTTCCGCCTCGCGCAGGTCCCCCGAGAGGACGTAGCGCGTGCCGGTGGCCGCCCAGGTCAGCCCTTCAATGCCCAGCACTCGCGCCCCATCCAGGAGGTGGCCGGCCACCGCATCGGTGACCCCCGGCAAAAGCGCCACCTCCACCACCCAATCTTCGCTCTCCGCGGCAGGAGTGGAGACGTTCCCTTCACCCACCACCTGCCAGCGGTAGCGCTGCACCACCGGGTCCGCCAAAAGCTCAGCACCCAGGCGCTCCAGCGCTGCGGCGTCTACCTCGCCCTCCAGAAAATAAAGGTCCGCCACCCGGACCTCGCTCACGCCGACGATGCCCAGGCTGGCAATCTCGGCGAGCAACCCCTGCCCCCGCGGGTCCGTATGGCCGGGGGCCGCCGCGACAACGACTCGGTACAACATGCTCTCCTTGGAAGAAACGTGAAGCGTCAAGCGTCATTCGTCAGACGTGGTGCGGATGTCTACTGCGTACTGCGTAATATCTGTCCGTGCTACGCGTGTTGCCTGATGCGAGGTTACGCATTACATAGTACGCAGTACGTCTTGACGTTTGACGCTACTCGCCCGACGGCGCACGATAATTGGGCGCCTCTTTGGTGATGTACACATCGTGGGGGTGGCTCTCCAGCAGGCCGGCGTTGCTGATGCGCACAAAGCGTGCCTTTTGGCGCAACTCTTCCAGCGAGGCGGCGCCGACATAGCCCATGCCGTGGCGCAGGCCGCCCACCACCTGGAACACGTACTCCCGCAGCCGGCCCTTGTAGGGCACGCGCCCCTCGATCCCCTCCGGGACGACCTTGCGCGGCCCCTCATCGGGCCCCAGGGCGTAGCGGTCGCGCGCCGGCCCGCCCATGGCCGCCTGCGAGCCCATACCCCGATACTCTTTAAAGCTGCGCCCCTCGTAGAGCACGATCTCGCCCGGGCTCTCCTCCAGGCCGGCGAAGAGGCTGCCCAGCATCACCGTCTGCGCGCCCGCCGCCAGGGCCTTGACGATATCGCCCGAGAACTTTACTCCGCCATCGGCGACGATGGGAATGCCGTAGGGGCGAGCGGCCTCGGCGCAGTCGGCAACGGCCGAAAGCTGGGGCATGCCCACGCCGGCCACGATGCGCGTCGTGCAGATCGAGCCAGCGCCCACGCCCACCTTGACGGCATCAACCCCTGCCTCGATCAGGTCGCGCGTGCCCTCGGCTGTGACCACGTTGCCGGCGATCACGGGCAGGTTGGGATAGCTGGCCTTGACCCGGCGCACGGCGCCGATGACGCCTTCCGTGTGCCCGTGGGAGGTATCCACCACCACCACGTCGACCCCGGCGGCCGTCAGCAGGTTGAGGCGCACCTCCAGGTCGGCCCCCACACCGACGGCGGCGCCCACGCGCAGGCGGCCGTGGCCGTCCTGGGCGGCATTGGGATAGTCGCGCTTTTTCTGGATGTCCTTGACCGTAATCAAGCCCTTGAGGCAGCCCTGCTCGTCGACCAGGGGGAGCTTTTCGATGCGGTGCTCCTGCAGGATGGCCTTGGCCTCTTCGAGGGTCGTGCCCAGGGGCGCGGTGACGAGCCTGTCGTGGGTCATGTACTCGGTCACCGGGCGACTGAAATCCTCAACAAAGCGGATATCGCGGTTGGTCAGAATGCCGACCAGGCGGCCGCCCCGGTCGGTAATGGGAATGCCCGAGATGTGGTAGCGGGCCATGAGGCCCTCCGCATCGGCCAGGGTTGCCGTCGGGGGCAGGGTAATGGGGTCTACGATCATGCCGGATTCGGAGCGTTTGACCTTGTCCACCTCGTCGGCCTGGGCCTCGGGCGTCATATTGCGGTGGACGATGCCGATGCCGCCCTCACGGGCCAGGGCGATGGCCAGGCGAGCCTCGGTCACGGTATCCATCGCAGCAGACACGAGGGGGATCGGGAGGGGTATCGTGGGGGTCAGGTAGGAAGAGATGCTCACCTCGGAGGGCATCACGCTCGACTTGCCGGGCACCAGGAGGACGTCGTCGAACGTCAGGGCCTCGCTCGCTAGGTTGCTCAAGACATTCATGGTCTCATCTCCCATGTCTCCCAGAAGAAAAGCGGCCTCTTGGAGAAACCCCAGGGAATCAAAAAGGGGCCGCGCTACACAACGGCCCTGTTGTAAGCAGACTGCAAGGTCTGGATGCTCACCGTGCTGATGGGGCAAGTATAGCACAGGGGAAGAAGGATGTCAACGGCCTTGCGGCGGGGAAGCCTCGCATCCTCCTTGACGCACACCTCGGGCACGGGTATGATGCGCTGCAGCGGTCAACCTGAGCGCAGAGGGACTCTGCCCCAACGTCCCTGTCGGCGCGCAATCAAGCAGGGAGCGAATGGCGATGAGTAGCAGGATGGAAAACAGCCTTGCGCCCCATAGCGCGAACCCGGCCTCTGGGCCCGAGCAAGGCGACGCGCCGGCCGCCGGCAAAGCCTACTTCGCCGGCGGCTGCTTCTGGGGTGTCGAGCATTGCTTCGAGCAGCGCAACGGGGTCATCTCGGCCGTCTCCGGGTATATGGGCGGCAGCAAGGCCAACCCCACCTATCAGGAGGTCTGCCGCGGCGGCACCGGCCACCTGGAGGTCGTGGAGGTTCGCTACGACCCGCGCGTCGTGAGCTATGAGGATCTGGCCCGCCTCTTCTTCGAGATCCACGATCCCACCCAGGCCGGCGGCCAGGGCCCGGATATCGGTGAGCAGTACCAGTCGGCGATCTTTTACAGCAACGAGGAGGAGCGCAAGACGGCCGAGCGCCTGATCGATACCCTCAAAGGCAAAGGCTACAACGTCGTGACGCAGGTGCGCCCCGTGAGCACCTTCTGGCGGGCCGAGGAGTACCATCAGGACTATTACCGCAAGAAGGGAAGCCGACCCTACTGTCACGTATACACCAAGCGGTTCTGAAGCGCGCCGACGTTCCGTGTGGGGGCGTCGACGATCCGTGTAGGGGCGCAGCATGCTGCGCCCCTACACGGACCGTCGGCGCCCTCGATGTAATGGACACGCCGAAGGAGGGAACGTTGTGGCCTATGACAGGGATCGGCATCATCGCAGATCGATTCGCCTGCCTGGTTACGACTATACCCAGGCGAGTGCCTATTTCGTCACCCTCGTCACCGCCGGGCGTGAATGCCTCTTCGGCGAGGTGGTGGACACGGTGGTGCAGATCAGCCCTCTGGGCGCGGTGGCGGCAGTGTGTTGGCAGGCCATTCCGCACCATTTCGCGACCGTCACGATCGATGCATGGGTGATTATGCCCAACCATGTGCATGGGATCATCGTGATTGGGGCGCATTCCGTAGGGGCGCATTCTGTAGGGGCGCATTCCGTAGGGGCGCAGCATGCTGCGCCCCTACGGCGCCATACACCGGCGTCACCATGCGTTCCGCCAGGCTCGCTGGGGGCTATCGTGCGCTCCTTCAAATCGGCTGTGACGAAGCGGGCCAGGGAGATGGCCGGAGCGGCAGATATGCCCGTCTGGCAACGGAATTACTATGAGCACATCATCCGTGACGTGCGTGAACTGGAGCGGATACGGCGCTACATCGACGAAAACCCGCAGCGTTGGGATATCGACGATGAGAACCCAACCTACAGGAGAACAGGGGCAGGCCGATGACTGCAGTGGAGTCAAGGGCGGACTGTAGGGGCGTTTCGGGAACCGGCCAAGGCTGCTGTTGACCGGGCACGTAATCCATGCTATACCTGCTATTGCTGTTGTTCGTGGTCTGTGGAGTCGGTCTCCTTCAGCCCCCTTTCCCCAGGATGTAGCCGATGATCCTCAAGAACCTGTGGTTTCGCAAAACACGCACACTGCTGACCGTCCTCGGCATCGCCGTTGGTGTGGCGGCGGTGGTCTCCTTTTCCGCCTTTGCCGAGGGGTTCGCCACGGGCTTTGACCGCGCCTTTTCCTCGGCCAATGCCGACCTGACTGTGGTGCAGAAGGATGCTCTGGCCACTATCTTTAGCGGCCTCGACGAGAGCCTGGCGGCCGAGCTGCGGCAGATGCCCGGCGTTTCGCACGTCTCGGGCACGGTGACGGGTGTGGTGCAGATGCCCGAGGCGCCCTACTTTATCGTCAGCGGCGAAGACCCGCGCGGGGTCAAGATCGGCCACTACCGCCTGATCGAGGGCGGGCCCCTCAGCGGTCGCCGGCAGATCCTGCTGGGCAAGCTGGCCGCCAAGAGCTTTAAGAAACAGGTCGGCGACAGCTTTCGCCTCAATGGCCTGACCTACCGCGTTGTCGGCATCTATGAGACGGGCACCGGGCTGGAGGACGGCGGGGCCGTAATCACCCTCGCCGATGCCCAGCGCGCTTTCGACAAGCGGCGCCAGGTGAGCTATTTCAACGTCATGGTCAAGGAGGCGCGCCGCATCGACGAGGTCAAAGAGCAGATCGAAGCGCGCTGGCCCGACCTCTCGGCCACCCGCTCCGGCGAGCCCACCCGTCAGAGCGAGATGATGGACATGACCCGCTCCTTCGGTTGGTTCTTGGGGATCTTTGCCGTGTTCGTGGGCGGCCTGGGCATGATGAACACGTCGCTGATGAGCGTCTTTGAGCGCACGCGCGAGATCGGCGTGCTGCGCGCGGTGGGCTGGCGGCGCCGGCGGGTGATCGGCATGGTGCTGGGCGAGTCCGTCGTCCTCGCCCTGATCGGCGGTGGCCTGGGCGTGGCCCTCGGCATCGGCCTGACGGCGCTGGTGAGGCTGTCGCCGTCGGTGGAATCCCTCCTGCAGGGCACCATCACACCGACCATACTGCTGCAGGCCGTCGCCACCGCACTTCTCCTGGGCAGCGTCGGTGGCCTCTACCCCGCCTGGCGCGCGGCGCAACTGGCGCCGGTGGAGGCCATGCGCGCCGAGGGCGGCGCGGCGGTGCGCTTTGGGCGGGCCTCGCGTGCTCTCACCCGCCTGCCGGGCACGGGCGCCCTGCGCAGCCTCTGGCGGCGGCCCACGCGCACCCTGGTCACCGCGGCCGGCCTCGGCCTGGGCGTGGGCTTTGTCGTCATGCTGCTGGCCATCAGCGACGGCGTGCGCGTGGCTTTTACCCAGATCGCCGGCGCCGGTCAGGCCGATCTGGTGGCTGAGCAGGCCAATGCCTCCGACATCTCTTTCTCGGCCATCGATGAGCGGGTCGCCCAGCGCATCGAGGCGCAGCCCGAGGTCCGCTCGGTCTCGCGCATCGTCCTGGGCATCTCCAGCGGGCCTGGGGTGCCCTTCTTCCTGGTCTTTGGGCTGGACCCACGCGAGGAGTATATCCAGCGTTACCGCATCCGCGAGGGCCGCGCCATCCAGCGCCCGCGGGAGGCCCTGCTCGGCCGCCAGGCAGCCAACAGCCTGAAGAAGGGCGTGGGTGACAGGATGCAGCTATCGGGGGCGAGCTATCTCGTCGTCGGCATCTATGAGAACGGCCTAGCCTTTGAGGATAGCGGGGGCGTCATCGCCCTCAGGGAGGCCCAGCCGCTCTTCGGCAAGCAGCGCCAGGCATCGCTCCTGGCCATTACCCTCCAGGACCCCAAGCAGGCCGACGAGATGGCGCGGCGGCTGGAGGCCCGCTTCCCGGAGGTCATTGTCAGCAAGCCGAGCGGGCTGACCGAGCGCATGCAGGACTTTGCCACTCTGGACGCCATGCTGGGCGCCTTGGTGGCGCTGACGGTTGTCGTCGGCGGCATCGTGATGATGAACGCCATGCTGATGAGCGTCTTTGAGCGCACGCAGGAAATTGGCGTGCTGCGGGCGCTGGGCTGGCGACGCCGGCGGGTGCTGGGCATGGTCATGGCCGAGTCTCTCGCTCTGAGCGCCCTGAGCGCCGTGGCCGGCATGGTGCTGGGCGTGGGCCTGAGCTTCCTGCTCACCTACGAGCCGGCCTTTGGCAGCTTTCTCACGCCGGCCTATTCGCCCGGGCACTTGATCGCTGCGTTGCTCCTGGCGCTGGCCCTTGGGGCGCTGGGCGGCCTCTACCCCGCCTGGCGCGCCACTGGCCTGCAGCCCGTGGAGGCGCTGCGCTATGAATAGAGCCACAGCAGACAATGGATGGGGTACGGATATGTCAGAACACAAAACCGTCGTCGAGGCGCGCAACCTGACCAAGGTCTACGGCAACGGCCTCACGGTGCGAGCGCTGGATGGGGTTGACCTCGTTGTGCGCTCCGGCGAGTTTATCTCCATCGTTGGGCCTTCCGGCTCGGGCAAGTCGACGCTGCTCAACCTGCTGGGTGCGCTGGACCGGCCGACGGCGGGCGAGGTCATTATCGGCGGCACGCCGCTCTCCCAGGTGCGCGACCTGGACCGCTTTCGCAGCCGGACCATCGGCTTTGTCTTCCAGACGCACAACCTGATCCCCACTCTGACCGCGCGCGAGAACGTCGAGGTGCCGATGTACGAGACGACCCCGCGCTCTGTGCAGCGCCGCCGGCGGGCAACGGAACTGCTGCAGTTGGTCGGCCTGGGCGACCGCCTCGGCTTTATGCCCAGCCAGCTCTCGGGCGGCCAGCGCCAGCGTGTGGCGGTTGCCCGCGCTCTGGCCAACCGCCCGGCTATCGTCCTGGCCGATGAGCCCACCGGCAATCTCGATTCCAAAACGACCGCCGAGATCATGGCCCTCCTGACCGAGCTCAACCAAAGCCAGGGCACGACCCTGATCGTGGTGACGCACAACCACGAGGTCGCCCGCGCCACCCGGCGCGTGATCACCCTGCGCGACGGCCGCATTCAAAGCGACGTAGCGGTGACGAGTGCTCTCGAAAGTGACCTGATCGACCTCAAGAACTCGGCGCTGGGCCGGGCCATCCTGCAGGGTGAGGATGTGCCGGCGGCACTCCGTGAGATCGCCCCACGCCTGCGCCGAATCCTCGAGCGCGTGTAGTGCCGCGTCATTGATCGCCTCGCGCAACCACGAGGCCCCTCGACTCGTAGAGCGT
>DAOUGZ010000336.1:0-3575 GCA_034428955.1 Anaerolineae bacterium | reverse complement strand
GCTCCAGACCTACCGCGAGATCACCCCGCAGAAGCTCAACGATCCCGAGGGGGAAGTCGGCTACCTGTTGCGCTTCTTCGCCGAGACGGTCGAGTTGGGGGAGAGGATCGTGCAGGCGCTGCGCGCGGAGGGAGTCGGCGCCACAATCCGCGGCCGCAACGCCCGGCCGGACTGGCACATCTATCACGATATGTTCCCCATTGTGGACAAGGTGAGCCCCTCGGGCGAGGGCTGCCCCTACGAGTGCCCGCTCTACCGCGAGCGCGGCGGCCGCATCACCTACGCCCGGGGCGACTGCCCGGTGGCCGACGACCTCTTTGAGCGGGTCATCTCGGTGCCGATGGATCAGTGGTGGTCCGAGGCCGACTGCCACCACGTGGCACTGGGGATCAACAAGGTGCTATCGGCGTACTGCATGCAGGATGCCGGGGGCGCTGTCTGGCTGTAGCGCGGCTTGGCCTGGGAGGCTGATCATGCACTTTTTCGACTGCAATGCGTTCTTCGGCCAGCCAATGATCCGGCCGCTGCTGCCGGTGCCCACGGCCGAGGCACTCCTGACGGAGATGGACCGGGCGGGGATCGAGCGGGCGCTGGTGTGGCACATCGCCCAGCACGATGCCTCGCCGCAGGTGGGGAACCGCCTGCTGGCCGAGGCCATCGCCCCGCACCCGCGCCTGCTGGGCTGCTGGACGGTGTTGCCCAACCAGACGCACGAGTTCCCGCCGCCGCTCGAGCTCTTTCGCCTCATGCGCGAGGCGCGGGTGGCGGCGCTGCGCATCTTTCCCATGTCGCACAAGTATATGGCCAACGCCGCCTCGCTGGGCGAACTGCTGGAGGCGATGACGGCGCGGCGGGTGCCCCTCTTCCTCTCGCTGCAGCGGGGCATGGATTGGCACGGTGCCTACAATCTCCTGGCCGAGTTCCCGGAGCTGGTCTGCGTGCTCTGCGACCACGGCTGCTGGGGCCAGGACCGGCTGTTCCGCCCCCTCCTGGAGCGTTACCCCCATACCTATGTGGACACATCGCGCTACCTGCTCGATGGCGGCATCGAGGCGCTGGTGGCGGACTATGGGCCGAGCCGGCTGCTCTTCGGCACCGGCTTCCCAGAGCTGTACCCGGGTGGGATGATGTTGGCCCTGCGCCACGCCCAGATTTCCGAGGAGGCCAAGGCCCAGATCGCCGCGGGCAACCTGGAGCGCATCCTGGCGGAGGTGATGGAATGATCGGCGATTCGGCCCTGGCGCGCGAGTTCTGGGAGCACGGCAAGTCGGCCTCCTGCCCGATCTATGACATGCACGGGCATATGGGCGTGTGGCACTCGATCTACTTCCCGCGGGCCGAGGCGGAGGATATGCTGCGCACAATGGACGAGTGTGGCGTGCGCCGGCTTGTCTTCTCTCATCACATGGCCCTGGCCTCGCCGGATGTGGGCAACCGCCTGGCGGTGGAGGCGGTGCGCCGCTACCCCGACCGGCTGCGCGCCTATTGCGCCGTGAACCCCCATTATCCGGAGCTTGTGGAGAGGGACCTGGCCACCTGGGATGAGCACTCTGACGTGTACGTAGGGCTCAAGATGCATGCGGCCTGGCACCGCGTGCGCCTGGGCGCCCCGCGTTACCGGCAGGCCTGGGAGTTTGCGGACGAGCGAGGGCTGCTGGTGTTGGCGCACACCTGGGAGCAGGATTCCTTCTGTGGGCCAGCAGCCGTGCGCGAGGTGGCGGAGCGTTACCCGCGGGTGCGGCTGCTCTTGGGGCACTCTTTGCACGCCAACTGGGATGCGGCCGTGCAGATGGCGCGCGACTTTTCCCACGTCTACCTAGAGCTGACCGCGCTCTTTGATGATCGGGGCGTGTTTGAGAAACTCTGCGCCGAGGTCGGGTCCGAGCGGCTGCTCTTTGGCACGGATCTGCCCTGGTTCGACCCACACCAGGCCGTGGGCGCATTGCTCTCGGCGGCGATCAGCGACGAGGACCGGCACAACATCTTTCACCGGAATGCGGAGAGGTTGCTGGCCCCGCTAATGTGAGAATGCATCCCACGAAAAGGAGGCCTACTATGTCCGAACAACCCAGGCCCAAGAAGCGCAAGAGCCCGCCAATGTTTCCAGGTGGGATGGCGATCGGCGAAGAGGAGGAGCACGCAGTATTGGATGTGCTGCGGCGCAAGCGCCTCTTCCGCCACTATGGGCACGAGCCGGGCCCTTCGCGGGCGGCAGAGTTGGAGGAGGCCTTTGCGGGCTTTATGGGCGCGCGCCACGCTCTGGCGATGACTTCGGGCACGGCATCGTTGGTCACGGGGTTGCGCGCCATCGGCGTGGGTCCGGGGGATGAGGTGATCGTGCCGGCCTATACTTGGATCGCCTCGGCGGCAGCGGTGGTGGCTGTGGGGGCGGTGCCGGTAGTCGCCGAGGTCGATGAGACGCTGACCCTCGACCCGGAGGATGTGGAGCGCAAGATCAGCCCCTTTACGCAGGCGATCATGCCGGTGCATATGCGTGGCGCCCCCTGCCGCATGGACGAACTCTTGCAGGTCGCGCGCCGGCACGGCCTAAAGGTCATCGAGGATGTGGCACAGGCGGACGGCGCGAGCTACAAGGGGCGGCGCCTAGGTAGCCTGGGCGACGTGGGCTGCTTTAGCCTGCAGTTCAACAAGATCATCACCGCCGGCGAGGGCGGCATGGTGGTCACCAACGAGGAGCAGACCTGGAAGCGCGCCGTGATGTACCACGATGTCATCGCCGGGCTGGCCTTCTCGCCGGAGGAGACCCTCTGCGGGGTGAACTATCGCCTGTCGGAGCTGCAGGCCGCCGTGGCCCTGGTGCAGTTAGGGCGGCTGGAGGGGCTGCTCGGGGCGATGCGCGAGCGCAAGCGCCTGCTGCGGGCGGGGCTGACGGACGTGCTGCAGCGGAAGGGCCTGGCCTTTCGCAAGCTGGCGGACCCCGAGGGCGATGCGGCGGTGGCACTGATCTTCTTTGCCCAGGACGCAGGGCAGGCCGGGCGGATCGCCCAGGCGCTGGATGCGGAGAGCATCCAGTCCGGCGTCCTCTACCGGCCCGAAGCGCCGGATTATCACGTCTACGCGCACTGGACGCCCATCCTCGAGCAGCGCACCTGGACGGAGCGCGGCGGCCCCTGGCGCTGGGCACAGCAGCCGACCGCGTACAGCCGGGACATGTGCCCGCGCTCGCTGGACCTCCTGGGGCGCGCGGTGCACCTGGACGTCAGCCCGCTCCTGACCAATGAGGACATTGAGGAGATGCTGGATGGGGCGAATCGGGTGCTGGAGCGGATGGCGTGATCCGTGAAGGTGATGCGTGAGGAGATTTGAGGGGGCTTGGCGGGCTGTTGGCCTGGCCCAACAGCCCGCCAAGCCCCAGACCAAAGCCGGGTGCAGGAGGCTCCTGCTCAGCGGCCGGCGAGCAGAACTACATGCCTCAGAGCCGCCTCCAGGCTGGACGGATCGCTGATGCCTTTCCCGGCCTTGTCGAAAGCGGTGCCGTGGGCCGTTGTGCTGCAGATCACGGGCAGGCCGGCATAGAGGGTTACCCCTGTGCGCCTGGCCAGCAGTTTGCGGCC
>DAOUGZ010000335.1:0-7966 GCA_034428955.1 Anaerolineae bacterium | reverse complement strand
TAGCCATCGTACCCTGTATATGGATGCCTGTACGCGCCGGATGTCGGTTCGCCCTGCCGCCACCCGCTTGCATGGGCGGCTGATCGGCCTCTTTATGGCCCTGCTGGTCCTTATCAGCTCTGCCGGGTTCCTCTACCTCTCGCAGGCCAGCACCGTAGCCCAGTTGCGCTATGGCCTGGCCGATACGGTGCGGGCCCGAGTCATGCTGCAGGAAGAGATCGCCTACCTGCGTTGCCAGATCGCCTCCGAGCAGAGCATAGCCGGCCTGGAGGTGCGCGTGGAGGAGATGGGCTTTGTGCAGGCCATGTCCGACGATCCGGTCATCATCTGCCGGGTGAACACCCCACAGCAAAGCTCCACCGCGCTGCTCGAGCAGCCGGAAGAGCCGATGTCCGCCTCGCAGCCCTAAATGCTTCCTGTGAGGCCCTGCGTCAAGCGCCGTCTGAAGCGAGCCTTCAGTGGCACAGTCCCTGGCAAGCGGCTAGAGTCGCTACTTCGACAGGCTCCCCGGCAATGTCGTAGTAGCGGGCTTGAGCCCAGTAGCGCTAACTTTTGGGCTCACGACGTGGCGATCTGCTCGCCGGCTACGTCACCCCCCCAATAGCCGACGCGGCTCCCACCCTTGCCGGAGCGAAGCAAAGGCGCCCGCGCTGCCCATCGCTACGGCGAACAACTCGCCATCGCAAGCTCTTTTCCGGGCCTTCCGCTGCGCTCCAGGTAAGACGTGGGAGCCCGGTCTCGGAGCTCATCAACGCCTACTACCTCTTTCAGTGCATCCCCGCCGGTGGCGGCTCGGTGGGGATGCACTCTTCTGTTAAGCCGGGTTTGCGTTGGCCCTTTATAGATGGTATAATCGCGGCGCCTTTATGGCACGCTGGGGGAGCATCCCCAGCCGGCTTTCCGCCTCAGGCAGGCCCGCCGTCGGCCCGCGGCGCGGTACACTCAGACCTGAGGCTAGCCCAAGGAGAGGAGGGCATTTCCTTGCGAGAGTATGAACTGACTTACATCATCCGGCCGGATGCCGATGAGGAAGGCGTGGCAGCCATTGCCGCGCGCGTAGAGCAGGTCCTCACCAGCAACGGTGGCCGCGTGCTCAAGACCGATACCTGGGGCAAGCGGCGCCTGGCCTACGCCATCAACCGCTACACCGAAGGCTACTACATCCTGCTCCGTGCCGAACTCAACGACAAGGCCATCCGCGAGATCGAGCGTTTCCTCAAGATCTCGGAAGACGTTTTCCGGCATCTCTTGGTGCGCGTGGAGCCGACTACCGAGGCCGAAGAGCCCGCGCCACTCGAAGAGGCCGCCCCTGCTGCGGAGCCGGCTGAGGCTGAAGCGCCCGCAGAGGCTGCAGAGGCCGAAGAGGCTGTAGAGACTGAAGAGCCGGAAGAGCCGGCGGAAACCACGTAACAGCAGAGATTCCCTCGAGCGGCTGCTCGGTTCGCCTCGGAGAAGCACCATGGTCGGGCTGAACAAGGTGATGTTGATCGGCAGCCTGGGGTGTAACCCAGAGATCCGCTACTCGCCAAACGGTACGGCGATGGCCTGTTTCAGCCTGGGGGTTGAACGAGCGTGGACCGGAGCCGGCGGTGAGCGCCATGAGGCCACGGATTGGTTCACCATTGTGGCTTGGAGGCGCCTGGCCGAGGTCTGTGCACAGCATCTGAGCAAGGGATCGCGGGTCTATGTAGAGGGCCGGCTCGGGACCCGCAATTGGGAGGATCAGCAAGGGCAGCGACACTACCGGACGGAGGTCGTCGCCACCGATATGATCCTGCTGGATGCACGAAGCGGTCGAGGGATGAGCGGAGGGGCGGCAGAGCCCGCTAATGAAGACAACAGCGCCGGCACGAACGCACCGGCGAACGATAGGGAGGCATAACCTTGGCCGACGAAAGAGAACAAAAAGGTGAAGGCGGCGGGCGTCGCGAGTCGCGCGGTGGCGGCGGTGGTCGCCGTTTTGGTGGTGGTGGTCGCTTTGGCCGCCGTCCGGGTGGCCGTGGTGGCGGCCGGCGGCGGGGCTGCCCGTTCTGCCAAGAAAAGGTCAGCGATATCGACTACAAGAACGCTGACCAGTTGCGCTATTACCTGACGGACCGCGGCAAGATCAAGCCGCGTCGCAAGAATTCGACCTGCGCCAAGCACCAGCGCCGTTTGGCGCTGGCAATCAAGCGCGCACGGCACCTCGCGCTGCTGCCTTATGCTACGGAAGGCGTGCGCGGATAACCGGCCCGCGAGTGGGCCGACGAGTTTTGTTCACGGGGCAGAGGCGTCATGGCGCCAATGCCCCGTGGTTCTTGTTTGAATCGGCGCCCAGTTCCATACGCCGGAGGCCAGGATGAGCAAAAGAAGTAAACCCACGCTCCCAGTGACCAACCGTCATGCGCTCTCTCGCCACGAGCGAGAAGCGCGTTTCCGCAGGGCGCTCTATATCGGCGCCGGCGTGTTTGCTGCGCTGATCCTCGGCGTGTTGGCTTTCGGCCTGTATCAGACCTATGTCGTGGAACCCGCGTCGCCGGTGGCCACTGTGAACGGCGTGACGATCCGTACCGACACCTACCAGCGTTGGGTGCAATACCGCCGCTACGAAATGGGCCAGTCTCTGGCCTGGATCGACGCCCAGCTCGCCCAGCTCAACTCGGAGGATGCGAACGAGCAGAGCCTGTACACACTCCTGGTGCAGCAGCGGAACCAGTTGCAGAATCAGGCTATGAGCCTCGGCCTGACGGCGCTGGAGGACCTGATCGATAACGAACTGATCCGCCAGGAAGCGGCGCGCCGGGGCATCACCGTCTCCGGCGACGAGGTGCAACGCGAGATCGAGCAAGAGTTCGGCTACAACATCGAGCAGCCGACGCCGGCGCCAACGGTCGCCGCGGCGGGTGAGGCCGTCACGGAGACCGAGACCGTGACCACGACGCCTGCGCCCACAGCGACGCTCGCACCGACGGCGACGCCGATGACGCAGGAAGAGTTCAACGAGCGCTATACCGCCGCGATGCAGAACCTGCAAGAGGGCGCCGGGTTCACCGAAGCGGACTATCGCGCGCTGGTAGAGATCCGCCTGCTGGGCGAAAAGCTGCAGGAGGTGATGGCCGCCGAGGTGCCGACAACGGCGGAGCAGGTGCACGCCCGGCACATCCTGGTGTCGACCGAGGAGGAGGCCAAGGCCGCGCTGGAGCGCATCCGTAACGGCGAGGACTTTGCCGCGGTGGCCCAGGAGGTCTCTACCGACAGCAGCAACAAGGACCAGGGCGGCGACCTGGGTTGGTTCCCACGCGGCTATATGGTCTCCGAGTTCGAGACGGCCGCCTTTGCCCTGCAGCCCGGCCAGATTAGCGACGTCGTGCAGACGAGTTTTGGCTATCACATCATCAAGGTCGAAGAGCGCCAAGCCGACCGCGCCCTCGAGGAGAGCATGCTATCTCAGAAGCGCAGCAGCGCGCTGACCGACTGGCTCAGCGCCCAGCGCGAGTCGGAGGGCGTGCAGCGCTTCTGGTCGAGCTCCAAGGTGCCGCCGATCGCCCAGTGATTCATCCCTGTAGACCCGGCAGGTTTCGGAAACCTGTCGGGTCTCGTGTGGCCAAGAGTGAGATGACCCCAATACGCCGGCGCTTTATCAGCATCGGGCTGGCCCTGCTGCTTCTGGTCGGCCCGCAAATCCCCGTCACCCGGGCCGAGGGCGGGGGCGATCCCTGGCTCGTCCGCGTGCTCTGCCGCGACGAGGAGACCTTTACGCGCCTGGTTGAGTTGGGCACGCGGGTGATTACCTGGTGGGATGGGCAGCTCTTCCTGCTCGCCGACGAGGCCCAGCGCACGGCCATTGCCGCCGACGGGCCGGGCTATGTCGCCCTGGACCGCCTGCCCTCCCAGGGTAGCTATTATGTCATTTGGGAATTCGCCGGCGAGGCCGAGGCGCTGCGCCTGCGCTACGGCACCTTGGCGGACCTGGGCGACGGCTTTTACATCCTCGGCCTGCCGCCCGGGGTAGAGCTCGGCCCCAATGACGGGCCCCGCTACGCCCATCCCCTGCCCTACTCTATGGTTGCCCCGCAACCGGCATCGCCGTTGCTGCTGAACCCGCCGCCGTCGCCCCTGCTGCCGCAAGTGGTCGATGCCGTCTCGCAGGAGCGCCTCACCCAGACCATCGCCTTGCTGCAGGATGATGAGAGCACCCCCGGCCTGGATGCCCTGGGCTCACGCTACACCCTCTCGCCGGGGCTCGACATCAAAGCGGACTATATCGCGGCGGAACTGGAGGCCGCCGGCCTGCAGGTCACCCGCCAACCCTTCACCTACGGCCGCACCATCTACAACATTGTCGGCACGCTGCCGGGCCTGCGCCCGGAATCGGAGGGCGTTTTTATCGTCTGCGCCCACTACGATTCCACGGCCGGGGTGACCCCGGGCTTTGCCACCAACTGGGAGACCATGCCGGCGCCGGGCGCCGATGACAACGGCAGCGGCACGGCGGCCGTGCTGGAGGCGGCGCGCGTGCTGGGGCGGGAGCGCCCGGTGTACACGATCCGCTTTGTGCTCTTTGCCGCGGAGGAGCAGGGAACCCGCGGCAGCGAGGCCTATGCCGCGGCGCTGGCCGAGGCCGGCGAGAACGTGCTGGGGGTGATCAATATGGACATGATCGCCTACGACAGCAACGACGACGGCGTGATCGAGGTACACACCGGCTGCACGAGCGCCTCCAAGGCCCTGGGCCAGGCCCTGGTGCGCAATATGACCCGCTACGCTCCCGAACTCGAGCCCGAGATGAAGGAAGTCTATGCCAACCAGATCAGCGACCAGGTGGCCTTTTGGAGCCGCGGCTACCCGGCGCTCCTGCTGATCGAGGATGTGGGGCAGGATTTCAACTTTACCTACCACCGCGTGGACGACACCCTGCGCCTGCTCAACATGCCCTATTGCACGCGCATCACACGGGCCGTGGTGGCCACCCTCGGCGAACTCGCCCAACTCCAGGCGCCGCCGGACCTCTCTCCGTCGGAAAAAACGGCCAGCTACGACCCCTCCTGGGGCGGCGAGGTGGTGTACGTAGTAACCCTGCGCAATAGCGGCCCGACCACCGCCCATGCCACCCTGAGCGACCCGCTCCCCCCGGACATTCTGCCCTCCGCGCCGGTTGTAGCCAGCCAGGGCACAGCCGGCTACGACGAAGCCGCGCACCGGGTCCACTGGTCCGGCGAGGTCCCCCCGCAGGGCGCCGTGGTCATCACCTACCGTGCCCTCCTCGCGCCCACGCTGCGCGGCGCGCTGATCATCCGCCACTCGGCCTGGCTGGAGGACGGCACCGGGCGCACCTACGAACTGCCCGCGGAGGCCTCGGTGGCCTGGCGTTTCGTCTTGCCCATGATCTCCCAGCCCTGAGCGACCAACGCCGCTACGGCACGGTCAGGTCCATCTCCACCGCTGTGCAACCTTTGAACGGCGCAAGGCTCGCCGCCTCAGCCTCCATTGCCGGGCGCACGCCCTCTGAGATGGCGGCGAACGCCTCGATGCGGAGTTTGAGCCGTCTGCCCGCCTTCCGCGGCCGCCACAGCGCCACGGGGCGCCCATCAACAAGGACGACGCCCGGATTGCCCATCACCCGCCAGAGCCGGCGCTGCAGCGCCTTGTCGGGGATGAGCGTCGCCCGGTCGCGCAGCGCCAGGTAGGGGTCATGGGGCGGCAGGAAGCGCACCCCCTCGGGCGTGGGCGGCGACATCAGGCAGGCGACATCCCGCTCGAGCAGCCAGGCCCTATGCCCGTCCAGGCTCACCTCTACCAGCTCGGGCTCCACCAACGCCCAGGCGCGCGTGGCCTGGGCTTGCCCAATCCCCGCCCACTCGGCCAGGTGCTTTACCGTCGAAGGCCCGTAGCAGTGCAGATAGCGCCGCACCAGCTCGGCGCGTGCCTGCTCCGGGTCAGCCGCCGGAAGCGGCGCGCCAAGCCACTGATCGGTACGGACGAAAGAGGCCTCGTTGCCCCGCCGGGGCGCAAAGCAGACCAGCCCGCGCAGCGATACGGGTCGCAGAGAGAACGAAACGACGGCTTCGCCGAGGCGCTGGTTGGGTCCGTACCAGGAAGGTGATTGCCAGGCGGCGAGCTGCTGGGGCGGCAGGCGCACGGCCACACGCTCGGCAAGCTCGGCATCGAGCCGCTGCTTGTTGGCCAGTACGCGCCCGTCGAGCACCTCGCAGAGCGCCGCCGCCGTGCGCTCGACGGCCTCCGTGGCGCTCATCCCCAGCAGGTCGAGGGCCTGCTCGGCGCCGAGGATAAAAGCGCGGAGGGATTCCTCATCCTCAGGCAAGAGCCCCAGCGTAAAGACAGCGGCATCGCGGGCCGGGAAGAGGTACGGCGCCCCACGCAAGCTCCATGCCTGCAAGAGCGTCCGCTCACGCTCCAAGGCGCAGTCCACATCGGCGGGCGTCAGGCCGGCGATACGGGCATGCAGCGCGAGGGCGGCCGTGCCCGGCGGTGAGTTCTGCACACCGCAGGCGCTGGCGGCTGAGAGCAGCGAGCCGGCCGGCAGGCGCGTGGCCAGGTTGTGGCTGCCCAGGCGGAAAGCGAGCATCTGGCCTGGGTGTACGGCGAGCCCTTGTGTTCCCATGCCCTCAACCTCCGTTACTCTTTAGAATGCACTCCCATACGACACTGGCGCGGGAGTCGCACTCAGCGCGGCCCTTGCCTCTGCGTCGTAGTAGCGGGCTTTAGCCGCCCAAGCAGCAATTAGCGAGCTTTTGCACCGGCTGCGACTCCTGCCTCTACGCAACTCGGGCGACTAAAGTCGCTACTACGAGGTCATTGTGCGCATCGTCGTAGTAGTCACTTGTAGCTCTGTCAAGCACCAATTGGCGGGCTTACACGGAGAGCGACTCCCGCGCCAATGTCGTAGTAGCGACTTTAGTCGCTCAAGTTGCATAGAGGCAAGAGTCGCACTCAGCGCGAAAGCCTGCCAATAGCTGCTTGGGCGACTAAAGTCGCTACTACGAGGTCATTGTGCGCGTCGTCGTGGTAGTGATTTGTAGCTGTGCCAAGCATCAACTGGCGGGCTTTAAAGTGCGACTCTCGCCTCTGCGTCGTAGTAGCGACTAGAGTCGCTACTACGACGCAAACGCGCTCATTGGGGCTCGATAGACACAAAGGCCGTCATGTTCCAGCGCAGGCGGGGGTCCTGCTCCTCGGGGACGATGATCGCGCGGTAGACGATGTCGCCCTGGCGGCTCTCGCCGTAGGCGCGGATGTGCGTGACCGTGCCCTGGAGCTCGACCTCGGGCAGCGCATCCAGGGTGATCGTAGCCGCTGCGCCTTCGCGCACGCGCACGACGTCGAGTTCGGCCAGGTCCTCCGTCTCGAACTGCCAGGTTGAGAGGTCCCCCAGGTGCACCAGGGGTTGGCCGGCGGCCACCTGCTCGCCGGCGCGGGCATCGAGCCAGGCCACGGTGCCGGCAAAGGGCGCGCACAGCTCCAGATTGGCCAGCGCCGCCTGGGCCTCTTCCAGCGCCGCCTGAGCGGCAGCCACGTCGGCCTGGGCGGCGGCGACCGTCTCGGGGCGAGCGCCGGCCTCAACCAGGTTCAACTGCGCCTGGGCATGCGCCACCTCGGCCTGGGCCACGGCCAGGTCGGCAGGCCGTGGCCCCCTGACGAGGGCATCGAGCCGGGCCTGGGCGGCGGCGTAGGCGTTGGTCGCCTGCTCGAGGGCCAGCGCCTCGCGGCGGGCCGACGCGCTCGGGTGCCAGCTCACAGGGTCATAGGCAGCCTGGGCCTGACGTAGCGCCGCCTCGGCGTTATTGGCCTCTGCGCGGGCGGCGGCAATCTCTTCCTCGCTGCTCCCCGCCTGCAACTGGCCCAACCGGGCCTGGGCCTGAGCGAGTGCGGCAGCAGCCACCGCCACCTCCTCCGGGCGCGGACCGGCCTCCAGTTCGGCCAGAGCGGCTTCGGCGCGACGCACGGCGGCCTCGGCCTGCCCCACGGC
>DAOUGZ010000334.1:0-8186 GCA_034428955.1 Anaerolineae bacterium | reverse complement strand
GCCACGACGACCTCGATATCGTGAGGCGCCGCCGGGTCCAGGGGACCAACGGGCCACGGCTGCCCATCCACCCGCAGCGCCGCTCCGAACTCGCGCCCGAGGAGCTCAAGCAGCGTGCGGTGGCTGCCCACGCCCCGGCGCACCAGCGGCGCCAGCACGCGGAGCGATCCCTGCGCGGCCCGCGCCTGCAGCCGTTCCACGATCTCGTCGTCGCTGTAGGCGGCCAGGCCCGCCCCACAGCGAGCGCAGCGTCGCTCGCCGAAGCGGGCGTAGAGCAGACGCAGGAAGGGATGCAGCCCCGAAGCGGTAGCCAAGGTCGAGGCGGGGTTGCGGTTCAGCAGGTTCTGCCCCACAGCAATGGCCGGGCCCAGGCCGCTGATGCGCCGCACCTGCGCCGGTGGCAGGCGCAGGCCCGAGGAGCCAAGGGCAAAGATATCCAGAAAGCGGCGGCGCGCCTCGTGGTAGAGAGTGTCAAAGACCAGCGAGGTCTTGCCCGAGCCGGAGACGCCCGTGACCACCGTCAGCCCGTCACCAAACTCGACGTCGACGTTCTGCAGATTGTGCTCTTCGGCGCCCTCGATGCGGATGATCATCCTGGCCTGCCTCATATCGTAGAGCCGTCCGATAGGTGGATGTCATGCTCGCGGAGCTTCATAGGGGTTTCCCTCCCGCAGGTTACGACGTACGTCGTACAAGCAGATACCTGACGGCCGGGCGAACGGGGCTGACCTAGGCTATGAGGCCGGGCTGTGCCCTACCCCTCAGACCCGCCCTTGCGCGCCGATATGCGCATAAACTCGTCCCAGTACATCAGCAGGGACTCGGCGCGGCGGCGCGCTGCCTTGGGGTCGTGGGCGGTGATGGCCGCGAGGATGCGCCCCTGCTGGCGCAGGATGGTCTGCTTGGCGTCTTTGACTCGGTGAAAGGTCACCGACTCCTTGATCGCCTCGCTGAGCATACCCCGGGCGACGTGGTAAAAGCTCTCCAGGAGCGGGTTCTGCCCCGCCTGAGCCACCGCCAGGTGAAACTCGAGGTCGGCTTCGGTAAAAGCCTCATCGGAATCTACGGCGCGCCGCATCGCCCCGAGAGCCGCTTCGATGCGCCCAATCTGCCCCGCCGTGGCCCGCTCGGCGGCAAAGCCGGTCAGCGCCACCTCCACCGTCTTGCGCGCCTCCAGCAGATGCTCCAGGTCCAGGCCCTCCATCCGCGCCCGCGAGACGTCCAGTATGCGCAGCAGGTGCAGCGCATCCGGGCTGACCTGGGTGCCGCGGCCGGGCTGCGGCGAGAGGATGCCCAGCAAGGTCAGCCCCTTGATGCCTTCGCGCACGGTCGAAAGCCCCACGCCAAAGCGGGCCGCCAACTCGGGCTGGGGCGGCAGCCAGTCACCCGGCGCCACTTCGCCGCTGAGGATCAGCCGCCGGATTTCGCGGCTGATGGAATCGGTCAGATTACTGCGCTGCAGCCGGGCGTTCTCAGCCATGCCTTGACGCTCTCCAGGACTCATGGTAGAATCGAACTTGTGAACTTCTGATGTTCAGTTCTTTCAATTCTACGGTTTCTTGCGCATCAGTCAAGATCCACGGCGCAAAGGGGTGGGCAGGCCATTTCCTTCCCTCGCCTTCGTCGTAGAAAAGGCACCTTCCAGAGAACGCACTCAACACATCAAGCGCAGATAGAAGGAGAATGCCATGGACAAGCGGATCCGCGTGATCATCATGGGCGCCGCCGGGCGCGACTTTCACAATTTCAACACCGTCTTTCGCGGCAATGAGGGCTATGAGGTCCTGGCCTTCACCGCTACTCAGATACCCAACATCGAAGGGCGCCGTTACCCGCCCGAGCTTGCCGGTGCGCTCTACCCCGAAGGCATCCCCATCCATGCCGAAAGCGAGCTGCCCGAACTGGTGCGCCGCCTGGACGTCGACCAGGTCGTCTTTGCCTATTCCGACGTCAGCCATCAATACGTCATGGAACGCGCCTCCATCGTCCTGGCTGCCGGCGCCGATTTCCGCCTGATGGGCGGCAAAGAGACCATGCTCCGCTCCAGCAAGCCGGTGGTCGCCGTTTGCGCCGTACGCACCGGCTCCGGCAAGTCGCAGACGACCCGCTACATCGCCGACGAGCTGCAGCGGATGGGCCACCGCGTCGTGGCTATCCGCCATCCCATGCCCTACGGCGATCTCGTCCGCCAGCGCGTGCAGCGCTTTGCCACCTATGCCGACCTGGATAAGCACGAGACCACTATTGAAGAGCGCGAGGAGTACGAACCGCACATCGACCGCGGCATCGTCGTCTATGCCGGGGTGGATTACGAGGCCATCCTGCGCCAGGCGGAGCAAGAGGCGGACGTTATCCTCTGGGACGGCGGCAACAACGACCTGCCCTTCTACAAGCCTGACGTACTCATCACCGTGGCCGACCCCCACCGCGCCGGGCACGAGCTCACCTACTACCCCGGCGCCGCCAACTTTCGCCTGGCCGACGTCATCGTCATCAACAAGGTCGATACCGCCGACCTGGCCGGCATCAACGCCATTCGAGACAACGCCTTGGCCGTCAACCCCGGCGCCACGGTCATCGAGGCCGCCTCGCCCATCTTCCTGCCGGACCCGGCGGCCATCCGCGGCAAGCGCGTGCTGGTCATCGAGGACGGCCCCACCCTCACCCATGGAGGGATGAAGTACGGTGCCGGCATCGTCGCCGCCCGCCGCTTCGGCGCCGCCGAACTCATCGACCCGCACCCCTACACCGTCGGCACCATCAGCGAGACCTTTGAAAAGTACCCGGAGATCGGCACCCTCCTGCCGGCGATGGGCTATGGCGCCCAGCAGATCAAGGACCTGGAAGAGACCATCCGTCGCGTGCCCTGCGACCTGGTCATCGCCGCCACGCCCATCGACCTGACGCGCGTCGCCAAGATCGACCACCCCGTGCAGCGCGTGAGCTATGAACTGCAGGTCATCGGCCAGCCGACCCTGGCCGGCATCCTCCGCGAGCGCCTGGGGGGGTAGCGCAACACACAGGGAGCAGTTGCCGGGTTTGGCGCTTTGCAGCAGACCGGCGAGGTATCTTGAGGTGGTTTTTGGTGGGATGGCTGCGTTGTTGGCCGCACCCGGGTGCGGCCAACAACGCAGCCATCCCACCAAAAACCACTCCCGGGGCAAGGCCGGGCGCAGGCGGAGCCAGTCAGCCGGCTGTTGCCCAGATCGCCGAAGGAAAGCCGGTCCCTTGCCAGCCGGCGGGTCAGTGCTGATGAGAGCGCACTGGTACCGCCTTGGTGCACAGCTAGAGAGAAGGTATGTCATGAGAACCCAGGAGCATGTAGCGCAGGCCGATAGCTACATCGCGCTGGAGGATCGTTACAACGCCCACAATTATCAGCCGTTGGATGTCGTGCTGGCCCGTGGCCGGGGCGTTTGGGTGTGGGATGTGAAGGGGCGCAGATACCTGGACTGCCTCTCTGCCTATTCCGCCGTCAACCAGGGCCACTGCCACCCGCGCATTGTCGCTGCCATGGTAGAGCAGGCACAGCGCCTGGCGCTGACCTCGCGTGCCTTTCGCAACGACCAGTTGCCCCTCCTGGCCCGCGACCTCTGCGAACTGCTCGACTATGAGATGATGCTGCCCATGAACTCGGGTGCCGAAGCGGTGGAGACGGCCATCAAAGCCGCCCGCAAGTGGGGCTACACCGTCAAGGGTGTGCCCGAGGACCGTGGCGAGATCATTGCCTGCACCGGCAACTTTCACGGCCGCACAACGACGGTGATCAGCTTTTCTTCCGAAGAGCAGTACAAGGCCGGCTTTGGTCCCTTCACCCCCGGCTTCCGGCTCGTGCCATATGGCGACGCCGAGGCTCTGGAGCAAGCCATCACACCGGAGACGGTCGCCTTCCTCTTCGAGCCCATTCAGGGCGAGGCGGGGGTCGTCGTCCCACCCGAGGGTTACCTGCGCCGCGTGCGCGAACTCTGCAGCCGGCACAACGTGCTGATGATTGCCGATGAAATCCAGACGGGCCTGGGCCGCACGGGCAAGCTCCTGGCCTGCGAGCACGAGGGTGTCCGCCCTGACGTGGTCACCCTGGGCAAAGCCCTCTCCGGCGGCATGTACCCCGTCTCCGCCGTCCTGGCCTCGCGCGAGGTCCTCGGCGTCTTCCGGCCCGGCGACCACGGCTCCACCTTTGGCGGCAGCCCCCTCGCCTGCGCCGTCGCGCGCCAGGCCCTGGCGGTCATCGTGGAAGAGGGACTGGCCGAGCGCGCCGCCGAACTGGGCGCCTACCTGATGGAGCGCCTGCACGCCCTGCGGAGCCCGCACATCGCCGAGATCCGCGGCAAGGGCCTGCTGATCGGCATCGAACTCAAGCCCGAGTCCGGTGGCGCCCGCCGCTTCTGCGAGGCACTACAGCAGCGCGGCGTGCTGGCCAAAGAGACCCATCACACCGTCATCCGCCTCGCCCCACCGCTCGTCATCACCCGCCAAGAGCTGGACTGGATGCTCCTGCGCGTCGCCGAGATCCTCGGCTGAGGCAACCGCGCTCCCGCGGGAGGGGCCGTCACCCGGCACGGACTCCCTCCCGCAGGTTCCAGGCCAGACCTTGCCAGCAGCCGAATCCTATCCTCGACGAGGTCAACGCCGGCGGCCAACTGCCTGACCCTGCGGGAGGGAGGCCGTGCTCAACGCACGTCCCAGGCGAAGAGATGCGCCGTCTCTGCGCCCCGCGTCGCCTCAGGGATGAAACGCACCGCCTGCGCCTCTACATCCACGCCCAGCCGCACCAGCCGCTGATAGTTGCCCTCCACCCGCGCGATCACCCGCCACGCACCGTCCGCACCCTGGGCCTCAATGCGGAAATCCCTGGTCATCACCGCCGGCACCCGCAGCGGCTCGGCGTCCAGGGGATACACGTGCGGCATGTTCTTCCCCGCCCGGTTCAGGTCGCTGTCGAACACGAACCGCAGCTCGCGCACCGGCCTGGGCCCCGCAAAGCGATACTCCACCCACGAGCCCAGCCGCCCGCGCCAGCCATTGTCCTCGCCGCCAATGGGCCGGTCCAGCCCGTTGCGCAGCGGCTCCGGGTCCCCCTCCGAGGCGCTAAGCGTCGCCTCCCGGCTCAGCGCCGGTACCTCCCGCACGTTCCAGGGCAGGTAACAGTCGTCCTCCATCAGCGTTTGCTGCAGCTCACCGATGCGCTGCTCGTAGATGCCCCGCGGCGTCAGCCCCTCGCGCGCGGCGATAGCCGCCGCCGTGCCCACCGCCTGCCCCAACAGCGCACAGGTGCCCATGACCCGCGTGCTGCTCAGCGCGGCATGGGTGACGCTGATGTTCCGCCCGGCACAGAAGAGGTTGGCCACGTTGCGCGAGTACAGGCAGCGGTAGGGGATGCCGTAGGGCGAGGGCGCCGGGTGAAAGATGGTCGGCGGCCCCGGGTAGCGCATGCCCCCGGGGTGGTGGTCGTCCATGGTCCAGCCGCCGTAGGCCACCAGGTCGGGGAAGCGCCCGCCCGCGCGCACATCGTTCTGGGTCAGGATGTGGTCCCCCTCGTAGCGCCGGCTCTCCCGCTTGCCCGGCAGGAACCCCACCCACTCCAGCACCCAGTTCTCGGCGCCGTGGTCGCCGCGGTTCTTGACGTGGTCCCACACGCCAAAGGCCACCTTCAGCAATTCGTCGCGCAGGGCCTCCGTGTCGTGGATCGAGTCCTGCTCGCCGCCCAGCTCGATCCACCAGTAGTTGGTGCGCCGCAGGTCGTGGTCGCGGTTGGGCAGGTCCTCGTCTGTAGCGTAGACGTGGGCCCAGATCGGCGGGATGAAGGGCTGGGGACGGTTCGTCTCTCGCGCCTGGATGAGACAACTCATGCCCATGGTCCGGCTGTCCGCGACCTCGGGCTCGATGTCCTCCCCGAACTCGCCGGCCGCCTCGCGGCCGATGCGAAAGGCCGCCCCCGAAAGCGGCGCCAGGATCGAGTCGCCGGAGCAATCGGCAAAGAGCCGGGCCTGCACGGTGTGCCAGGTCTCGCTGGTCGGCTGCCAGCCGCGCACGGATGCGATGCGCTCGCCCTCCATCCCCTGGTGGCTCTGCCACTCCAGATCGGTGCAGGCGCAGTTGAGGAGCAGGGTAATGTTGGGCTCGCGGCGCGCGGCCTCGTAGAGGACGCTATCCCAGATGGCATAGCTGGCGTTGGGGTTGCGGTAGCGGTTCTCGAGTTCGAGCTCCTCGACGATGCCCGTCTCGCGGTTGTTGGCGCCGTGGGCGCCGCAGATGTGCATGCGGATTTCGGACGAGGCGTTGCCGCCGAGGGTGGGCCGATCTTGCATGAGGGCGACGGTGGCGCCATGGCGGGCGGCGGCGACAGCGGCGCACAGGCCGGCCAGGCCCCCGCCGACGACGCAGAAATCGACCTGGTGGGTCTGGTGCTGGATCTTGCTTTCGTTGGGCCCGAGCAGGCCAGGCATGGGTTGTCCTCCTTCAGATCCCAGGCGAGAGCGGATAGCTCCCCAACTCGTGGACGGTATCGATCATGCGCACGAGGTTGCGCGCGAGCTGGGGGCTGATCTCCGTCTCATAGGGGCCGGCGGTGGGGGCGGCAATGTAGCCGCCGCCCGGCGCGGCCACACGCAACTGGCGACGGACCAGGGCCTCGAGCTCATCCTCCGGCAGGCGGGCTAGGTCGTCGTACTGCACGCTGCCGATGAGGCACAGCCGCTCGCCCACGCGGCGCTTGGCCTCGGCCATGGTGCAGTCGCCGACGGGCGGCTCTTCGATGGGCTGGATGGCGTCGGCGCCCAGGTCGGCGATGCGCTCCAGGATGGCATCTACCTTGCCGTGGTGGTGCACGATCACCCGGCCGCCATGGCGGTGGATGAGCTCAAAGAGGGGGGCGTCAAAGGGTGTAACCAGGGCGTCGAAAGCGGCCGGCGAGCACATCGGCGGGGCCACAAACTCGGTGCCCACGCAAAAGAACACCGGGCCGGCACCCGCCTCGAGCGCTTTCTGCAGGAAGGCGTATTCGCGCTCAAACATCACCTGGGTGAAGCGGCGCAGCGCCTCGCGCTCGGTCAGCGTCCAGAGGGCGAAATCCTCCGGGTGGGCCAGGCCATAGGCCACGCCGATGGGCATGCCCAGGTTGACCATCATCAGCCCGGCGTCGCCCAGGCGCGCCGCGGCCTGCCGGAAGGCGGTCAGGTCCGGCTCCACCGGTTCATAGGGGATGGAGAGGACCTTTTCCAGGTCGGCGATGTCCTTGCAAAAGTGCTCGGTGGTGGCGCCGGAGGAGCTACCCGCATCCCGCCGGTGCTCCGAGGTCAGGTCGCCGAGGGGTGTGTGCAGCACGCGGCGGGTGACCGTCTGGCCGTCTCTCTCCTCGACGGTCACCTCGACCTGGGCGGCCGCCGTGCGGAAGGGCGGCGCTGGGATGCTGCGCCGGTCCAGCCAGTCGGTCCTGGACCAGATGTGGGGCATGACGGAGGCATAGCTGGGGAGTGTGTGGACGTCGACGTAGCAGTCCAGCCGTTCGCGGGGGTAGAGCATCCAGATAGGCACGCGATCCGGCTCTTGCCCGCTCAGCGCCGCCCACAGCCGTTCGCGTGAAGTCATTTGCTTCTTCACAGGCATCGCCTCTCCAAACACTAATGCGTAATGCGTAACCTCGCTCGGAGCACGACTCACACAGAAGACGACCTTACGCAGTACGGATTGTAACCCTTGTGCAATATACGCCAAACCTCAGTCGATAGGGTATTGGGGAACAGGGCCATCAGCCTCTCATCCGGATTCCGGCTCCTCCACGGCCACGCGCATGCCGATGGTCACGGGCTCGCCGCTGGGGCCGCGCCCGCTCAGCCGGACGGCATACGACCCGGAGTGCGCATAGGCGTGCTTGCTCTCATCGCCGATCTCCTCTGCCGGTGACCCGTCGCCATAGTCGATACACACCGGCCCCACAGTTCCCCGCAGGCGATTCCAAAAGAGCACGGCCTGGCCCGGCCGGATGCCGCGGACCGGGGTATGGTAAGCCCAGCCGTAGGCCGGGCGGTTGCCCTGCGCCGGGTCGTAGACGCGCACCTGCAGCAGGTCGCGGTCTTCATAGCCGGCTTGGGTGCGCACGATCAGTTCCTCGCAGTAGAGCCCGGGCCGGTCGATGCTCACTTGCGTGGTCGCCCCCTCAACTAGAGTATCGTCGTGCAGCCGCCAGG
>DAOUGZ010000333.1:0-3934 GCA_034428955.1 Anaerolineae bacterium | reverse complement strand
GGCCGCATCATGCTCGCGGTATAGCGCATCGTAGACGTAGCCTGTCACCATCTGGCCCCTCGGACCCATATAGCCCAATTTGCAGAATTATACCCTGCCGGTCAAAGGGCGTCAATCCTGCGGGGCGCCTTGTGCAAAAGGCGTTCGTCAAGAGTTGGCCGGGGGGAGTGAGGAGCCTATCCGAAAAGCCAGCGGACCGGGCTCCCACGCCCGGCGAGCGGCCTGAGGGTGGCACCTCTTGGGCCAAAACCGGCGGGCCCCTCCGCTACGCTTCGGGCAAGGGTGGGAGCCGCCTCGGCTACTTTTCGGATAAGCCCCAAGATCATCGATAAGGGCAAAGCGGATGATGGCCTACACCGCAGGTGGGGAGCACGGTCGGCTGGTATGCAACACAGCCTAGCGGCAGGAGGCGCCATGGCGCCAGGCTCTGGCTCTCGGGCCAGAAGCCGGCGCCATGGCACATGGGAGTCCGGTCGGCTGGATGCCTGCAGGTCCTAACGTCTGGGCGAGGGTCAGGAGTCCTTCTGCGCCAACTCGGCTTCAGCCGCCCGCGCCTTGCGCCTTAGCTCGCGCTGCCGGCGCGTGAGGCGCCAGATGCCCCAGATCACCAGGGCGGGAATGCCGAGGAGAGTCCCACCGAGGACGATCACCCAGATAGCGGCATCGACGCCGAACTTGCCCAGCTCTACCAGCGCATTCAGCGCCCGGCGGAGCGTCTGCAGGGGCTGCCAGCCGGGTTGGCCGATAGGCTCCGCCTGGCGCTCGCTGAGCTGCAGGTTGATCGTCGCCAAGTCCACCGAACGCTCGAGATACTGCACACGGCCCTTGATGCGCTCGATCTCACCGCGGATGCTGACCAACTCGCGGTACACGGCCATCACATCCTCGGCCTTGCCGCTCTTTTCGCGCACCTCGGTGAGCAGGGTGCGCAGTTCGGTCTCGGTCGCCTCGAGGTTGCGGAGCTGCGCCTCTAGGTCCACATACTCTTCGGTCACATCCTGGCCACCACTCTCGTCGCGCTCCACGCGCAGGGCCAGCTTTTTGACCTCCTCCAGGCAGGCATCCATCCTGTCGGCCGGCACGCGCACCGTCAGTTGCGCCTGGAGAATATTGCCGCTGCGCCAGACGTTGCTGGAGGAGACAAAACCGCCCTGCGCCACGACCAGCGCCTTGATCGCCGCTACCGTATTCTCGGTCTCTTGCACCACCAACTGCAGGCTGGCCGTGCGGATGATCATGCGTTCCTGCGCCACAGCATGATCTGCGTAGCTCACTTCGGGTGCAGTAGGCGCGCCCGCCGGCACCGGAGCCGCACTCTGCCGCTCCTCCTCGACCGCCATATCGGCGGCTCCATAGCTTTCGCCGGCGCCCTTAGCCATCTTGGCGGGTGCCGCCGCGCAGCCGGTGAGGCATAGGGCGAGGAGAAGGCTCACTACGAGCCACAAAAGGCAATGTTGACGCTTCATGTCTGACCCCCTTGAAAAGGAAAAGGACAGCCGAACCAGCCATGCCGGACAGGCTACAATACGGGCTGCACGCCCGGCCATCAACCCCTTGCACCTAAAAGACGCGCGGCGGCCCCGGTTTGTTCCAGCATCGTCGGGCGCGGCACCACACGCTACAAGCCATAGTTGAGGCGCATGGCCAGCCGCACGGGCAGGCCCGCCTCCTGCATCAGCCTCTGGGTCTCTGCGATATCATAGTCGACGCGCCGGAGCTCGACCGTCCCGGCGGCCGCATCGAGAAGCAGGTATGCGGCCCGTGGGTCGCCATCGCGCGGCTGGCCGACGCCACCGGGGTTGATGATCGAGCGTACACCACGGTATGAAAGGGCCTCGCCTGGGGAGGCCTCGCGGGTAGGGGCTGTCTGGTGGCGCAGGCCCGGCTCCAGATACATGGCCGGCACGTGGGTATGCCCGACCAGGCAAGTGAGCGTGCGAAAGTGCTCCATGTTCGCCTGTGCCACCGAGGGATCAGACACATACTCCCAGATCGGGTGGCGGGGGCTACCGTGCACCAGCGTAAAGCCCTGCATCTCAATCCGCTCCGGGAGCGCCTCGAGCCACGCCCGGCTGGCGGGAGCCAATTGGCTGGCGGTCCAGCCAGCAGCATAGCGCGCCTCGGCGTTAAAGTCGGCCAGGCTCAGCTTCCCCAGCACGCCCCAATCGTGGTTCCCGGCCACGCAGTGCAGCTCGGGGAGGCTGCGGATTCGCTCTATGCACTCATTGGGCTGCGGGCCATACCCGACGGTATCGCCCAGGCACCAGGTAGCGTCAACCTCTCCGGCATCGGCCAAGACCGCTTCGAGAGCCGCCAGGTTGGCGTGTACGTCACTGAGGACGAGATAGCGCATGGCACCATCCTGCTGCGAGGTTTGGACGTCGATTTTGCCGTTGAGTACTAGCAGCGCATGATAGCACAAACCCCGCCGGCCGGCTAATCACTGCGCCCCAATGCCTCACATTGACAGCGTCCGAACCCCTGCGCTATAATCCCTCTACGAGCACGCTGTCATGCAGCCTCGATGCACACGTGCAGCCAGGCTACGGCGAGGAGCGTGGACCGGCGGGGCTACCTAGAGGCGCCATGTAAACCATCGAAATCAATGCGGCAGACCACTAGAGCCACATGTTCAGGAAGGGCAGAGAAAACATGCATTGGATCTCTTGGGCACTGATGCTCACCTTGGGCCTGGTTTCAGGGGCGGCCGGTGCCTTCCTCTACTCCCGCCGGGCAGCCCTGCTACGCGCGGTCGCTCCTTACTGGCTGCGCCTGTGCCGGCGCCTGCGACCTCTGCGCCCCAAGCCGCGGGCCGGCGCTGGCTCGCAAGCAATTCGTCGCTGGCATCCGGCCGACGATATCGTTGTGCTGATCCCAGACGGGCGGCCCTGGCCGCTTGGGCCGGCCGTCCAGTTGCTGGAACTGGCTTGGCGCTGGCAGGTAGTGCATGGCGCCAACCTGCCGCTGCGCGCACGGCAAGGCGAAGGCGCCTACGTCTGGCGGCCACCCCTCCCCGCACGAAGCAGCGACGATCAGCCCAGGGTCGAGTCCTAAGCTGTGTTCGCAACCGGCTACCCCGGCATCGGCTGCGAGGGTAAGAGATGACAGAAGCGTTGGTCCTCTCCCACGTCCAGGTGGAGCCCATCCTGCGTGTCAAGCGAAACGATGAGCCGGCGGCCCTGACCTCGCCGGACCTAGGGCTGAGCGAGGTGCAGGTGAGGATCGATACCGAGGGGGCTGTCTTCCCGGATGGGCAGCACCTTGCCTGGCCGGACCTGGAGGCCATCGCCGGGGCGCAGAACCGCTGTTTCGTCGTGGAAGGGGGCCGGCCGCGCCCGATCGAGGTCTTTTCTGAGGAGGACGGCTGCCTCTACAGCCTGATGCCCACCGAGAAGGCGCCGACCCTGCTCATCTCGGGCATCCCGATGCACCGCATCAAGGGCACCGACCCCTGGCGCGATACGCTGGCCAAAGTGCGCACAGTGGCGCCCGTGGTGGGCCGGGTGCTCGATACGGCCACAGGTCTGGGCTACACGGCCATTGTCGCCGCCAAGACGGCCGATCAGGTCGTCACCATCGAGGTCTCGGAGGCCACACTCCAGGTCGCTCGCCTCAACCCCTGGTCTCGCCCGCTGTTTCGGAACCCCAAGATCGAGCAGCGAGTCGGCAACAGCTATGACGTGGTGGAGGAAATGGAGGACGAGTCCTTCTCCCGCATCATCCACGATCCCCCCATGTTCAGCCTGGCCGGCCACCTCTACTCGGAAGCCTTCTACCGCGAGCTGTACCGCCTGCTGCGACGGGGTGGGCGAGTCTTTCACTACATCGGCAGCCCAGACACCAAATCCGGCCGCGGCATCACGCGCGGCGTTACCACCCGCCTGCGCCAGGCCGGCTTTGAGCGCATCGTACGCCGGCCCGAGGCCTTTGGCGT
>DAOUGZ010000332.1:0-4345 GCA_034428955.1 Anaerolineae bacterium | reverse complement strand
CACCTCGCGCGTGTCGTCCCACCCCATCGTCACCTGCTCGACGCGCTCCCCTGCCTCCAGCACCTGTGTCTGGCGGGCGATCTCATACTCCAGGCTACGGTAGACGGCACGAAAGCTGTTCAGGTTCTTGATCTCCACCTTGGTGCCCAACTCACCATCTCGAGAGACAGAGACGTTGACCTCAAAGCGCATAGCGCCCTTTTCCATGTCTCCCGAGTTCACGCCCAGATAGCGCAGAATGGCACGCAGCCGGGTCACATACTCGCGCACTTGGTCCACTGAGTGCATGTCCGGCTCGGTGACAATCTCCATCAGCGGCACGCCGGAGCGGTTAAAGTCGATCAGGCTGCACCCCTCGGCGTGAGTCAGCTTGGCCGTATCCTCTTCCAGGTGCACGCGGCGGATGCCGACCCGTTTGCGCCCACCGTTGACCGGGATCTCGAGGTACCCGTTGCGGCAGAGAGGGTATTCGTATTGGGAGATTTGATACCCCTTGGGGAGGTCGGGGTAGGGATAGTTCTTGCGATCAAAGCGCGTAACATCGGCAATCTCGCAGTTGAGGGCTAGCCCGGTCAGCACCGTGTCTTCCACAGCCTTGGCGTTGATCACCGGCAATGCGCCGGGCAAACCCAGGTCCACCGGGCAGACCAGCGTATTCGGCGCCGCTGCGGCATAATCTGCCCGGCAGGCACAAAACATCTTGGAAGCGGTCAAAAGCTGGGCATGGACCTCCATGCCGATAGTAGCGCGGTAGGGCATTCGGGGCTCCTCCTGCATCATGACTCGCTAATTATAAGCCACTTCTCAATTCGCTGTCAATCCGGCGATACCAGTCAAGCGGAATCAACGTATCATTCTGGGGCTCCTCCGGTTAATCTCCGATTTGACCTTCCCCCTTGGGTGGGATATACTCCCCCTGTGCCGCCGGCAGACCTCGCCGGGGGCATACCTTTTATCTCCACGCACTGCCCAGGCTTTGCCAAAGGCCAACCACTGCCGCAAACTGAGGAGGATGCATGCCTGTTTTGCCCAAGAGCCCACTCCCGGAGGCCGCCAACGTGGCGCCCCGGCCATCTTCTGCCGAGCCCGGAGCGCTCGCCCTGGCCGCAGAAGACTCGGAGGTCTGGTCGGCCATCCAAGCCGAAACCCAGCGGCAGAAGGACACGATCGAACTCATCGCCTCCGAGAATTATGTCAGCCCGGCAGTGCTTGCCGCGCAGGGCTCGGTGCTGACGAACAAATACGCTGAGGGCTACCCTGGGCACCGTTACTATGGCGGCTGCCAGTATGTGGATGTGGTTGAGCGCTTGGCCATCGAACGCGCCTGTACCCTGTTCGGCGCCGAGCACGCCAACGTGCAGCCCCACTCCGGCTCGCAGGCCAACGCAGCCGCCTATCTGGCGCTGCTGCGAACCGGGGACACCGTCCTCTCGATGAGCCTCCCTCACGGTGGGCACCTGACCCACGGCAGCACCTTCAACTTCTCCGGGCGGCTCTACCGCTTTGTGTTCTATGGCGTAAACCGCGAGACGGAGCAGATTGACTACGATGAGGTGGAGCGGTTGGCCCACGAGCACCGGCCCAAGCTGCTTCTGGCCGGCGCCAGTGCCTATCCGCGCATTATCGACTTTTCGCGGCTGGCGGCGATTGCGCAGAGCGTCGACGCGCTGCTGATGGTCGACATGGCCCACATCGCCGGGTTGGTGGCAGCAGGGGTGCATCCCAGCCCCGTGCCCCATGCCGACGTCGTCACCACCACCACGCACAAGACGCTCCGTGGCCCGCGGGCGGGGCTCATCCTCTGCCGCGAACGCTGGGCCACGCTCATCGACAAGGCCGTCTTCCCCGGCATGCAGGGCGGGCCGCTGATGCACATCATCGCCGCCAAGGCGGTGGCCCTGGCCGAAGCCATGCAGCCGAGCTTTGCCAGCTATCAGCGCCAGATCGTCGCCAACGCCCAGGTGCTCAGCCGCGAGCTGGCCGCAGCCGGCCTGCGGATTGTCTCCGGCGGTACCGATAACCATCTGCTGCTGGTCGACGTCTCGCCCCTAGGGCTGACGGGTGCAGAGGCCGAGGTTGCGCTGGAAGCGGCAGGCATCGCCGCCAACAAGAACCTCATCCCCTACGACAAGCGCGGCCCGCGCGAAACGAGCGGCATCCGCCTGGGGACAGCGGCCGTCACCACCCGTGGGTTCCGCGAGGCCGAGATGAAAGCCGTCGCCGGCCTCATCAAGCAGGTCCTCCGCCGGCCCAACGATGCGGCCAACCTGCACGCCGCCCGGCAAGAGGCACAGGCGCTCTGCGAGCGCTTCCCGATCCCAGGCGTGTGACGACATGGCCAAGGACCGCCCACTCATCCTGGTCAGCAACGACGACGGCATCGCCTCGCCGGGTTTGGAGGCGCTGGTGCGCGCTGTCCAGCCTCTGGGAGACGTGGTGGTCGTAGCACCCAGTTCGCCCTACTCCTCGGCCGGGCGCAGCATGATCTGGGGTTCACGGGAGATCGAAACGCGTCCCTGGCCCCTGCGCGGCGTATCGGCCTATGCCATCGATGCCGCTCCGGCGGTCACCGTACTCGCCGGCATCGAGTTGCTCGCCCCCCGGCGGCCGGACCTCATGGTTAGCGGCATCAACCTGGGCGAGAACGTAGGCACCGACGTGACCCTATCGGGCACGGTCGGCGCAGCCATCGAAGCGGCCGTCTCGGGCGTGCCGAGCGTCGCCTTCTCGCTGGAGGCGCCGGTCGAGTACCACGACAACCCGATGCCCGGCCTGGACTTTGCGGCGGCGGAGGCCTTTGCCACTCGGCTCGCCGAGGCGCTCCTTGAGAAGGGCATGCCTGAGGGCGTCGACCTCCTCAAGGTAGACGTGCCCGCCGGCGCTGGGCCGGAGACCCCCTGGGCCGTCACGCGCGTTTCGCGGCAGCGCTACTGGCGCCCCATTGTGCGGCAAAAGCCGGACGGCGAGCGCGAGATCGTGGGCTACGACCGTCAGATCGACTGTGCCACCCTCGAGCCGGACTCGGACATCCATGCGCTCGCCTGCCGGCGAGCCATTTCGGTTAGCCCACTGACGGTGGACCTGACGGGCCGCATGGGCGCCCCCGGCTTGCAGCGTCTGCTCGCCGCGTACCCTTTACAAAACGCCATGTCTGCGCTATAATGCTCGCTGCAGAGGTGTGCCCGGCAAGCGTCGCGTCCATGGGCGCTTCTTTTTTTATTTCTAAGAGGCCGTGCCGGTTCTCTGCACCATGGAGAGGAAGAACCCATGTCCGAAAAGGTCAACTACCTGACTGCTGAAGGAAAACGTAAACTCGAGGAAGAACTCGAGTACCTGCGCAAGGTGCGGCGTCCCCAGGTTGCCGAACTCATCCGCCTGGCCAAAGAAGGTGGTGACATCTCGGAAAACGCCGGCTACGACGAGGCCAAGAACGAGCAAGGCTTTGTCGAGGGCCGCATTATGACCATCGAAGCCATCCTGCAGGACTCCGCGCTGCTTACCGAGCCCAAGGAGACCGATAGAGTCCAGCTCGGCTCGCGCGTGACCCTCACCGACAGCGAGGGTGAAACCTGCGTGTACCAGATCGTGGGCTCGGCAGAGGCCGACCCGATTAACGGCCGCATCTCGAACGAATCGCCCGTCGGCAAAGCCCTGATGGGGCACCGTGTCGGCGAAACGGTCGTCGTGTGCACCCCAGGCGGCAGCATCCGCTTGCAGATTGTGTCGATTTCGTGAGGACTCATGACTGACGACGAGAGAACGGGAGAGGTTCCAATCGAAGGTGGCGACCAGCGTGAGCAGCGCCTGATCAAGCTGAACCGCCTGCGCTCAGCCGGCGTCGAGCCCTATCCGGCCCATTTCACCGCCACCCACACCACGCAACAGGCGCTGGCCGCCTTTGAAGCCGCCGAAGCACAGGGCGAGACGGCCGAGGCCACGGTGGGCGGCCGCCTGGTAGCCCTGCGCGTAATGGGCAAGTCGACCTTTGCCCACATCGCCGACGGCTCGGGGCGCCTGCAGATCTACCTGCGCATCGACGAACTCGGACCCGAGGCCTACGAGCGCTTTACCCACGACCTGGACCTGGGAGATTTCGTCGGCGTCAGCGGCATCCTCTTCCGCACCCGCACCGGCGAGCCCACCCTGCGCGCCCGCGAGTACACGCTCCTGGCCAAGGCTCTGCGCCCGCTGCCCAGCAAGTGGCACGGCCTGCGCGATGTGGAAGCACGCTACCGCCAGCGCTACCTGGACCTCCTCGCCAACCCCGAGGTGCGGCGCATCTTTGAGATCCGCACCAAGATCGTCAGCACCGTGCGCCACTTGCTGGACGAGCGGGGCTTTGTCG
>DAOUGZ010000331.1:0-4422 GCA_034428955.1 Anaerolineae bacterium | reverse complement strand
CGCTTGTATCGACTGGACGCTGGAGCAGGTGGCAGACGCTGCCTGTCGTTACGGCTACGACGGCGTGGAGCTGCGCGGGCAGGGGCGGCAGCATGTCTCGCCCGAGTTGTCGACGACGGAGCGGGCCGCGGTGCGCCGCCTCTTTGCCGACCGCGGCCTGGCCATTGTAGCCGTCAGCGCCTACACCCGCTTTACCTACCCCACTCTTTCAGAGCGCCTGAAGAATGAGGACGAACTACGGCATTTCATCGACCTGGCGGTGGAATTGGGCGCCCCCGTCGTGCGCACTTTTGGAGGCATCTTTCCCGAGGGCGAGGAGCCGGGCCATTGCGAGGGCTGGGTCGTGGAGAGCCTGGCGCGCGTGGCGCCCCATGCGCAGGCGGCTGGGGTGTGCGTGGGCCTGGAGGCGCACGACCAACTCGTCGACCCTTCTTGTCTGGCACGGGTGATGGGGCAGATCGACAGCCCGGCAATCGGCGTGCTCTGGGACCTGGGGAACCCGCACATGTCCGGTTATGGCCTCGATGAGGCCTGGCAGGCGGTACGGGGGCGGGTGGTGCATACCCACGTCAAGGATGCCCGGCGCGTGGGCGGGGCCTGGGAGTATGTGCTGCTTGGCGAGGGCGAGGTGCCGGTGGCTGAGGCGATGCGAAGGTTGGTGGCGGCGGGCTATGAGGGGGCCTTTTCGCTGGAATGGGAGCGGGCCTGGCACCCCGAGTTGGCGCCCTGCGAGGTCGCGCTGCCCACTCAATGCAAGGCGATGCGCCGCTTTCTGGCAGAGGCGAGGTAGCGATTGGGTGGCCGGCTGCGGTCCTTGGGGCACGCGGGGACCCCAGCCGGCTATGAGGCCGTGCGGTTCCGCTGCGCCGGGCGCTTCCGGCCTGGCCCCAGTTGGCGGCGACCCCCCGGCGCAATGCTCTGACGATAATAGGTCGGGGGTTGGGCGGTAATCCCTGCGCGTGAGGGGGTACAACGGCCCCTTGCTTGTATACCTCTTGGGCGGCCGGCACGATTGCGGGGCATTCAGGCAGACGTGGGCGGTGTACCGCAGGAGCCTCTGATGATGAGCGGCGAGTCGAGAAGGATCTGCTGTGGTGAGGTCGCCCGGCCGGCGATGAGGTCCAGGAGGAGTTCGGTGGCACGGGCGCCAAAGTCATAGTAAGAGGTGCGCACGGTGGTCAGCGGGGGCTGCAAGGCGGCGGCGGCCTGGATGTCGTCATAGCCGACGACGGCCAAGTCCCCCGGGATATGCAGCCCCAGGTCCGCGGCGGCACGATAGACGCCGATGGCCAGCATGTCGCCGGCGGCAAATACTGCGTCGGGGGGCTCGGGCCGGGCCAGGAGCCCCTTGGCGGCGGCGTAGCCGCTCTCGGCGAACCAGTCTGCTGTGGGGCAGACGAGGTCGTCGGCGTAGGCCAGACCGTGGGCAGCCAGGGCGCGTCGATAGCCCTCCGCGCGCTCCCGCCCCACAGTGGTGCTGAGGGGGCAGATGAAAGCGATGCGCCGGCGGCCACGAGCGATGAGGTGTGCCGTAGCCTGGGCGGCGGCCTCGGCATCATCGACGACGACGCAGTTGATCGGCAGGCCGGGAATGTGGCGCTTGATGACCACGTAGGGCATCTGCGCGGCGAGGACCGGCTCCAGGTCCTGCGGGGTGATGTCGGAGAGGATGCGGATCAGCAAGCCATCGAAGAAGCGTTCGTCGAGGATGGAGGTCAGGACGTCGGCGGTACGCCGGCCCGGGCCGGCCTTGCTCACCGAGAAAAGCGCCTCGTGCTCCCAGGCGATGGTGGCCGCGCCCCCGACGAGGTCGCCAAAGATCGTCGAGTTCCGCCGCCACTCTTCCCCATGAAAGCCCAAGATGACCATCACCAGCCGCGCGTGCCGGTTGCGGGCGGTGACAAAGGTGCCGATGCCCTGCTGGCCCTGTAGGCGGCCTTCGCGAGTCAGTTCCTGCAGCGCGCGGCGCACCGTGATCATGCTCACCCCATACTGCTCGCAGAGCTGGCGCAGCGAGGGCAGCATATCGCCCGGCTGCAGGCTGCCGGAATCGATCTGCTGCTGCAGGATGCTCTTCAGTTGCCGGTAAAGAGGCGTTGCGCCCGTCCGCTTGATCGACATGGTGACCCGTTCTGCCACTGCAATCCCCATCAGACTCTTGACAATGTTCCGGTCAAGGGCTATACTGTGTATACAAAGTATACACAGTCACATCCGTAGAGTCAAGCTTTGCCACGGGAGAGACCCCAGACATGGACAGATTGTGCGCCCTGCTCGCTGCCCCCGGTTCGCCGGCGCCGGGCGAACGGCCCGCTTTGGCTGCGGCTCTGCAGAAGATGGCCAACGCCCCGGTCTACCCTCGCTCCGTCGTAGCGGAGGGGGGTGTGATCTACTTCCTGGCCCGGCTGCCCGGCGGGCGCCGCCTGTTGGGCCTGCTCAGCCGTGCGGCCCCAAGCGACGCAGGCTTTGCCGGCGATGTGCAGCGGGTGCAGAGCGGCGATGAGGAATTCTACCTGCAGCTCTGCCTGCCGGGGCACGACAACGCCGTGGCCCTGCGCCGGGCGCTGCCCTTTGCTGCACCCAGGACGCTCGGTCTGCGCACCTCGGTGGGCTGCGGGGACCGCCTGGGCCTCTCCACGCCCGGGCACGTGCGCGCCGTGCGCGGCAGCGGCCTCGCGCCCATTTTCGCTCAGCAATCCATCCGCGAACTCGCCCGGACGCAGCGCACGCCGGAGCAGGTGCTGGATGATGCGACCTGGGCCGTGTTGCAGGAGGGATGGCATGCCGGCTATGGCGCCGATGCCGACCATCTGAAGACCTGCGAGGATGTGGACCTCTGTTGGCAAGCCGGTTGCACCTTTTTCACCATCGACCCCGGCGACCACGTGGACAATGCCGCCGATAACGACGGCCGTGCTGCCCTGACGGCCAAGGTGGAAGCGCTGCCCTGGTCCATCCTGGAGAGTTCACCTCAGGATCTGCGACGGACCTACGCGGGGCGGGCCTTTGACCTGGGCGGCGCCGTTGATGTGGCCCTCGACGACGAAGGCTTTGCCCGGGCCGCGGCCAAGTATGGGCGGGCGATTGCCCACACCGTCACCCTCTACCGGCATCTGGTAGAGCGCGCGGGCGAGCGCCCCTTCGAACTCGAGGTGTCCGTCGATGAGACGGCGACCCCTACGACGGTGGCCGAGCACGCCTTTGTGGCCAGCGAGTTGCGTCGCCTGGGGGTGAGCTGGGTGAGCCTGGCGCCGCGCTATGTCGGCCGCTTTGAGAAAGGAGTGGACTATATCGGCGACCTGGCCGCCTTTGATGCCGATTTCGCCGGCCACGTGGCGGTTGCCAGGCACCTGGGGCCGTACAAGCTGAGCCTGCACTCCGGCTCCGACAAATTCAGCATCTACCCGCTTGTCAGCCGGCATGCGGGTGAGCTGGTGCACCTCAAGACGGCCGGCACCAGCTATCTGGAGGCGCTGCGGGCTGTGGCGCAGGTACAGCCCGCCCTCTTTCGCGAGATCCTGGCCTTCGCCCGCGAGCGCTACCCGGAGGACCGGGCCAGCTACCATGTCTCGGCCGACCCGGCGCGGGTGGCCGACCCGACGGCCCTCGGCGACGCACAACTGCCGGACGCGCTCGACGACTTTCACACCCGGCAGGCGCTGCACGTGACCTTTGGCTCGGTGCTGACCGCGCGCACCGCCGCGGGGGAATACCGCTTCCGCAGCCGCCTCTACGCCGCGCTGGAGGCTGATGAGGAGGCCCACTATGCGGCGATCGAGGCCCACTTCCGAAGGCACCTGGAGGCGTTTGTGTCTTGAGTGGGCAGTAGCCCACTGTCCACGATCACGGAGGAACCCATGACTACAAGAAAAGAACTGCTGGAGAGGATCCGCAAGGAGCGAGACGCTCAGACCCCCTGGGCGGTGGAAAAGCTGGTGGGGGCGGTGCGCGGCGGGCTTGCCCGTGAGGCGCGCGACAACCTGCTCTTCTTCACCCCGCCGGGCGAGTTCCAGGGCCGGTTGGATGGGCTGCGCCGGGCGCTGGAAGCGGCCCTGCCCACCTGGCCTGCTGCGGAGCAGGAGGCGGCTCTGCGCTTTGCCGCCGACATGGCCATCTCACTCTACTCCTTCCTGCCGGCCTGGAACCTGCGGACCGGCCTCGACGAGGCGCACATCCGGGCCGAGGCCGACGCGACGGCTGCTGCAGCGGAGCGCCTGGCTCAGGTTGCCGGCGGCGCCGTTGTGCGCAAGCTGCTGGCAGACTGGCAGGCCTACGCCCAGGCGCGCCTGGAGGCGGAAAAGGCCGAGGATCCGGCCGCCCAGGCGGCCGAGCTGGTAGGCGATTCGGTCGCTCACTATATCGAACGCATGGCGGCGGCGGTGCAGAGCGGCTATCTGCGGCCGTGGGCCGAGGCTCGCTACC
>DAOUGZ010000330.1:0-7154 GCA_034428955.1 Anaerolineae bacterium | reverse complement strand
TTTCAATCCCCCAGTCGGGATTACCGTCATTCAGACCGCGTATAGCGTGCCCATCGCCGCTACGAACTCCTGTTTCAATCCCCCAGTCGGGATTACCGTCATTCAGACTTGAGCGATCTGCGCCGCCGTCGCTGCCATTAGAAGTTTCAATCCCCCAGTCGGGATTACCGTCATTCAGACGGCTCGCGCTCGCGGGCGCATCCCGCCCCACCGCGGCCTCGCCCATCGGCTCTGGAGGCCGCAAGCGCCCCACCCACGCGCAGATTTCCCGCCGCCCGGCCGGTTCGTGCCCCACGAGGCGAGCGCTTGCGAGCGCGAGCCCACCCGCGGCCCGGTGCCGGGGTGGCTTGGGCACGGCTCGCCGGTTGGCGCTACGATATATGCCCCCTGATAGGTCACAGGCCCTACCCCTTGTGTCATGACGCGCCTCACGCCTTGCGAGCGCGCCCAGGCGCTGCGGCGGGTGCTTTGCCGCTCGCGGGGCCTGGGTTCAGGTAAATACATGGTATACGCATACTGCACGGATGTCAAGCCCCAGAGATGCGCCTCTCGGCGCCGGAGGAGCAGCGGCTATTGTGCAAGCTGCGCAGTGTGCGCGTGGCCTCAGCGGCCCCCGGCAACCGTCGCACCCACACGGCAATCGCACCTTGTAGACGGGGAGTACGGAACAGGATGCACAAGATATACAGGATTGGTCCTGGGGGAAGCCTGAAAGCCGGCGCCCTAATAGGCAAGGCAATCATACCTTGTAGACAGGGGAGCACGGGGCAGGATCAGCCTTGTGGGTAGCCCCGAGGAACAGCTCTCATGGCACGGGCCATCCTGTACATCCTGTACATCCTGTTCCGAGGCTTCCCCCCACAAGGTGCGATTGCCCTGGTCGCACCCATCCTCCAGCCCCCAATCCCTAATACTTGGCCTCGCCGGCCATGCGCATCAGGGCCAGGGCCAAAACACGCCCGGACTGCTCGAGCTTTTGCGGGTCGATATTCTCGACGGTGTCGCCGGCCAGGTGTTCGCCGGCATCGGCGCCGTCCCAGGAGATGGCAACGTAGGGCAGCCGCACGCGGCCCGGCAGGGGGATAAAGTTGGCCCCATAGCCCGGATAGATGGCCGAGCTGTGCAGGCCGTGCCCACGTGTGGATACGCTCACGCCGCTGCGGCGCGCGGCCTCGCGGAAGGTGTCGGTGGTCCGGCCGCTGGAGGCCTGGTCCAGCACGAGGCCCGAGCCGCTGCCGGCGCCCACGCCGCGCACCTCGACGACGGAGGCAATGCGATAGACGTCCAAAAAGCCGACGCGCCCGGCGAGCATGGCCGTCAGGTCCAGCTCTTGCCGGCGCTCGGCGGCGGCCCAGGCGACGAAAAAGACGGTGCGCTTGGGCCGAAAGCCGGATTCCTTGAGCAGGCGCGCCGCTTCGAGCATGGCCGCCACGCCGCTGGCGTTGTCGTTGGCGCCGGGGATGCAGACGCCGTCGGGCCAACAGCCCAGCCCGTCGTAATGGGCGACGACGAAAATGGCCTCTTCATCCAGCTCGTCGTCGGTGCCCGGGAACATGGCCAGCACCTGGCGCGTCGGCACGCCATAGCGCACGTCCGCCTCCACGCTGACGGTAGCCTGCAGCCCGGTGGCCAGGGTAAAGCCGTCGTTGGTGCCCAGCTCTTGCTGCCGTTCGCGCAACTCGGCCAGCGAATAGCCGCGCACCTGCAGGATGCGCTCCGCCGTTTCCTCGCTGATGTAGAGATAGGGCACATCCAACGATTCCAGGCTGGCCAGGCTCCCGCCCTGCAGATGGCGCTGGGCGAGTTGCTCGGCCGGGACGATCAGCAGCACGGCTCTGGCGTGGCGATAGCGCGCGACCTCATCCAGGGATTCGGTCATGACCACACGGCCGGCGGCCGGTGCGGCCCAGGCCGGCTGCGCCAGCCCATACGAGGCGGCGCCCCTGGCGCCGGCCGCGGCAAAGACGAGTTCGCCGGAGGCCGTACCGAGCTGCAGGTGGTCGCCGGTCCACTCCAAATAGTCCGTGCCATAGGCCAAGGGCCCGAGTTCGCTACCGTCCGGCATGCGCAGGGATAGTTGCGCGGGGCCGGCGAGGTCGTAATAGTCCTGGCCCACCGTCTGAAAGTAGGTGTAGGAGCCGCCCTTTGCTTCGGCCCCGGCAGGCAAGAGCCCATAGCTCTTGAACTCGCCGGCGATATAGTCCGCCGCGAGGTCCAGGCCGGGCGTGCCGGAGCGGCGCCCCTCCATCTCGGGGCCGGCCAGGGCCTGCACATGGGCCATGGCCCGCGAGGTGTCGTAGCCGCCGACCATGGCCTCATAGCGCCCCCAGGGGCCGGCGCCCTCGGCGGCGACGACGCCCAACACGGCCACAGCCGCCGCCGCGCCGACGGTGTAGCGGTTAAAGACGCGGTTCAGGTTCACGGTGAGCCGCTCGGTGAGCCGGCGCAGGCCCTCGCCGAAAAAGTTGAAACCGACGATGGTCACGGTAAAGGCCAGGGCGGGGTAGAGGGTGGCCCAGGGATGGGTGCGGAAGGTGCGCCAGGTGTTGGAGAGCATCACCCCCCACTCGGGCACGTCAAAGTAGGTGATGGCCTGGTCCATCACATTCCGCGTGCGCACGCCGCCGCCGATAAAGATGCCGATAAAGCCCAGTTCGCCCAGCAGCATCATCGCGCCGCCCATCTCCAGAAAGGCGAGCACGACCAGCGAGGGGAAGAGGTTGGGCAGGGCCTGGCGCAAGAGCACCTGCATGTCGCCCAGGCCGACGGCCAGCGCCCCCTCCACATACTCCTTCTCGCGGATGGCCATGACCTGGCCGCGCACGAACTGGGCGGCCTCGCCCCAGCCGACGATGCACAGCCCGGCCACAAAGACCCACATGCCCTGCTTGACCCCCAGGGCAAAGATGATGACCATCGATAGGAGCAGGGCGGGGAAGGCGGCCAGCACCTCGACGGCCGACATGAGCGCCCGATCCAGCAGGCTGCCGGCGAACCAGCCGGCCAGGCAGCCCAGAAGCGCGCCCAGCAGCACCCGCGCCAGGACGGCAAAGAAGGCGATGGTCATGGTCCGCCGCGCGCCCACGAGGAGTAGGCTGAGGATATCGCGGCCCTGTTGGTCGGTGCCCAGCGGGAACTCGGCGGAAGGCGGGAAGGGCGGCGAGACCATCTGGCCGTTGACCTCCATGCGCTCGCGGGTGTCAAAGGGGTCGTGGGGGGCCAGGCTCGGCCCAAAGACGCAGACGGCGACGATGGCCAGGATAATCACCGCGCCCAGGGTAAAGGGCAGCGAGCCGATGGTGTTGCGCGCCCAGGCCCGCCGGCGCTCGCGGCGGATGGCGGCGTCGCGCGCGCGCTCCTCGGGGGTGAAACCTTGCGCAAGCTCCAAGGCTCGCCGCCACGATAGCCAACTTGGCCCCGCGACGAGTCTTCTGTAGAAAGGCGCCTCAGGGCTTGCGTAAGGTTGAGGCGGTTTCCCTGTTCGAAAGGCATTGCGCCAGATTCTCTGCAGGCGCAGCGGCAGGTCCAGCACGTTCTGCCAGAGGGCATCGAACACGTCGGTCCAGCGCCGTTGCGGGCCCAGCCCGCTGCGCTCGCCGGCCAGGCGCGGGTCCACCAGGCGGTTGATGTTCTCCAGAAGGACGTTGACGACGGTGAAAAAGAGGCCCAGGACCAGAGTCAGGCCGGCGGCCAGCTCCATCTGGTGGTAGAGCATGGCCGTCAGCAGCCTTTGCCCCAGGCCCGGCCAGCTAAAGATGGTCTCCACAACCGGCAGGCTGGAGAGGGCAAAGCGCAGCGACGTGCCCAGCGCCGTGAGGATGGGCACGCTGGCGTTCTTGAGAGCGTGGCGCAGCAGAATGGCCACGCTATGCAGCCCCTTGGCCCGGGCGGTGCGGATATAGTCGGCGTCCAGCACCTCGCTCAGCGCCACAAAGGAGACGCGCGCCACCTGGGCGATGGGCCGGGCGGCCAGCACGAGGGCCGGCAGGATCATGTGCCGGTCCCAACCAAAGCCGCCCAGGGGGACGAGCTGAATGCCGGTGGCGCGGTAGAAGCGAATCTCGCCCAGTTGCAGCAAAAAGGCCAGGAAAAAGCTGGGGATGGAGACCCCGGCCACGGCCAGGGCGATAAAGCCGAGGGAGTAGCGCGAGCGCCGGGCCAGCGCGGCGCCGATGCCCAGGGGCGCGCCGATGAGCGCCGCCAGGAGCAGCGAGAACCCCAGCAGGGGCAGGCTGCGCCGCACCCCGTCGAGGACGACGTCGCGCACGAAAACGGTCTTGGGCTCGGCCCAATAGTAATAGCCGTATTGGCGGATGGTCCCCAGGTCGCCGCTGAGCGCCCGGCTCAGGTAGCGCGCGGTTTCGCTGAAGGAGCGGCCGGCAGTGCGCCAGACCTCCGGGGGAAGTTCGGCCTGGCCGCGCGCGGCCAGCTCCAGGCCAAAGAAGCAGAGAAAGGTGATGACCACCGCCACAGCCAGGGTATAGAGCGCCGGGCGGATGATAAAGTTGAACAGCGGCGCCAGCGGGCGGGTGAGGGGGCGCAGCTCGGCGGCATAGATGTCGCCGGCCAGCTCGGCGGGGCTGAGCGGGTCTGCCCCCGGCGCACAGCCCGGCGCCGCCAACGGCTCCACCCCCTCTTCGGGCAGGGTCAGGGTCTGCCCGGCAAAGGGGGCCAGCGCCCCATCCTGCAGGGCGAGCACCAGCGCCGCCTGCTCTTCGCGGGCCATCTCGCCGAGCAGGGCAATAATCGCGCGCCGCTCCTCGGGGGGCAGGTCCGCCGCCGGCTCGTCCGCCGCCACCAGCAGCGGCCGGTTGATAAAAGCGCGGGCCACGGCCATCCGCTGCTGCTCGGCAGGGCTCAGCGCCGCCGGCAGGTCCCCCTCGCGGCCGGCCAGGCCCACGCGCGCCAAAAGGCGCAGCGCCCGCTCACGGCCGCCCCGGGAACCCTCCCGCAGGTAGCGCAGCGGCCAGGCCACATTCTCCAGCACGGTCCGCTCGGGCAGCAGCGCGAGCCGGCGGGGCAAAAAGCCCACCTGGCGTGCGCGCACCCGGTGGAGCTGCCAACGCGGCACCTGGGTCATCTCCTGGCCGTCGAGGTAGAACGTGCCACGGGTGGGGCGGTCCAGCCCGGCAATGAGGTTGAGCAGCGTCGTCTTGCCCGAGCCGGCCGGCCCGACCACCGCCAGCGTCTCCCCGGCGTCGAGGGATACACTCACCCCGCGCAGGGCGTGGATGTGCTTCTCCCCCAGGGTATAGCGTCTACCGAGCAGGATCGTTTCGAGTACGGGCATACAAGCTCCTACCGAATCCGCTTCCCAAACGACAGGTTAGCCGTCATCCCCCAGCGCAGGGTAGGCTCTTGCCGGTTCAGTGAGACGACCACCCGGTATTGCGCTTGCCCCACAGGCGAGAGGGTGGCTTGGGGCGAGATGGCGCTGACCCGCCCCTGCAGAATGGGCGTGCCGGAGCCGGGGACGACGGCCTCCACGGGCTGGTCGGGGTACACGGCGGCGACATCCAGCTCGGTCAGGTCGATGGTCTCGATCTGCAGCTCGCTGAGGTCGGCGAGGACGAGCGCTTCCGCGCCACCGACAACGGCCTGCCCCTCGCGAATGGCCAGAGAGGTGACGACACCGGCAAAGGGGGCGTAGAGGCGCGTCTCCTCCTCGGCCTGCTCCCAGGCGGCGCGCACCTTTTCCACCTCGACCTCGGCCTGGGCCACGCCCGCCCGGAGCGCGCTCTGCTCTTCGGCGGTCGCCCCGGCCTGCAGCGCCGCCAGGGTCTCCTGGGCGCGGGCGACCTCGGCCTCGGCCGCGGCCAGTTCCTCTGCGCTCGCGCCTGCCTTCACCCGCTCATACTCCAGCTCGGCCAGGCGCACAGCAATCTCGGCCGAGGCCACGCGCGCGTTGGCCTCATCCAAGGCCGAGGCGCCGGCGTGCGGGTTGCCGCCGATGGCGTCGCGGCTGGCCTGGGCGCCCCACAGGGCGTTGCGCGCCTGGTCGACGCGCAGCCGGGCCGCCTCCAACTCGGCGGCCGTGGGGCCGGCCTTGAGGGCATCGAGGCGCGCCTGAGCCGCCGCCAACTGGGCCTGAGCGGCGCGTAGCCTTTCCGGGGCCGGGGTAGCCTGGGCCTGAGCGAGCTGGGCCTGGGCCGAGTTCAGGCGCTCCTCGGCCGCGCGCAGCTCCAGGGAATAATCCTCGCCCTCCAACTCGGCCAGGAGGTCCCCCGCAGAGACCTGGGCGCCCTCCTCCACGGCCACCCGCGCCACCCGGCCGGCGCGGCCAAAGCTCAGGCCCAACCAACGCACGGGGATGACCCGGCCGCTACAACGCACCTCGTCGGAGCGGACCGGCCCGCTCTGCAGCGAGGACGGGGTCACCTCCGGCGCGGGCCGAAACGCCAATTGCCGGCCGGCGGCATACACCCCGCCCGCAGCCACCACGAGCACCAACACCACAACGACGAGTCTTCTCATCCAAAATCTCCTTTCGCCCCCCACAGCTACCCATGTAGTAACGGCTTCAGCCGTTCCTGCCCCCGCGTTACAAGCGGCTACCCATGTAGCAACGGCTTCAGCCGTTCCTACCCCCGCGATGCAAGCAGCTACCCATGTAGTAACGGCTTCAGCCGTTCCTACCCCCGCTGAAGCGGCTACCACACGGAGGTACGGTGGGGGGTCCTCCCAGCCAGCAGTGCCGCCGGGTCCAGCGCGGCCGCCCTGAGCCCGGGCACCAGGCCGCCGAGCATGGCCGCGGCAATGGTGAGCAGGATGGTCATGGCCGGCAGGCGCGGGGTGAGGAGCAGCAGCGGCCAGACGTCTGAGCCGCAAAAGGCGGCATTGAGCGCGCCGACGAGGACCCAGGCCATGTAGAGGCCGAGCAAGCCGCCCACAGCGGCGATGAGCAGGGCGCTCCAGCCGTAGCCGGCCAGGATATGCTCCGGCCCTGCGCCCACGAGCCGCTGCACGGCGATCTCGGCCTGTTGCTCCTGGTAGACGGGGTAGAGGGCATGGGCGACGGCCGGCGCCGTAACGAGCAGAGCCAGGAGGGTGAAGGCCAGGTACAGACGCTGGTAGAGGCCGCGGACCCGAGCCACGGGGTCATCGCCGTCCAGCGTGCGCCCGCCGGCAAAGGCAGAGGCCACAGCCGTCAGCGC
>DAOUGZ010000329.1:0-5924 GCA_034428955.1 Anaerolineae bacterium | reverse complement strand
CGAGATCGACGCCGTCTTTGTGGGCACGCCGAACCAGTGGCACGTGCCGGTGGCCATGGAAGCGGTCAAGCACGACAAGCACGTGCTGATCACCAAGCCCCTGGCCGATTCGGAGGCCGCTGCCCGGCAACTGGTGGAGGCCGCCGAGGCGGCCGGCGTGGTGAATATGATGTCCCTTTCCACGCGCTTCTCGGACCCGGTGCGCTACCTGGGGCACATGGCCCAGCGCGGCGAGTTCGGCGAGCTCTACTACGCCCGCGCGCGCAGCATCCGTCGCAGCGGCATACCGAGCTGGAGCCTGGGCTTTATCCAGAGCGGCGGCGGCGCCTTTCGCGACGTGGGCGTGCACGCGCTCGATGCCATCTGGTGGGTCCTGGGCCAACCCCGGCCGGTCAGCGTTACCGGCGTTGCCGGGGCCAAGTTCGGCCCGCGCGGCCAGGGCTATTGGGATTTCGCCCCCGTGCCCGAGGACTACTCGCGCCAGTTCGCCGCCGACGACTATGGCGGCGGATTCATCCGCTTTGAGAACGGCATCGGGCTGCAGATCGAGAGCTTTTGGGCCAGCCATCAGGCGCCCGAGTTCCAGATCGAACTCTTTGGCACCGAGGCCGGCGCCCAGCTCGACCCGCTGACCGTCTACCGCACCGTCGACGGCGCACCACAGGACGCGGCCGTCAAGCTGCCCAAGGGCCGCGAGGCCTGGGACCATATCGCAGGGCACTTTATCGAGTGCATCCTCGACGGCAAAGAGTGCGAGGCGCCATTGCGGCACGGGCTGATCGTCCAGCAGATGATGGAGGCCTTGCTCACCAGTGCCGAGACGGGGAAGGAAGTGCGGCTGGCGTAAGCGGCTAGCTGCTTTTGACAGGAACTGGTTCCGGCCTATACTGGACAATGCTCAACACTGGGTTGAGAAACGTGCACACAGATAGGTGCGACGAATGGAATCCGACGGAAGCAATAGTCAACCAGCGGACCAACGTTCCGAACCTGCAGCATATAGCCGGGGTTGCGACCCTCCGTAGGTGATGGGCAGCGTATAAGCGGGATCACTCCCTCTAGTGATTCCTACACAGCACGCGGCTCCTCGCCGCGTGCTGTTTTTATGTCGAGAGGGCCTCGACCGGCGGGCGCAGGCAGGAACGACACGAAACCCCGGTGCTCCCTCACATCATTCCGACAAGTCTCACGGCGCTGCGTGGAACACGCCATGCCTGCCCGGATTGTGTGTGGGTGCCTGCAAGGTGAGGTGCGAAATGCCCATCCATTTCAGTCAGCTTCTCGACAAGCCCGTGTGGGATAGCCAAGGCCGCCGGCTCGGCCGCTGCCAGGATTTGCTGGTCGCCGAGACGGGCAGAGGGTTTCCCATACTGCGGGCCATTGCCCTCAAAGGGCGAGATAACCCCGTGCTTCTACCGGTCGATGAACTGGCCCATCTACACCCCTCGATCATCCTCGGCGCCTCCGAGCCGGGCAAGTATCTGCCGTCTCATGACGAGTTGTGGCTCAGAGACCAGGTGCTGGACCAGCAAATCGTAGACATCGAAGGGCGGCGCCTGGTCCGGGCCAACGATCTGCAACTGGTCCGTAACAGCGCCGATGGACGGTTTTACCTGGTGGGCGTAGACACGGGCACACGCAGCTTGCTGCGGCGCATCGGCGTCGAGAATGTCAGCACGCGCCTGCTCCAGTTGCTGGGCCGGCAGCCGACCGAAAAAGTCATCCCCTGGCAGGATGTGGCCTCGGTCCCGGCCGATGCCCCCATCCGCCTGCGCGTCACCCGCGAAAAGCTCCGCGAGATCGACCCGGTCGACATCGCCGACATTATCAGCGACATGGACCGTTCATCGGGGCAATCGCTGCTGGAGACGTTGGATAACGAGATCGTGGCCGACGCCATGCAAGAGATCCAGCCCGACATGCAGGCGGCGCTTTTGCAGGCCATGGAACCCGAGAGGGCAGCCGATATCCTGGAGGAGATGGACCCTGACGCGGCCGCCGATGTGCTGGGCGACCTCCCGCAGGAAGACCGGGACAGCCTGCTGGCCCTGATGGAACACCCCGAAGCATCCGACGTGCGGAAGTTGCTCCGCTATCCGGAGGATACGGCGGGCGGCATCATGACGACCGAGTACGCGGTGATACCTGTGGGGCTCGCCGCTCACGAAGCACTCGAGTACCTGCGCCATTCGCCCGAGGCCCAGGAGGATGAAGCGCTGTACTACGTACACGTGGTGGATAGCATGGGGCGGCTGCAGGGCGTCATCTCACTGCGAGATCTGGTCATGGCCGGCCCCCAGACACCCGTAAGCGAGTTCATGGAGGACCGGCCCATCACCGTGGAGCCGCTCACGCCGCAGAAGGAAGTGGCCCGCCTCGTCGCCCGCTACAACCTCCTGGCCATCCCTGTGGTAGATCAGGAGCGCACCCTGCAAGGCATCGTCACCGTTGATGATGCGATCGACCCGTTCATCCCAACCGCCTGGAAGAAGCGTCTGCCGCGCTTTTTCTGACCACTCGGAGGAGGATCACATGAAAATGTCGAGAGGGATCAAGGGCATCCTCCGCCGGGCCTTCCTCTTTCTGAGCATCTTGGGGCCGGGCTTGATCACCGCGAGCGCGGATAACGACGCACCGGGCATCGCGACCTATTCCATGGCGGGCTCGACCTTTGGCTTCAAGTTCTTGTGGATACTGGTCTGGGTCACGGTGGGTGAGATAGCCGTCCAAGAGATGGCTGCGCGCATGGGCGCGGCGACGGGCAAGGGGCTGACCGATCTCGTCCGCGAGCGATTCGGTCTGCGCCTTACCTTCCTGGTCTTTGTGGGCATCCTGCTGGCCAACGCCGGCACCACCACCGCCCAGTTCGCCGGCATCGCCTCGGCCGCCGAGCTGTTCGGGGTATCTCGCTACATCGCCGTGCCCGTGGCTACTCTGGCCGTCTGGCTGCTGGTCACGCGGGGCTCCTACCAGCGAGTGGAGAAGGTCCTGCTCGTCCTCTCGCTGTACGCGGTGGCTTACGTAGCTTCGGCCATCCTGGCCCGGCCGCCGTGGGGGCTGGTGTTGCAGAGGGCCGTAGTGCCCACTCTCCAACTAGATACCCACTATCTGCTCGCCGTTCTGGCCACCATTGGCACCACCATCAGCCCCTGGGGAGCAGTCTACATGCAAGCTTCCGTAGCCGACAAGGGGGTCACGATGGATACCTACCCCAACACCCGTTGGGACGTGATGATCGGCGCCGCGATAGGAAACGTCGTATCTGCGATGATCATCATCGCCACAGCAGCGACCCTGTTTGCGCATGGCACCCCGGTAGAGACGGCCGAGCAGGCAGCCATGGCACTAGCCCCCCTCGCCGGCCCCTGGGCCGAGGTGCTCTTTGGCGTCGGATTGCTGGGAGCCTCGCTGCTGGCGGCATCGGTGTTGCCCCTGGCGACGACCTATGCCATCTGCGAGGTTTTCGGTTGGGAGCGCGGGATCGACCGCTCGCCGGATGAGGCCCCGGCCTTTTATGGCCTGTATACGGCTCAGCTCGTCATCAGCTCGATCGTCGTGCTCATCCCCGGGCTGCCGCTGTTCCCGCTGATGTGGCTGTCGCAGGTGGCCAATGCCTTGCTCTTGCCCGTGATCCTGGTGGTGATGATGCGCCTGGCCAACAACAGTCGCATCATGAAGGGATGGCACAACACCAAGCCGGCCAATGTGCTGATCGGTGTGATGACGGTCTTGGTCACCCTGGCCGTCGTGGCCCTCTTTGTGGTTTGATGGGGGTTATGGAGCTCCTGCCCATCAGCGCCGAGACGGGGAGGTGCGGCTGCCAAGCGCGAACTGCCCTGCCTTTGTAGGGGCATATCCCAGCCGACGGACGGTTGCAGGGACCTCCCCTCATGGGTATAATGGAAAAGTCTCCACCGCGGCCATCCGGCTTGGTGCTCCGCGCGTGGTCGACATGGAAGCCTATGAGGGTTATAGAGTCTCTTGGGTGAGAGTGCTACATACAGAACGTCCGGAGCCAGGCACGGCGTGAGTAATCACGTGCACGCCCGTTTCATCCGCGTGCGCGGCGTCGTGCAGGGGGTTGGGTTCCGGCCATTTGTCTACGGGCTGGCCACGCGCCTGGAGCTGGCGGGCTGGGTGCGTAACACCTCGGCGGGGGTCGAGATCGCCTTGGAAGGGCCGGCGGAGGCGCTGAGCGCCTTCGAGCGGAGCCTGGTGAGCGAAGCGCCGCCGCGCGCACGCATCGAGGAGGTCGCCGCCGAGGAGGCCGAGCTCGAGGGGTTTGCCGGCTTTCAGATTCGCGAGAGCCAGCCCGAGAGCGGCGCCTACCAGCTCGTATCCCCGGATATCGCCACCTGCGACGAGTGTCTGCGCGAGGTGGCGGACCCGAGCAACCGCCGCTACCGCTATCCCTTCACGAACTGTACGAACTGCGGCCCGCGCTTTACCATCATCCGAGACATCCCTTACGACCGCCCATCCACGACGATGGCCGGCTTTGCCATGTGCGCGGCCTGCCGGGCCGAGTACGAGGACCCCCTGGACCGGCGCTTCCACGCCCAACCGAACGCCTGCCCGGTCTGCGGCCCGCACGTGAGCCTCGTCTCGCCGCAGGGCGAAGTGCTGGCCGAGCGCGAAGAGGCCCTTCAGGCGGCGCGGCGGGCGCTGCGGGAGGGGCGCATTGTGGCACTCAAAGGGCTAGGCGGCTTCCAGCTCGCTTGCGATGCCACCTCCGAGGCGGCCGTGGCCCGGCTACGGCAGCGCAAGGCCCGCCCGGCCAAGCCCTTCGCCGTCATGGTGGCTGGCCTGCCGGAGGCCCAGGCGCTCGCTATCATCTCTGCGGAGGAGGAGGCGCTCCTGCGCTCGCCGGAGCGGCCGATCGTGCTGCTCCGTGCCCGTGCCGAGAGCGCGCTGGCGCCCAGTGTGGCCCCGGGCACGGGCACAACCGGCGTCATGCTGCCCTACACGCCCCTGCACATGCTCCTCCTGGAGCCGGCGCCCGGCTTTCCGCCGGCCCTGGTCATGACCAGCGGCAACCTGAGCGAGGAGCCCATTGCCACCGGCAATGAAGAAGCCCTGACGCGCCTTGCCGGCATCGCCGACCTCTTCCTGCTGCACAACCGGGATATCCATGCACGCTACGACGATTCCGTCTGGTTCGTCGCCGGCGGTGCGCCGCAGCCGGTGCGGCGAGCGCGTGGCTATGCGCCCTTCCCAATCCGGCTGCCGGCGAGGATGCCGCAGGTGCTAGCCTGCGGCCCCGAGCTCAAGAACACGTTCTGCTACACCCGCGATGAGTACGCCTTTGTCAGCCCGCACATCGGCGACATGGAGAACGTGGAGACCCTGGAGCAGTACGAGCGCTCGCTGGCCCTCTACCGGCACCTGTTCCGGCTGGACCCGCGCATCGTGGCCTATGACCTGCACCCCGAGTACCTGGCGACCAAGCTGGCCCTGGAGCGTTGGGGCAGCGACGGAAGTGTGCAGCTCGTGCCCGTGCAGCACCACCACGCTCACATTGCTGCTTGCCTGGCCGACAACGGCCGGCAGGGTCCCGCCATCGGCGTGGCCTACGACGGCACGGGCTACGGCAGCGACGGACACATCTGGGGGGGTGAACTGCTCGTCGCCGACCTGCAGGGCTTTTCCCGCGCCGGGCACCTGGCCGAGTTCCCCCTGCCCGGTGGCGAGGCGGCCATCCGGCGGCCCTACCGCACAGCCCTGGGGCTACTCTTCGCCGCAGGTCTGAGCGCGGAGGATTGGCTGGGGCTTGCCGGGCTGGATCCGCAGGAGGTGCGCATCGTGCGCCGGCAGGTGGAGCGCGGCCTGAACGCGCCGCCGACCAGCTCGGTGGGGCGGCTCTTTGACGCCGTGGCCGCACTCGCGGGCGCGTGCAGTACGTGCAATTACGAGGCACAGGCCGC
>DAOUGZ010000328.1:0-10401 GCA_034428955.1 Anaerolineae bacterium | reverse complement strand
CGGGCTGGCCGCCACGACCCCGTCGGCACAGGCCGACGGCCGGCCGCAGGCCCCGAGAGCCCGATTTCCAATCGGATGGATAGGAAGTGTCGTTGCAGCAGCAAGCAGCCGCCGCAGTCGTTGTCCATGACAGAAGACGAAAAGGGCGCTTCGCACAGAGGAGGTCGATATTGTACAGAGACGCATACTACACCGACAAATCGAGCGGCACCTTTGCCGATGCCCTTCTGGCTTTCGGCGCTGCGTATGTGCTGAGCGAGGTGCTGCGCCAGGGTACAGGGCTTCGGGCGGAGGTCCGCCTGTGCGACGGCGGCTCAGCCTACGTCTTGCGGCTCTCGGAGCCCTTACAGGAAGGCTCGGTTGACCAGTGCCAGTACTTTGCGGGTGCGCCCTTTCTGCTCACAGCCAAGAACCGCAAGAAACTCCCTACTGACATCCCCCTGGGCTCGTCCCTCGTCGTTGAGTACGAAGCTGAGCGGGACCGCCGGGCCGAGTTCTTGGGGGCGCTGGCGGGGCTCTCTGCCGAGGCGAAACGGGCGCGCCGGGAGGCAAAGCCGCATCCGGAACTCGATGTGCTGGTAGGTAAGGGCGTGCACGAACACTGGGACATCTTCCGTGCCCTGAACCCTGGAGCGCTTGACGCCTACAACTCGGTTGTGAGTCAATGGTGGTCAGCCCGCAAGGTGTTTCCAGAGTTGCTGCGCGTGCTCCTGCACCTCTTTGCGCAGAGTCCCAATGACGTAACCGGGGCCGAGGAGGCCTGGAAGAAAGCCTGCAAGGCAGCCGGTCTGGAGAAGCCCAAGGACGCCACAGCAGCGCAAGTCTTCAACCCCGCTCAGGGCAAGGGACAGAACCGGACCAAGCCGGACAGTGTCTCGCCCGGCAACTTGAAGGGCTTCTGGTTGCTGGAGTACCTGAAGGCTCTCGGCATGTACGAGGCGGGGTTGACGCGAATCGTAGCCAACCCGCGCGATCGCCGCAACGCCAAAGACCGCAAGACCTACGTCCTCGCTCCGCACGAGGTTGCCCTGAGCGAGCATCGGGGCATCATGCGCCACTTTCGCGAGGCCATGGTGAGCAGCCATACCGCAGTCAAGCTGGACGTATTGGCCGCTTTGCGCTACGCCCAGGCCTACCTGGCGCACGCAGAGGAGAGCCACGTAGCCACCGCCTCCGAGAAGTACTTTGGCAAGAAGCCCGGCGACCTCATCTCGGGCCTACAGATGGCCTTCTACAAGAACCTGGGCAACTCGGCGGCCACCATGAACATCGCGACCATCAACCTGCCGGCCTGGGTACACGCCGGGCCGCCGGAGGAGATGGCACGCCTCAAGAAGGTACTGGCTGAGCACGAGCAGATCACCCGCAACCTCGACGAAACGCATAGCGATGCCTACGACCTTCTGGACGACTATCGCGATTTCCTGTCTGCCAACGACCTGCGGCCGTTCTTCGCTTTTACCACAGCCTACAGCGCCTTCCATATGAGCCAGCGCGAACGGAGCCGCTGGTGTCCGTCCTTCACCACGACCGGATTGGAGGTTCTTCTCATGAACACAGACAAGCGTCTGAGCGCGATCCTTGAGTCGGAAGGGTTCCAGAACATCGCCTACGCCATCCGCTACAGCACAGTCGTTCCCCAGGCCCGCAAGGCCCGCGGCCAGTCCGGCTACACTGTGCGCTACGGGCTGGGGCAGAGGCTGGCGCGGAAGGCGAACTATGCCCATGATTTCATCGCCGAACTGAGCACCTTCATCCAGGAGTACAACGCCGAGAACGAGCAGTACTATGAGCGCCGCAAGACGCGGTTCCGCAAGGGAGTGCGCACCAGCGATATCGACGATATCGTCCGCTTGGTCGACGAGCATGGGCCCAAGGTGGTCTGCGATCTCTTGGTGGCCTATGGCTATGCGCGAACACCATATGAGGCGCGGGAGGACGAGGATGGAGCAATCCCAGATGAAGAGCCCGGAGCTTGGGCTGACGATGAAGACTAGAGCAAGGAATAGGATGAGCCTCAGAAGGCTGGAAAGGGAGAGTACGGGATGAGCGACCCAATCAAGCTGTATGCCTTAGCGGTGAGTGCGCTGGCCACCCTTGACCTGCACAGTCTCAACAATGAGGGCGGTGAGGGCAACCAAATCGCCACACGCATGGTGAATATCGTGGGCGCCGATGGGCAGATGCACAACGTGAACGCAGTGAGCGGTGACATGTTCAAGCACATCCATGCCGAACACCTGCACCGACTCGCTGTCTCTACAGGCCTGCCTCTGTCTGAAGGTGCGCGCACATTCAACGCCAACCGCATCAACGCCGACGAAGGCTTTATCACCAAGTTGGAGGGCCAAAGCGATGCCGAGGGGCTCGACAGCCTCCTGTCTACCTGCGCGGTGAGTGACATGATGGGCATCCTCGTCACCGCCGGCGGCAGATCCCTGCCGCGCAAGAGCGTGGTCGAGTACGGCTGGGCCGTAGGCATCCCCGGCAGCGTAGAAACCGACACGTACTTCCACGTCAAGTATGCCAGCGAGCGCAGCAAGCAGGCCCGCGACGCAGCTACCACCGAGGCAGCGCGCAAGGCGAACATCGGTCAGGCCATCTTCCATCGTCCGGCCTCCAGCGGTCAATACGCGATCGTGGTCAACCTGGAATTGGCCCGCATCGGTTTCAATGACATCTCTCAGAGCTATGCGGTGGGCGAAAAAGATCGCCTGGCCCGACACCGCGCGCTGTTGGAGAGCCTCCTGTACACCTTTGTAGAGCCCGCCGGCGCCATGCGCGCAGCCCAAAACCCACACATCGTGGACTTTCGGGGCGTCGTTGCCTTGAGCACCGATGTGATCCCCGCGCCGGCATTAAGCTCGCTCAACCCGGGCTTTGCTACCGAACTGCAGCGCGTCGCTGCGGCCCTGAACGCGCTCCGCCCAGAGGCTATCACGCTGCGCCCCTTCGACTCCATGGGGCAGTTCGCCGAGGTGATGGCTGAAGTCATTAACCAGAGTGCACCGTTCACGCTGCAGCTTGGCCTGTAGACGGGAGGTGTCTAGTGTGGATCCTGGCCCGCTATGAGATGGTGGCTCTTTTCTCGCTGAAGGCCAGCACGGCCACCGGGTCGGGCGCCAAGTCGCTGCTCCTGCCCACCCCGTATGCGCTCAAGATGGCGCTACTCGATGCGGCTTGTCGTACGCGAGGCGTGGCTGCGGCGAGGAGTCTCTGGCCCGCGATCCGGGGTGCGAGGGTGGCGGTTGATCCTCCACCCCGCGCTCTGGTAACCAATCTGTTCGCCAAGGTGCTCAAGCTGCGTCGCAGACCGGCGCAGGCAGGCGACATGGACGCCGGGCCATTCGGGCGTACCATCGCCTTCCGCGAATACGTGCAGCACGTTGGTCCGCTTGGCATAGCACTGGGTGTGAGTGAGGAATGGGCAACTGACATTGCCAGTCTGCTGGTGCAGATCAGCTATCTCGGCAAACGGGGCGGCGTGGTGCAATTGCTCGGGCCTCCCGAAGAGGCGGCCGAGTTGCCGGCCGGCTACCTGCCGTTGGATGAGGCTCAGCCCCGCTTCGCTGCTGACGGCCTGCTGCAGCCTTTCGATGATTGCACTCCCTCGCTGAGCTTTGAACGCGCCAATGTCTACAGCAAGGAGCGCGTATTGCTAGGCAGAGAGCGTATCATTCGCCCTATCGTGTTGCCGTACCGCCAGGTTCGCTGCAGCAAGTCGTTTACGCTGTATGAGCGGGTCGAGAATCTAGAAAGCGGCCGACGAGCACCCAGCCCCGTCGACGTAGGTCGACGGACGGCGCGATAGCGCCCCCGGGGGCGAACTCCAATCGGCTGCTCTCCCGGCGCTTGGCGCCAACGTGCGCTTGGGGACCGGCCGATTGGAAATCGAACCCTCAGGGCCTGCGGGCCGGTCGTCGGCCTACGCCGACGAAGACGGCCGGCGCGATAGTGCCCCCAGGGGCGATTTCCAATCGTCTGCCCTCCCGGCGCTTGGCGCCACTATGCGCTTGAGGACCGGCCGATTGGAAATCGGACCCTCAGGGCCTGCGGCCGGTCGTCGGCCTACGCCGACGAAGACGGCCGGCGCGGTAGCGCCCCCAGGGGCGATTTCGAATCGCCTGTCATCCCCCGACGCCTGGCGCCAACGTGCGCTTGGGGACCGGCCGATTGGAAATCAGACTCTCAGGGCCTGCGGGCCGGTCGTCGGCCTACGCCGACGAAGACGGCCGGCGCGGGCTGCCGGACAGCGAGAGGATGCTCATGAAACGCAACAAACTCGCCCTCTATCTGCACCTCGTATGGGCCACCTGGGACCGGCTGCCCTGGATCGAGCCATCCATCGAACGACGGCTGCACCGCAACATTGCCGCGGAGGCGCGCGGCATGGGCTGCACCGTGTTGGCGCTGAATGGTATGCCTGACCACGTCCATCTGGTGGTAAAGCTGCCCTCCACGGTGACCGTCGCCAACCTCGTGAAGCAAGTGAAAGGCGTGTCATCCCACTTTGCCGGTGAGACGCTGGGGTTGGGCTCCGGCCCCAAGTGGCAGGGGGTGTACGGGGCCTTCGCCGTCAGCCGGTGGGACCTGGATAGAGTGATCGGTTACGTCAAGCGACAGAAGGAAGCCCATGCCAGCGGCGAGCTGGTCGCAGAATGGGAGGAGACGGCCGAGGAGGAACCGGCACCGTCTCGTGGCACGTCTTTGGCATAGTTGGAGGCCAGCCGATTAGAAATCAGGCTCTCGGGGCCGGCGAGCGCCCACCCCCCGTCGACGTAGGTCGACGGCCGGCGCAATAGCGCCTCCAGGGCACGATTTCCAATCGTCTGCCCTCCCGACGCCTGGCGCCAACGTGCGCTTGGACCGGCCGATTGAAGTCGGACCCCCCGTCGACGTAGGTCGACGGGGGGAGCCACAGCGCCCCCAGGGCACGATTTCCAATCGTCTGCCCTCCCGACGCCTGGCGCCAATGTGCGCTTGGACCGGCCGATTGGAAATCGGACCCTCAGGGCCTGCGGGCCGGTCGTCGGCCTACGCCGACGAAGACGGCCGGTGCGATCGGCCATCTGGTCTATTCACAACAGTAAGGAGGTCCATGCCCACCCTCACTGCCCACCGCCTCGAGTTCACCCTCGAGGCGCTCACACCCGTCGAACTCAACGAGCACCAGGGCGCGGCGCTGCGCGGTGCCCTCTACCAAGGCCTGCGCCGCTTCTGCGCCCAGCCCGAGCGGGAGGCCTGCGCCGGCTGCCTGGTCGTTGCCGCCTGCCCTGTCGCCACCCTCGTGGCCACGCTGGACCCGCAGGCCGAACGCGGGCGGGACCTGCCGCGGCCCTACGCCGTCGACCCGCCACTGGACGGCCGGACCGTCCTTGCGCGTGGTGAGGCCCTCACCTTCGGCCTGACCCTCTTCGCCCGCGCGCTGCAGCTCTTCCCCTACGTGATCCAGGCGCTCAGGGCGTTGGAGGAGGTCGGGCTGGGCAAGCGCCTGCCGGCGGAGGGCGGGCGGCGCGGCCGGGTGCGACTCGTCAGCGCGTTGGCCACCAACCCCCTCACCGGCGCCCGGCAGGCAGTGCTCAGCCCCGGCGAGCGGCTGGTGCAGGTGCCGGATATCCCGGTGACCCAGGCCCAGGTGGAGGCGATGGCGGCGCGCTGGGCTGGGGGGCGGCTGGCGCTCGGCTTTCTCACCCCCACACGCCTGGTCGAGCGCGGCCGGCTGCTCAAAGCCCCCGAGTTCGGCCCCCTCTTCCACCGCCTCTGGCAACGCCTCGGCGACCTGAGCCGCGAGTTCGCCGGCGCCGAGCCGGACCGCGATGAGGGCTACCGCCTGGTCGGCCTGGCGCGAGAGGTGCGGCTGGTGGAGGACTGCACGCGTTGGATCGAGTTGCAGAGCTACTCCACCCGCCTGCGCCGCACAACGCCGATCAGCGGCCTGGTGGGGCGGGCGGTCTACGAGGGCGACCTGGCTCCCTTTCTGCCCACGCTGATATGGGGGCAGTTGGCGCACGTAGGCAAGGATGCGGTGAAGGGGAATGGCTGGTACACACTGGAGGGACCATGCACCTGATCGTCAACCAGTTCGGCGCCTTCCTCGGTGTGAAAAGCGAGCGCCTACAGGTGCGGCAGAAGGGCCAGGTCACGGAGGAGGTGGCCCTCTGCAACCTGGAGGGTGTACTGCTCACCGGCCGGGGCATCAGCATCTCCTGCGATGCGCTACGGAAATGCGTCGAGGCCGGCATCCCGCTCAGCTTTCTGGCCTTCAACGGCGCGCCTTACGCCCGGCTGGAGGCGCCGGGGCTCGGGGCCACCGTGCAGACCCGCCGCGCCCAGCTTCTGGCCTACGGGGATGGGCGCGGGGTGGCCCTCGCCCTGGGCTTTGCCGGCGGCAAGCTGGCTAACCAGGCCAACCTGCTCAAGTACATGGCCAAATACCGCCATCAAACCGACCCAGGCGCCTACCGCCGGGCCCGCGATGCGGCCATAGCCATCGAAGCGCTGCAACGCGAGGTCCTGGCACTGCGCGCCGGGTGCGTCGATGAACTCCGGCCGGCCCTGCTGAATCGGGAGGGACGCGCCGCTGCCGTTTATTGGGAGACGGTTGGCGGCCTGCTGAATCTGGCGAAGCCCTGGGCCGGGCGCGAGCATCGCGGCGCTACTGATCCCCTGAACAGCGCCTTGAATTATGGCTACGGCATCCTCTACAGCCAGATCGAGCACGCCGCCATCCTAGCCGGGCTGGACCCCTACGCCGGCTTTGTCCACGTCGACCGCCCGGGCAAGCCCAGCCTAGTCCTCGACCTGATCGAAGAATTCCGCCAGCCAGTCGTGGACCGCACGATCTTTGGCCTAGTCAACAAGCGCGTGACCCTGGTCGTCAATGAGGACGGCTTCCTCGACGAGCGCACCCGCAAGACAGTCGCCGAGAAGGTGTTGGCACGCCTGGACGGCAGCGAGCGCTACGAGGGCCACAACCGCGCGCTCCGCCAGATCATCCAGGCGCAGGCGCGGCGCGTGGCTGCCTATCTGCGCGGCGAACGGGCTAGCTATCGACCGTTCACAAGCCGCTGGTGAAGGAGGAACGATGCAGTGCCTGCTCGTCTACGACATCCCCGACGACCGGCCGCGCACCAAGATCGCCGACGTCTGCCTGGATTACGGCCTGCAGCGCATCCAGTACTCGGCCTTTTTTGGCGAGCTCTCGCGCAACCGCCAGGGTGAGATCATGCAGCGCATCAGCCGCACCCTGGGCCGACACGAGGGCAACGTGCAGCTCTTTCCCATCTGCGAGAAGGACTTGGGCCTGCGGCGCACGATCGAACGGCGAGCGAAGTAGAGGCTGCCATGCCCGACCTCCTGCCGCTGACGGTGACCGATATCCGGCAATACCTGTACTGCGCCCGCGTGTTCTACTTCACCGTCTTCCTGGGGCGCACGCGGCCGGTGACTTACAAAATGGAAGAGGGCGTACGCCAGCACGAAAAAGAAGCGACGCGTGAAGAGCGGCGCACTCTGCGCGTCTATGGCCTGCGCGAGGGTGAGCGCGTGCTCGACCTGCGCCTGGCATCGGAGCGGCTCGCGCTCAGCGGCCGGCTGGATATGGCCATCCGCCTGCCGCTAGAGGCCGTCCCGGTCGAGCACAAGCACTCGACGGCACCGGTGGGCACGCACCAGCGCTACCAATTGGCGGCCTACGCCATGCTGCTGGAGGAAGCCTGGCAGATCCCCGCGCGGCGGGCGTTCGTCTACCGCATCCCCCTGCGCCGGGCCACTGAGGTAGCCATCCGACCGGGCATGCGCCGCTACGTCACTCGTACCCTGCGCGCCATGCGCCGCCTGGCCGCCCACGAGACCGCGCCACCGCCCACTCGCCACACCAACCGCTGCCGCGACTGTGAGTTCCGCCGCTTCTGCGGCGATGTGTAGACGTAGGAGGTCTGCCTATGTACTTCCTGAGCGAAGAGGAGCGACGCTATGTGCTGCGCAAGCTGGTGCCCGAAGCACGGCGAGAGCCGGTGCATGAGGAGCTTCGTGGTTGGAGCTGGCATCAACCGCCGCTGGCGCCCATCTATGACGCGCCCTTGGGCCTGTGGGAGGTAGCCGGCCACTATTGCCGGACGGGGCGTGACCTCTTCTGGCGCCGCGTAGAGCGCCGCTACGCGCCACCCAATGCCGCCATGCTCGCCGGGCGCGTGCTTCACGAGGTCGTGACCGGCCTAATCCTGGCCGCCAAGCGCACCATCTACGCCCAGGGGACCGCCTGCGTCCAAGCACTGGCCGAGCTAGCCGCCCCACCTCTGCCAGTGATCGATATGAAAAAGCTCTCGGAGCCGGCTCGCGTCGAGCTGGCAGGGCAGGCCGAACTGCTAGCGGCCTTTGAGCGGCGGCGGATCGCCGGCCGTGTGGAGGACCTGTTGGCGCGGCAGCCGCACATCGGCGTGGATGCCCTGGCGGCCTGGGCGGTACCTGTGGTGGTCGAGCAGCGCCTTGACGGACGCTTCCTGGGGCTCTCGTCGCACCTGTCGGCCGATGCCTTTGCCTTCGGCGAGCCCATGATCGCTGACCTCAAATTCGGCGCGCGACAGGACTTTCACCGCCTGACGGCTACCGGCTACGCCCTGGTGCTCGAAAGCTTGAACGAAATGCCCATCGACATCGGCTGCGTGGTCTACCCGTCATTCCGCCACGGCTCTTTGCGACTGGAGCGCGACTTTTACCGCATCGACGATGAACTACGCCAGTGGTTCATTGAAGCACGCGACGAGCGCATGCGCTTGGTGGAAGAGGGCATTGACCCCGGCAAGCCGTCAGAGTGCGCGAAGGGATGCCCATATGAAGCGATGTGCGCGCAGGGTTGACGCGCCGCATCGCAAACCGATGCCCGCTGCATGCCAATGCGAGCGATTCCGGGGTCTGGAGGTGCTACAGAGCGTCCAGCAGGGGGTGGAGAGAGCTTTTCCCATCGCAAATGGCCCGGCCTCCAGCACAAGAGGAGGGTTGCGAAAAACCTGTGCCCGTGGTAGGCTTGTAGCGCGTTCAGGAGGGTCCTGCCGGCGCACCAGCGCCTCTGTAAGCCCTCCTTCGTGGCCCGCAGGTCATCTACTATGCCGCGGCCACTGTGTTGAGGGGTCGGTTCCAATGCTTCGACCCGTGGATAGGGTACTGAAAGGCCAGGCGGCAGGTATCCATGCGCGCGAGATGGGCGTTCCAATGCTTCGACCCGTGGATAGGGTACTGAAAGGTGGAGGTCCGCCCCGTCGAGGTTCGCCCCGTCGAGTTCCAATGCTTCGACCCGTGGATAGGGTACTGAAAGCCGTACTGGGAGAGCACCACGCCTGTGACGCTGCCGGAGGTTCCAATGCTTCGACCCGTGGATAGGGTACTGAAAGCACCCGTCGCAAAGTTCACGCCGTAGTGGATTGACGGGTTCCAATGCTTCGACCCGTGGATAGGGTACTGAAAGCGCCCGGCGCCGTCACGATGGCCGGCAGGCTGGGCTTCATGTTCCAATGCTTCGACCCGTGGATAGGGTACTGAAAGGCTCTTCAGCCGCGGCGCCCACGCTATTGACCAGCGCAAGTTCCAATGCTTCGACCCGTGGATAGTGTACTGAAAGACTGCTGCGCCGCCGCTACGGGGTTGCTGATGGGCCGGTGTTCCAATGCTTCGACCCGTGGATAGGGTACTGAAAGCGACACACTCGCTCTCTATTACCCTGACGATCCCCGCGAGTTCCAATGCTTCGACCCGTGGATAGGGTACTGAAAGACGACCGGATAACCGGCCTCCGCCAGCGCGCAGGCCGTTCCAATGCTTCGACCCGTGGATAGGGTACTGAAAGGTGATGGCGCTGACCTGCTGCTCCATCAGCTCCAAGTTCCAATGCTTCGACCCGTGGATAGGGTACTGAAAGACCTGCTGCCCGTTCAGGTAGATGCGCGTCTCGGCTGCGTTCCAATGCTTCGACCCGTGGATAGGGTACTGAAAGACTTTGAGGCGCAGCGCCTCAAGCCGTGGCCTGCGGTGTTCCAATGCTTCGACCCGTGGATAGGGTACTGAAAGCATCCTACGGGCGCTGCGGGGGCAGCTCGCCGCGGCTCGTTCCAATGCTTCGACCCGTGGATAGGGTACTGAAAGTTGTTATGGCGCAGGCGATGCAGGCGGTGCGGGCACGAGCGTTCCAATGCTTCGACCCGTGGATAGGGTACTGAAAGAGCATGGACGGATTGAGGAGACGAAAGCGCGGCTGACAGCGTTCCAATGCTTCGACCCGTGGATAGGGTACTGAAAGCCAGCCCGATGCCCAGGGGTGGCAGCGTGCGTTCTCTGGTTCCAATGCTTCGACCCGTGGATAGGGTACTGAAAGACCGGCACCGACGAGAGCACTTGGCGCTACAAGAT
>DAOUGZ010000327.1:0-15456 GCA_034428955.1 Anaerolineae bacterium | reverse complement strand
TATGGTGCGAGAAGGAGCTGGTAGCTCTGGCCGAGCAGTTGGTGCAGCAGGCGAGCGCAGATCGCGACCCCGCGCCGGTCCATCGGTTTGACCCGCGTCAGAAGGTGTTCTAAAGTGCTGTGTATCCTCCCTTCCCGGTGGCCCTACGGCATACCCCGCTTGGGGACGAGTGTGACAATTTCCATATAATGTGGTAAGATTATCGTGATCGAGAGGCCATCGAGGAGGGATCATGGAACCACTCGAAGCAGCCAGAGATGTTGCGATTATCCTTCTAGCCGTCATGTCGCTGGTGGTTGGCGTGCTCTTGGTCATACTGCTCCTGCAGTTGCAGAGCCTTATCCGCCTGTTGCAGGAGGAAGTAAGGCCTATTCTCACTTCCGCTCAGGAGACGGTGGGCACGGTGCGCGGTACCACCACCATCGTAAGCGAATATGTCGTCACACCTGTGGCGCGCATCGCCTCTGTTGTGGCTGGTGTGCGCGAAGCGATGGAAACGTTGACGGGCCGTTCGCATCGGGGTAACGGCTACTAGTGCTGTGGGCCAAGCAGCAGATTGGAGGTGGATTGTGGCCAATCGAAGCAGTGGAGTGCTCGAGTTTGCGGCGGGCTTGTTCCTGGGTGGTCTTGTGGGCGCGGCCCTGGGGCTTATGCTGGCCCCTCAGTCCGGTCGGGAAACGCGCCGGCAGATCGCCGAGCGCGGCATCGAGTTGAAGGATGACCTTGGCAGGAAGGCCAGCGAGCTGCAAAAGCGCCTGCCCGACATTGTCGATGAGCAGCGCGTTCGCGTCGAAGACGCGATCCAGAGAGGCAAAGAAGCCGCCGCTCGCAAGCGGCAGGAGATCTTGGGCCAACTGGAGGCCGAGAAGGACGCCGGCGCGGCCGAGGCGTAGCGCCAACTCTTTTCGAATGAGTGATGCCGAGGGGACTCGCCAGAGTTCCCTCGATGTCGCTTGCACAACCTTCGTATCTGGTGCGGAGGCATATTGATGTTGATTGGCCGGAGGACGGGCAGGCTGGCTGTCGCCTGCGTGGCCCTCCTGATTGTTTTGGCGTCTCTGCTCTTGGCCTGGCAGCCGCTCATCGAGCCGGCCCTGTATGCCCGGCTCGGTGAGCGTCAGGTCGCAGACCAGCTCAAAGGCATTGTCGCCTACAGCCTCTTGCAGCTCACGCGCTCTGCCCCCGATCTAGCCCCCTACACCCCAATGCCGCATACCGATGAGCCGCCCTTTGGCGTCAACACCTTCCTGGAGCAGGAGGTGGAGCCGGCCAAGGTGGCCCACTCGCTCGACCTGATTCGCGATGCCGGCTTTTACTTTGTGCGCCAAGAGTTCCCCTGGGAGGATATCGAGATCTCGGCCAAGGGCGACTTTTGGGACCACAAGTGGGACAAATCGGCCTGGGAAAAGTATGACCGCATCGTCGATATGGTTAATGAGCGCGGCCTGGAGCTGATCGTGCGCTTGGACAATCCGCCGGCCTGGTCGCGTGCCGACGGCAACGAGCGCGGCACCCTGGCGCCCCCGGACCGTGTCGAGGACTATGGCGACTTTGTGGCTGCCGTCGTCGAGCGCTACCGCGGCCGGGTGCGCTATTACCAGCTCTGGAACGAGCCCAACATCTACCCCGAATGGGGCGAGCAGCCGGTCGATGCGGCGGCTTACACCCGCCTCTTGCAGGAGGGTTATCGCCGCGCCAAGGCTGCCGATCCCGACTGTGTAATTCTCAGTGCCGGCCTGGCCCAGACCATTGAGACCGGCGGGCGCAACCTCTCCGACTTGACCTTCCTGCAGCAGATGTACGATGCCGGCGCCCAGGGCCATTTCGACATCCTCAGCGTGCAGGCCTATGGGCTGTGGACCGGCCCCACAGACCATCGCCTGGGGGCCGACCGCACCAACTTTGCCCGCGTGGAGCTGGTGCGCGAGATCATGGTGCGCAACGGCGATGCCGACAAGCCCATCTGGGCCACCGAAATCGGCTGGAATGCCATCCCCGAGGGCCATCCGGCGGTGCCCATCTATGGGCGCGTGCCCCGCGATGTCCAGGCCCGCTTTGCCATCGAGGCCTACGAGCGGGCGCAGCAAGAGTGGCCCTGGATGGGGGTGATGAACTATTGGTTCCTGCGCCGCCCCAGCGATAGCGAGAAGGACCAGGCCTGGTACTACTTTGGCCTCCTGGAGCCCGATTTCACTCCCTGGCCTGCCTACGAAGCCCTGCGCAATTATCTGCCCAACCAGCGCGCGCTCTACCCCGGCTATCAGCAGGAGAGCCACTGGGCTCTGGATTATGCCGGCGGCTGGGAGCCTCTGAGCGACGCGAACGCCGTGCTCGGCGGCTATCGGCGTGGCCGGTCCGGCGATACCCTGCGCTTCCGCCTCTGGGGGAGCACCCTGGACCTGGTCTGCTTCGGCCAGGCCGACCCGGCCGCGGTCTCGGTGACTGTGGATGGCCGGCCGGCGCGGGTCTCTGCGACCGAGGTTCAGGGGCGGCCGGCGCTGGCCTTGCTGCGCCGGACCGGCCCAGGTGCGCACACGGTCGAGGTTCGCGTGGCCGAGGGCCACACCCTGGCCCTCGATGGATTGCTCGTGCGCCGCGAAGGTGTGATTGCAGGCCAGGCCTACTTCCTCGTCGCGCTCGGCGTGGCCCTGCTGGCCCTCAGCGCTGGCTGGTTCCTGCGCCGCACCGCGCGGAGGCAGCGCCCGTGACCCCCCTGCAAGTCGGCGAACGCCGGCGGCGTCTGCTGACCCTGACGGCGCTGGCGGGAATCCTCATCCTGGCTGCGGGCCTGCGCTTCTACCGGCTCACCGCCCAGAGCCTGTGGAACGACGAGGGCACCAGCGTCCTTCTCGCTGGCCGCAGCCTCTCACAGATCACCCTGTCTGCTGCGGCCGACATTCACCCGCCGCTCTATTACTACCTCCTGCACTACTGGATCGCCCTCTTTGGCTCCGGCGATGCCGCTGCCCGCTCCCTCTCGGCGCTCCTCGGCGTGGGCCTGGTGGGCCTGACCTTCCTTCTGGGGCGCCGGCTCTTGGGCCGCGCCGCCGGGCTGCTGGCCGCGCTCTGGCTCGCCGCCTCGCCCTACCAGGTCTACTACTCGCAAGAAGCGCGCATGTACATGCTGCTGGCCTGCCTGGGGACGGCCTCGCTCTACCTCTTCCATGCCGGTTGGCTCGCGCCGGGCCCGCGCCGGCGGTGGGCCATGGCCGGCTGGGTTGTGGTGACGGCCTTGGCCGCGTACACCCACTATCTGGCCGCGGGCATCGTCCTGGCCGAGAATGTGGCCTGGCTGGCCAACCTGCCGCCGGCGCTGCGCGAGGGCAAGGACGGCCGGCGGCGGCTGTGGCCACGCGCCCTCACCTGGGCGGCGGCGCAGGCCCTGGTTGGGCTCCTCTACCTGTCCTGGCTGCGTCTCACCTGGGCCCAGTTGCATCGCTGGCCGGCGGTGAGCGAGCCTTTCGGCCTGCTCGAGCTCTTGCGGCGCGCGCTCCCCCTCTTTGCCCTCGGGCCGTCGGTCGAGCCGGGCACGCTGACCGGCCTGGCCCTGGCCGTGCTGGCGGTAGCATTCCTGGGCCTGGCCTGGCCCGGCAGGCACGCGCGCGGCGCGCGCCTGTTGGCCCTGGCCGGCTGGCTCATGCCGGTGGCACTCCTCTACTATCTCTCTCGCTCGCGGCCGGTGTACCACCCCAAGTTCCTGCTCCTGGCCACGCCCGGCCTGGCGCTGCTCTTGGCCCGTGGGGTTACGTCCCTGTTTGGCCCAGATTCCGCACCCGCGCGAAGCAAATCCCCTCTCCCTCCCGAGGGAGAGGGCAGGGACATAGGCGGTAACTCTAGCAGGACATGGCGAGCTGCCGGCGTAGAAAACCCCTCCCCCTGCCCCCTCCCCCGCGCTGTGTTGGACCTAAATCATTCCAGCGCGGGAGAGGGGCGTGTGCCGACGGAGGCATGGCCCCTCTCCGGCGCTGGACGAACGTCGCGATGGGACAGCGCCGGGGAGGGGTTGGGGTGGGGTCCACGCTCAGGCGAGCAAGCCTCTCCTCCAGCTAAGTTACCGCCTATCCCCTGGCCGTCTCCCTCCCAAGGGAGAGGGGGCTCGCTCACCTGCTCGCCCCTGAATCCAATGAGGGGGCTACTGGCCTGGCTGCGCGCCGGGGCGGGGGTCGCCGCCGCCGTGCTCATCATCGCTGCCGGCATCCCCGGCCTGCGCAACTATTACTACAACCCGCGCTTTGCCCGTGACGACTATCGCGGCATGGCCCAGTACATCTCGGCCATGGGGCGCGACAGCGACATTGTCCTCATCAACGCCCCCAGCCAGATCGAGACCTTTTCCCGCTACTACTCGGGGCCGCTGCCGGTCATCCCCATCCCCCTGCAGCGCCCACCGGACCGGGAGGAGACTATCGGCCGGCTCGAGGAGCTAACCCGCGATGCCCGGCACGTCTATGGCGTCTTTTGGGCGACCGACGAGAGCGACCCCGAACGCATCGTCGAGAGTTGGCTCGACGCCCACGCCTACAAGGCGCTGGATGCCTGGTATGGCAACGTGCGCCTTGTCGCCTACGCCCTCCCCACAACGGCCGGCGCCGGCGAGGTCCGGCAGCCCCTCGACGTGCAGCTCGGCGAGTCGATACGCCTGCGGGGCTATACCCTGGCCGCCGAAGAGGTCGCCGCCGGCGACATCCTGCAACTGACCCTCCACTGGGAGGCCGCGGGCGCCATCTCGCGGCGCTACAAGGTCTTTACCCACGTCATCGACGCGGCTGGCCACCTGATCGCCGGGCGCGATGCCGAGCCCGTCGCCGGCACCAGCCTGACCGACACCTGGCAGCCCGGCCGGCAGGTCATCGACCGCTACGGTCTCTCCATCCCCCACGGCACTGCGCCCGGTGAGTATGTGGTCGAGGTCGGCATGTACGGCCTGGACGACGGCCTGCGCCTGCCCATCGCCGTGGACGGCGCGCCCGTCGGCGATTCGCTCATCCTGCAAGAGGTGCGCGTCACCCGCCCCAGCGTGCCACCACCGGCCGCCGCCTTGGGCATGCAGGAGCAGCGCACCATCGAGGGCCGGACCATGCGCCTGCTGGGCTTCTCCTTCGGCCGCGCCGGTGCGCTGGACCAGGGCCGCCAACCCCTCCATCCCGGCGAGGTGGCCGAGTTGGTGCTCTTTTGGCAGGCGCTGGCGCCGCAGGGCGGCCAGCAGGTGCATCTACGCATCGTCGATAGCGCCGGCCGTACCCGCCTCGACCAAGCCACGCCGCCCACCGGCGGCCTCTACCCCACGGAGAACTGGCAGCCTCAGGAGGTCGTGCGCGATTCCCTCCACCTGCCCCTGCCGCCGGACCTGCCCCCCGGGCGCTATCGCCTGCTCCTGGGCTGGGAGGGTACAACGGCGCAGGCCGAAGCACCCCTTACCGAGTTGCTCGCTTTTGTGGTAGAATAGAAGCAGCTCTTGGGATGATCGCGGGCCACCGGCGGCTCGCAAAGAGGAAATTGGCTCTCATTGCCGGACCACCCACCCATCCCCCACTATCCAACATCGCTACCTTGCTGCCAATCCTCAGCGAGCCTCGATTGGCACGGCCAGCAAAACTCGCCGAGGCGACTCCGCCGCCGGCTCGGGCGCGAGCACGATCCTCGGCGGTGGTTTTGTTGGGCGATCTTTACTCCAAGGCGGCGATAGAGACTTGTCTCCCCCGCCTTGCTACTGCTGTCAGGAGTTGCCGTCATGGGCAAGGCCGACCTGCACATCCATACGACCGCCAGCGACGGCCTGCTGGACCCGTGTGACGTCGTCGAATACGCGGCCACGGAAACGGACTTGACCGTGATCGCCATCGCCGACCACGATACGCTCGAAGGCGCCTGGAAGGCCTGGCACTGGCTGCAGGCTCACCCCAGCCTGCGCCTTGAGCTTCTCTGGGGCGTCGAGGTGACCACGGCCTGGTTCAGGCATCTCCTGTGCTATTGGCCGGGCCGGCCGCCTGCCCGCCTGCCGCGACGCCTCACCTCGCTGCCGGTGGCCGTCGCTGCCATGCGCGAGACGGGCGCCATCTGCGTCGCCGCCCATCCCACCAACCCCTTCTCCATCCGCCGGCGCGACCTGGCGGCCCTCGACGCTCAGGGGCTCGGCCTGACGGCCCTCGAAGCCTGCTCGCCGGCCCTCGGCCGCTGGCGCGAGCGCAGGCTGCGCGCCCTGGCCCGCCGCTTTGGCCTGGGCATCGTCGGCGGCAGCGACAGCCACGGGCTCCTGGCCACCATCGGCGCCGCTCACACCTGCTTTGCCGGCAGCTCGCGCGCCGACCTCATCGCCGCCCTCCAGGCGCGCACCACCGATGCCGGCTGGGGCAGCGTACATGTGCGCACCCCGTTGAGCATCTTGCTGCGCCAGTTCCTCCGCTCCTGGGTGGAAAAGCCGGGCTTGCTGCAGTGAACGGCCTTTGACGCTCCCCGACAAACGGGGTAATATTGCTTCTATCTATGCTTGAAGGAGGCAACATGCATCGTGCGCGCAGGGCTCTCGGACTCATCCTGTTGCTGGGCTTGCTGGCCCTGTTCCCCACCAGGGCTCTGGCTGCCGGGGCGATACCGGCCAACTGGCCTGGCTGGCATCTGCAGGTGGCCTTCCTGGGGCTGCTCGCGCCGCTGGCGCTCATGCTCCTGGCCGTCGGCGCCACGCCGCCCGAAGAGTCGGTCGAGGTATTGGGCACGGCCCTGACCTCGCTGATCGTCGGGGTGGTCGTCTACGCCGTCTGCGGCTTTGCCCTGCAGTTCGGCGGCCTGGCGCTGCACCAGAACTGGCCCGGCCTGTCCGAGTTGGCCGCCGAGTGGTCGCCCGTGAACCCGGCTCTGGGGCTGGGTTGGGGCGTCTTGGGCCTGCGCGGTTTCTTTCTCTCCGGGGCGGCCGCCTCGCCGGATGCCCTCACCCTGGCTGTGATCCAGTTGCCTCTGGTCGGCGTGGCCGTACTCATCCCCACCCTGGGCCTGGCGCGTCGCCTGCCGCGCGGCATACTGGCCGGCATGGCGGCGGTGACCGGCGGGCTCCTCTACCCGATTGTCGGCAACTGGGTGTGGGGCGGCGGCTGGCTGTCGATGCTGGGGCTGAACCTGGGCTGGGGGCATGGCTTTGTCGACTATGGCGGGTCGGCCACTCTGCACTTTTTGGGCGCTTGCGTCGCCCTGGCCGGCATCCTCATCTTTGGGCTCGCCCGCCCGCCCGTGCGTCGCTCGGCCAAATACGCCGAACTGCCGCCGGCCTACTTTCCGCTCTTTGTGCTCACCGGCGGGCTTCTCGCACCCATCGGCTGGCTGGGGATTGTCCTGGCCAACCCCCTGGTCACTGCGGACCTCGCGCCGGGCCTGGTTGCCATCAACCTGATCCTCGCCGCTTTCGGCGGGGCGGCGCCGGGGCTGCTCTACTCCTGGCTCGTGGGCGGGCGTATCGACCCGCAGTTGACCGCGCGCAGCCTGCTGGCCGGCCTGGCCGCCGGTAGTGCCGGCTGCGCCTTTGTGCCGCCCTTTGCCGCCTTTGGCGCCGGGTTCCTGGCCGGCGTGCTGCTGCCCATCTTTGGCTACTGCGTTGAGCACAAGCTGCACTGGCACGATCCCAACGCCATCCTGGCCACCCACGGCATCGCCGGGCTCCTGGGCGCCCTGTGGCCCGCGCTCTTTGCCGACGGCCGCTGGGGCATCGGCTGGAACGGCGTCTCTTCACCCTGGGGGCAGATACAACAGGGCGTCGCCGGGCTGCTCGTCGCCCCCGGCCACGTCTCGGACTTTCCCGGCCAGCTCTGGGCCCAACTGACCGGCCTGGTGGCCGTCGCCGTCCTCGCCGTCGGCGTGCCCATGCTCCTCTTCGGCCTGATCATGGGCCTGCGCGCCCTCATCCGGCTGCTCATCCCCGCCGCGCGCCGGGCCGTGGCCTCATACGCCCAGCGGCGCTAGGGGCGTCAAGCGTTGCCCATACTGCGTACCACGTACTGCGTAAGGTCGCCCCTGGTGGCAAGCCTTGCTCGAAGCGAGGTTACATATTACGCAGTACGCAGTAGTGCGCATGGCGCAGCATGGGCCATGTCCGCGGCCTGACGTTTGACGAGATAAGCGCACCACGGCGCGCCCCAGCCTCACGCCGGCGTGGCCTGCTTCAGCAGCTCGGCCACCTCTTCATCCGTCGTCTGCTCGAACGAATCATAGAACGTCCCTACCGCGTAGAACGGCTCCGGCGTATCCAGCACCACCACCCGGTCCACCTCGCGCGAGAGCATGCGCACCGTCTCCACCGGCCCCACCGGCACCGCCAGAATCAGCTCGCCCGGGCCCTGGTTGCGCAGGTAACGGGCGGCCGCCAGCGTCGTCGCCCCTGTTGCGACTCCGTCATCGGCCAGCACGACCGTGCGCCCGGCCACCGGCGGCTCCGGCCGCTCGCCCCGGTACATCCTCAGCCGGCGCTGAATCTCGTGCTGCGCTTCCTCGCTCGCCGAGCGGATATAGCGCTCCGGCACCTCCAGGGCGGCCACAATCTCCTCATCCAGCACGGTCGTCCCGTCGGGCGCCACGGCTCCAATGGCCAGCTCGGGGTTGCCCGGCGCGCCGATCTTGCGCGCGATAACCACGTCCAGGGGTGCGCCCAGGCTGCGCGCGATCTCGAACGCCACCACCACGCCGCCCCGTGGCACCCCCAGGATCGACAGATTCTCTCTCCCCTTCAGAAAGGCCAACGCCTCCGCCAAGCGCCGGCCGGCATCGCGCCTGTCCGCAAATCGCATCTTCCGTACCTCCCGCGTATCTGTGCCTCGACTCTACAAGCAAGGCGCTGGCTTCACACCAAATGCTCATGAGCGCGGCGCTCACCACCGTGCATGAAAAGTGTGCGACTCCCTTGCCCTCACACCGGCCGCGGCACCGCCATGCGCGCCTCGGGCACACGCTGCCCGTGGATGTGCTCCACCGCCTCGGCGAATAGCGGGGCGACGCTGACGACCTCCAGCCGTCCGCGCGGCTCGACGGCGATGGTGTCTGTAACGACAATGCGCTCCAGGGCCGACTCTTCCAGGGCCTCGATGGCCCCGGGGGCAAACACCCCATGCGTGGCGCAGGCCGAAACGCTTGCTGCCCCGCGCTGCAGCACCATCTCCGCCGCCCGCAAAAGAGTCCCCCCCGTGGAGATGAGGTCATCAACCAGAATGGCCTGTCGCCCGCGCACATTGCCGGCCATATCGGTGACCTCGGCCTGGTCGGGCTGGGGCCGCTCTTTGAACACCACCGCCACCGGCGCCCCCGGCGCGGCCAGCCGCTGAAAAGCCTCCGCGCGCTTGACGGCGCCCAAATCCGGCGAAACGATGGCTACCTGCGCCGGGTCCAGCCCGGCAAAGGCGTTCGCCAGGGCGCGCGTGGCGTGCAGATGGATCACCGGCAGGTCGAAAAAGCCCTCGATCGCTCCCACCGACAGGTCCATGGCCACAACCCGCTGGGCGCCGGCCACCGAGATGCAGTCCGCCACCAGTTTGGCCGAGATGGGCTCCTGTGGGGTGATCCGCTTCTCCTGCCGGGCATAGCCAAAGTAGGGGATGATGGCCGTGCAGCGGTCCGCCCCCGAGCGGCGGAAGGCATCCAAGAGCAGAAGGAGTTCCATGAGATGATCGTTGACCGGGGGAGAGGTCGGCTGGACGACAAAGACGTCCCTGCCGCATACATCGTCGTGGATGACGACCTGTGTCTCGCCGTCGCGGAAGGTGCTGACGGTGACATCTGCCAGCCGGATCCCCAGCTCGCTGACGATGGCGCCTGCCAGGGCCGGGTTGGCGTTGCCGGAGAAGACCATCAGATTGCTCTGGTCAACCGGCAGAACCATACATCCTATACCTCCACATGCTGCAGCGCCGCGATGCCCAGGCGGCTATAGACGGCCCCGTCGGGGCGCAGAATGCTGCGCATCAGGGCCACCTGGTCCACACGCAGGCTGCCCAATTCCTCGTTGGGCTGCTGTTCGATCCACGCGCCCAGTTCGGCCCGCTCGCGGCGCGGCGCTTCGTTGCGGATGCGCGCCAGGGTGAGATGCGGGGAGAAGCGGCGCCCCTCCGGCGGGAAGCCGACGGCCGCCAGCTCGCGCTCTACAGCCCTCTGCAAGCGGGCCAGCGCCCCCGTGGGCTCTCGCACGCCCGTCCAGATGACCCGCGGGCCGGCGCAGTTGGGGAAGCAGCCGAGCCCAGCGACGGTCAAGGCAAAGGGCGGCACCTCCCGCGCGCCGCGCTCGATCGCCGCCTGCACCTCGGGCAGGCGGCCGGCGGGCACATCGCCCAGGAACTTGATCGTCAGGTGAATCCCGCCCGGCGCCACCCAGCGCCCCAGCCGGGCCAGCGGCGCGCGTTTGAGCCGCCCCTGCAGCGCCGCCAGCGCCTCGCGGATAACCGGGTCCAGCTCGATCGCGACAAACGTCCGGACGTTACCACCCTGTTCGCCTGCCATACTCCGCTCCAGTAGACCTGACAGGTTTCCGAAACCTATCGGGTCTATACTCATACAGCATGAATCCGGCCAACGCTTCGCCCTGCCGGTTAGGCTCCCGAAACCTGTCAGGTCTATCCCAGCCCAAACAGCCGCGCCGCATTCCCCCCCAGCACCCCCTCCAGCGCCGCCGCCGACAGCCCGGCGGCCCGCAGGCGCGTGAGGTAGCGCTCCGGCTTGAGCAAGGGGTAATCGCTGCCCAAAAGCACCCGCCCTTCCGCCACGCCGGCCGCGAGGGAAAAGATGGCATCGTCGTAGAGGTAAGGCGAGGCGGCTGTGTCATAGTAGACGTTGGCCAGGGCCGCGCGCACCTCGGGCATTAGCTCGTAGAACAAGAGCCCTCCGCCCCAGTGCGCCAGCATCAACGGTGTCTCGGGGAACTCGCTCGCCAGGCGCACCGCCCCCGCCAGCGACGGTCGCCCCTTGCCCGGGTAGCTGTGCCCCACCGGCTCGGTGATGTGCGTGAGCACCGGCCAGCCCAGCGCCCGTGCGGCCTCCATCAGCGGCGCGAGCCTGGGCAGATCGTCGAGGGTATAGCCCTGCCCATCCGGCATCAGCTCGCCGATGCCCCGCAGCCCGGCCGCCGCACAGCGCGCCAGCTCGGCCTCGGCGCCCGGTGCAGCGGGGTTCACCACCGCCAGGCCGACCAGCCTTTCGGGATGCGCCTGCACGGCGGCGATGGTATAATCATTGGCCAGGCGGCAGAGGCCGGGGTCGGCGAAGGCAAAGCCAAAGGTCACAGCCACATCGACCCCAGCCGCGCCCATGGCCGCGATCAGGTCTTCGGCGGTGGCCATGCGCGCCTTGGGGTTGGCATAGAGGCAGCCGAACCAGCCCTCGCGCTCCAGGTACGCCTCGCGTTGAGCAATGATCTCGGGCGGAAAGATGTGCGTGTGCGAATCCACAATCATGCGCTGATTCTGGCATAGCGGCAGGCAAAAGTCAAGGCTTTCGCCGTTTGGACAGTAACGCAACTTTGCGGTATAGTGATTCCATGAACGCCCATTTGATCTGGAACCCTATGGCAGGGCAACGGGATGCGCGCCGGCCACTGGAGGACGCCATGGAGGTCCTCGCCCGCGCCGGTTGGGGGCTGCGCGTTTTTGAGACGGTCAGCCCCGGTGACGGCACGCGCCTGGCCCAACTCGCCGTCGAGGACGGCGCCCAGGTAGTCATCGCTGCCGGCGGCGACGGGACGGTCAACGAGGTGGCCAACGGCATCGTCGGCACCGACGTGGCTTTGGGCGTCTTGCCGGTCGGCACGGGCAACGTCTGGGCCAAAGAGATGGGCTACCCGGGCTGGACCTCGCCCCTGCGCCATCCCCTGAAGCAGGCGGCGCAGGGCCTCGTCGAGGCCACTGTCCACACCATCGACGTCGGGCGGGCCAACGGCCAATACTTTCTGCTCTGGGTCGGGGTAGGCTTTGACGCGGCAGTAGCGCACGAAGTGGAGCCGCTCATCGACGTGCGCCGCCGCCTGGGTAACCTGCTCTACGCCGTCAGCGGCCTGAGCATGGCCCTCAACTTTGTTGGCACCCGCTCCACCGTCGTCGTCGACGACCAGGTCTATCGCGGGCGCGTGCTGATGGTCATCATCACCAACGTCCACCTCTACGGCGGCGGGCTGTTCAACCTGGCCCCCGCGGCGCGCCTCGACGACGGCATGCTGGAGGTCTTTCTCTTCCGCGGCCACGGCACGGCGGCTACCGTGCGTCACTTTTTCAGTTTGCTGACCCAGGGCCACATGCACGACCCACAGCTCTGGCACTACCGCGGCAGCCACATCGAAATCCGGCCGGACCGGCCTCTGGCCGTGCACGTGGATGGCGACGCCTGCGGCCAGACCCCCCTGGTCATTGACGTCCTTCCCCGTGCCCTGCGCGCCCTCGTGCCGCCCACCGCGCCGGATACGCTCTTTATTAGCCGCCCGCTGGCGGTCGGTGTCCGATGACCTCCCTATGGCCCGGACGCGGATCCCTACACGGAATGGAGGGACGCCATGCGCGTAATCGCCGGTAGCGCCAAGGGGGTCCGGTTGGCCTCCGTCCCTGGGGAGAGCACCCGCCCCATCACCGATCGCGTCAAAGAGGCGCTCTTTAACATCCTCGGCGGCTTTATCCAAGACGCCCGCGTCCTCGACCTCTTTGGCGGCACCGGCGCCGTAGGCATCGAAGCCCTTAGCCGCGGCGCGCGCCAGGTCGTCTTTGTCGAACGCGACCGGCGGGCCCTGGCCACCATCCGCCGCAACCTCCAGGCCACTCACCTCGCCGGCCGCGCCCAGGTCGTCGCCGGCGACGCCTTCGCCTACATCGCCCAGCCCCCCGCCGAGCCCTTTGACCTCATCTACATCGCCCCCCCGCAATACAAACGCATGTGGGTGCGCGCCCTGCAGGAAATCGACCGCCCCGGCTACCTCACCCCCGACGGCCTGGCCATCGTCCAGATCTTTCCCAAAGAAGACGAGCCCCTGACCCTCGAATACCTCGAGCGCAGCGAAGAGCGCCGCTACGGCAGCACCCTGCTCATCTTTTACGAGCCCACCGCGCTCTATTTGCCCGCCGCGCCCACGTGATGTATGATTCCGGCCGGCCTGTGCATTGGCCGGCCAAAGCGAGCGCTACGCCGCAGCCTTGGAGCGGCTCAAAACGATGGAGCTGGACTGTGACGCCTGACGGGCGAGATATCGATGTTTCGATCATCATCCCCTGCTACAATGAGCAGCGGAACCTGGAGAGCGGCGTGCTGGCCGAGGTGCACGGCTACCTCAGCAAGCAGAGCTACACCTGGGAGGTGATCATCGTCAACGACGAATCCACCGACGACAGCCGCCGCCTCGTCGCCGAGTTTGTTGCCGGCAAGCCCGGCTTTTCCCTGCACGACATTCCCCACGGCGGCAAGCCCAGCGCCGTCTGGGCCGGCATTCAAAAAGCGCGCGGCAGCGTCATCCTCTTTACCGACATGGACCAATCGACGCCCATCGCCGAGCTGGAAAAGCTCCTCCCCTACTATGCTCGCAGCTACGACGTCGTCATCGGCTCGCGGGGGGATACGCGCGAGGGCTTTTCCCTACTGCGCAAGCTGGGCAGCCTGGTCTTCCGCCGGCTGCGTGGCCTCTTCCTCCTGCCCGGCATACAAGACACGCAATGCGGCTTCAAATCCTGCCGGCGCGAGGCGGCGCTGCAGCTCTTCCCCCGCCTCGAGTTCTTTCGCCGGCAAGAGCGGCCCTCGGGCTGGCGCGTCACCGCCTACGACGTCGAACTCCTCTACCTGGCCGAGCGGGCCGGCTACCGCCTCGGCGAAGTCCCTGTCTCTTGGAGCAACCGCGACCGCTCCGACACCAAAGGCCGGCGCAGCGAAATGGCCCGTTACCTGCACGAATCCGTAGAGATGGCCAAAGAAGTCGCCCGCGTCAAGCTCAACGCCCTGCGCGGCCTCTACGACGAGCCCTGACCCTACTCCCAGCCGAACCCGGGCCCCGGCGGCGCCGCCACACAGCCGTCCACCAATTGCAGCCGCGACTCCGGCCCCAGGAGCCCCGTCTCCAGGTAGATAGCGTTGGGGAGGCAGGCCATCACCGCCAATTGCACCGGGTCCCCGCCATGCGAGGCGTAGGGGCGGCCAAAGGCCCCGGCCAGCGCGCCGATTTGCAGCATCGCCGTGGGCCCGCCGCTGCGCCGCAGGTCCGGCTGGACGATATCCACCGCATCGCGCTGCAAAAAGCGCCCGAAATCGGCCACCGTGTACAGGTTCTCGCCCGTAGCAATGGGGATGTCCAAGGCCTGGGCCAGCGCGGCATAACCCTCCACATCCGCTGCCGGGATCGGCTCCTCCCACCAGTAGCAGCCCAGATCCTCAAAGGCCCGCCCCCGGCGGATCGCCTCCTTGACCGTCAACGACTGGTTCGCATCGACCATCAGCCGCACATCGTCGCCGATGGCCCGGCGCACCACCTCCACCCGCCGCACATCCTCCGCCGGCGTCGGGAAGCCCACCTTGATCTTGACCGCGCGAAACCCCTGCTCCACCGCCTGGGCGCAGATGCGCTGCACCTCTGCCTCGGAATAGTTCAGCCAGCCCACCATGGCATAGGCCGGAATGCGCTCGCGCGCCGCACCCCACAGCTTCCAGCAGGGCACCCCCAGCGCCCGGCCCAGGCAATCCCACAGCGCCGTATCAATCGCCGCGATGCCGAACATGGCCAGGCCAAAGCTGCCGTGATACTCTGTCTCTCGCAACAGCGCCTCGTGCGTCCGGCGCACAAAAGCCGGGTCGCTGCCCAGCACCAGCGGCTTGAGCTCCTGCTCAATCAGCGCCGCCAGCGCCTGCGGTGCCCTGGCGATCCGTCCAAAGCCCACCTCGCCCCGGCCCGCAACCCCCTCATCCGTGCGTACCTGCACCTCCACCGAGCCCGCCCCCGGCAAGCTCTGCAACGCATCGCGGATCGGGTGCGCCGCCGGCTCGCGGTGCTTTACCGTAACCTCCAGCTCTGTAACCCGCATAACAACCTCCTCCCCCCCTGTACACTCCTTGACGGTTCCCCGTCTACGTTGTATCATATCATCATGTTGACGCATTCCACGAAGCATCTGGGATGCGCCGCCTACCACGCACACGAGCGCGGCGGGTGAGGTTACCACAGAATCCGGCATGGCGCCGAAGGATCCGTCGAGGAGGCGAGATGAAAGTGACCTTCAAGGTTGGCGGCAAGTATCGCAACCGCAAGGGCGAATATGAAGTATTGGAGCTCGACGGACCCCGCATGTTGATCCGCTACACCGACGGCCAGGTCCTCAACGCGCACGTCGAGATGCAGGCGCGCATCCGGGCCAACATGCAGGCGGAAAAGGTCGTGCGCGAGCATCAGGCCGCCCAGCGCCGGTCCGCCACGCGCACCCGCCGCACCCCGAGCCGCGGCGCCCATTTTACGGGCCTGGTCGAGGGCGACTTTCA
>DAOUGZ010000326.1:0-3907 GCA_034428955.1 Anaerolineae bacterium | reverse complement strand
GAGGGTCATCCACATCGACTGGATGGCCCCCGAGCCCTCGATATCGGCTAGGGTGATCGTCTCGTGGGGCGCCACACGCAGGCTGGGCGAGATCTTCCAGCCCTGGCCCAGGTCCCGCGCGCAGAGCAGGCCGGTGCCCTCGGTGGCCATGCCGCCTTTGCCCTTCTCACCGGTGCGGTTCTCGGGGCTGATGGAACGAGTCTGGGCATTGGAGAGCCGCGAGAGATTGCCCAGGGAAAGGTTCAGTCCATTGTACTGGTTCATAGTTGCCTCCGGTCTGTGCGATCGAACCGCGATGAAGAGACTACCATCAGAATACTCATTTGCCGCCAAAGCACCAGGACACTGGTTGGTTGATCAGCCATCCGGGGATGGCTCGATTACTTGATCCGTGTCCTAGCCGTCTCCTCTACGATTCCAGGGTTGGATGTGATATCTGTGCGGTTGGTCGCCAAGCCCCAACGCATGAACGGGCGGAAGCGAGCTACTCCATGGCGTCTTGTGCATATGATACCATGAGGCATTTCTTTCTGCGAGTCCGGAAATCCAAGCCGGGCAGCAAACTCGCCCAATCCCGTTCCTCAGGCGCCGTTGAACTCTTGCGAAGCCTCGACCAAGCGGCAGCCCGTCTTGCAGAATGCCCTACCGGTTGGAGCATAGATTGCCAAGCTGGTTGTGCGCCACTGGAGCGCCTGCCGCTTTGGCGACCAGCGCACCGGTTGCTAATGTGGGGCCTGCCCCTACCAACCGTAGAGCACGTGGCTGCGCACACTGTCCGCTCGACCTTCCAACAACGGCACGAGGCATCGGCCGTGCACGGGGCGAGCGGGCTCCAGGCCGAACCAATCCAGGATGGTCGGATACAGGTCTACAGTGGTGGTCAGGGCGCCGATGCGCTCACCCGCGCGCCGGCCGCCGGGGAGGTGGACGAACAGCGGTATGTGCGCGATGGTCTGGTAGGCCGGGCAGCGAGCCTTGCCGTAATAGCCGTGTTCCCCCGGGCCATAGCGCGGCCAAAAGTGCAGGGGGGCCGTATTAGTCCGGGTCATACATGGTAATGACCTTCATCGTTCCTCCTTGGGCGCGAAAGGCTATCCCTTGAGGCGCCGGAGGGCCTCCGGTGTAGAGAGGGTCTGCTCAAACTCGTCCCGCTCGCGCAAGATCTCTTCCAGGGGATCGGGGATATTGTGCCCCTTCATTCGCTGCTCCTGCAGCCACTGTGCCATCAGCCCGCTGTGCTGCAGAACGAGATCCGGCTGCTCAGCGGCCAGATTGTGCGTCTGATAGGGATCGGCAACCATGTCGTACAGCTCGACGGGTTCGAAACGATAGCCATAGTTGTCATAGGTGCGGATCATGAGGTGCGTCTTGGTGCGCACGGCTCGCTGCACCGTGTAGAGCCCCGTATCCCACACCAAACAATCGCGCTCCAGCCTGGGGCGTCCCTCCAGGTTGGCCCGGAACGAACTGCCGTCCCAATCCGGCACAACGGGCGCGCCGAGAAGGTCGCACAGAGTGGGGGCCAGGTCCACGTTGTACAGCAGCGAGTCCACAGTCGCATTCTTGCGGGCGACGCCCGGCCAGCGAACGATCAGGGGGATGCGATGAATGCATTCGTCGGCACAGACGTGGTCGGAGTAGATGATTCTCATATGCCTTCAGCCCGCACGGCCTCAAACATCGCCAGCAGATTCTCCACCGGCACATTCTGCTGGATGCAGTGGACAGGCGTAAAGACAAAGCCGCCTCCGGGGCTGAAAACGCGCAGCCGCTCCTGCACCTCGCGGTAGACCTCCTCCGGCGTGCCGAAGGGCAGGGTATGCTGCGTATCCACCCCGCCGCCCCAGAAGACAAGCCGATCGCCGTAGGTCTCCTTCAGCCACGCCGGGTCCATCCCCGCCGCCGAGCACTGTACGGGATTGATGATATCGACCCCGACCTCGACCAGGTCGTCCAGCAGGTGGACGATGGAGCCGCAGGAGTGGTAAAAGACCTTCCAGGTGGTGTGCTGGTGGATCCAGTCGTTCACCCGCCGGTGGAACGGCTTGTAGAGTTCGCGGTACATATCCAGCGAGATGAAAGGGCCCTGTTGAGTGCCGAAATCGGTGCCGCTGACATAGACCGCTTCGCCCCGGCTGCCCACCGCCTGCCAGAGGAGCCGGGCGTTTTCCAGCGCAATCTCGCACTGCCGCTCAAAGATGCCCTTGATATACTCGGGATGGGTGACGTGAGCGACATACCAGTCGAGCGGGTCGCGGATGCCCTTGGGATGGGGTAGGCCCACCGCCGGGACGTGCGAGATGTCGCCAAAGGCGCCGCCGGAGAGGCTGAGAATGAGCGCCCGGTCGCTGTTGCGGTAGATATCCGCGGAGCGGGCCTCCAGGTAGCGCAGGTCCTCCTCGCCATAGACCGAGTACATGCCCTCGACCCACTGGGCGGGGTCCAGGCGCTCCCAGTCGATGGGCTCCTGACGCACAATCGCATCGAAATAGTAGCCGCCGTGCGGCATGCGGGCGCTGGCAGGCAGGGTCACATCGCCGTGAGGATGCAGCAGCAGATCACCGTTCTCGGCCTGGGTAGGGTTGAACCCGCCCGGCACGCGCACCTCCGTCCCATCAAAGAGGCGCCACGGCTTCCAGTTCTCATTGCGAAAGCCGAAACGGGTGCCTAGGGGGCGCAGGCCGGTCGTGTCGATGCCCAGGCGGTCGCGCAGGTCATCGTCCACCTCGGCCAGCATCAAAAAGGCATCGGCAACCTGTGGCGGGTCCGGCGGCAGGCCAAGGGCGGCGCGCAGGCGGGCGTAGGTACCGACGGCGATGCCGGTCACCGAAGTGCTGCCCAGGTCCAGCGGCACACGGTCCGGCCGGCGATGCTCGAGAGCGGCACGAATACGGTCTCTAGAGAGCATGGGTTCCTCCTGGCAGGGCAAGCGGTGCAAAAGAGTGAGGTGGCCAGACTATAACACCGGGTTATGGGAGGGTCAAATTACTCCTTTCTTTGGGATAATGCCTTTTGACAACTATACACCTGTTCGCTATGTGCTGAGGCAGCAGATCGACCGTAGCACTATTCGGTCATAATGCTCGTTAGGAGTCGCACTAGGTCGTGATCGAACCCTCCAGTGGATTCCGCGACCGGTTCTGCTGGCGGAATCGCTGCTTCCGGGGGCAGGTCGATCGTCGCTGCAGCCCCCGGAAACCTGTGGGAGGGTGCCACCGCACAAGTGCGATGACGCAAGCCACATGCAACGAGGGGCGTTTCGTTTGAAACGCCCCTCGTTGCCTATGCACCCCAACGGAGCCATGACCCACCCCTACTGGTGGAACTGGGGCAGGTACTCACGGTGGGTCTCGAGGATGACATCGAGCATCTCTTCCGCCTCGGCCTCGGTCTTGACCGTTTCGCCGGCGACGAGGGCCTGCAGGGCCAGCTTGCGGTCGGCCTTGAGGGCGGCCTCGACGGTCAGCTCTTGCACGCTGAGGATGCGCTGCAGGACGGCGGTGATGCCCAGGGGCAGGTCGCCAAAGCAGAGGGGCTGAAAGCCCGCGCCGTTAATCAGCGTGGTCGCCTCGAGCACTGCACCCAAGGGCAGGTTGGTGGCCTGGCCGCGGTTGGGCAGGTTGACGGTGCGAAAGATCTCATCCTCGCCCATGGAGGCGTTGAGGACGTCGATGAAGAGGTCCTCGTCCTTGAAGGTGTTGCCGACGGTATTGTCCTCACTCTTGGTGACGGGGGCACGGCCGTAGGCCTGATCGGCCATCTCGTCGTAGACCTTGTCAAAGCCGGCGGCATACTCCTCAAAGGAGTGGCCGGCGTCGATGCCAAAGGTCTTGCCATAGTAAGCGCCCTTACCCTGCCAGCCGGGTACGAACTCGCAGATGTGCCCGTCGCCGACGCAGGGGAAGGC
>DAOUGZ010000325.1:0-15766 GCA_034428955.1 Anaerolineae bacterium | reverse complement strand
CCCGCGCCAGCGGGAGGAGGGGTTCCACCCGCCCTTCACGCTCCGCCTGCCCCCTTTGCCGGCAAGGAGGCTTATAGGGAACGAAAGCCAGCATGATGCCGTTGACCACGTCTGCGGAAAGGGTGATGCGGTTTTGGCGATGAGCCCGCCGGGGTACCCCCGGTGACCGGAGAGTTCGGTTCGCCCCTTTGCCGCGCCGGCCGCCCGAGGTTTGCCGCACCCCATACTTGGGGCAGGCCCTTGAGGGCGGTTTCTGGGGATCATTCCCCGCTTGTTGGTCGGGCAAGCCCCCGACCCGCTCCTTCCTTTTGGAAACCAAAGGAGAACCACAGATGGCGAGCGTAACCTACGAGCATGTATACAAGCGTTTCGGCGAAGTGACCGCCGTAAACGACCTGAGCATCGAAATTCAGGACAAGGAATTCCTCGTCTTCGTCGGCCCCTCCGGCTGCGGCAAGACCACTTCGCTGCGCCTCCTGGCCGGCCTGGAAGAGATCACCGAGGGCAACATCTTTATCGGCGACCGCCTGGTCAATGACGTGGCCCCGAAGGACCGCGACATCGCCATGGTGTTCCAGAGCTATGCCCTCTACCCGCACATGACCGTCTACGACAACATGGCCTTTGGCCTCAAGCTGCGCAAGACCCCCAAGGCCGAGATCGAGCGCCGCGTGCGCGAGTCGGCCGGCATGCTGGGCATCGAGAACCTGCTGGACCGCAAGCCTAAGGCTCTCTCCGGCGGCCAGCGGCAGCGTGTGGCCCTCGGTCGCGCCATCGTGCGCGAGCCCGCCGTGTTCCTCATGGACGAGCCTCTGTCGAACTTGGACGCCAAGCTGCGCGTGCAGACGCGTGCCGAGCTCTCCAAGCTCCACCAGCGGCTCGAGACGACCTTCATCTACGTGACCCACGACCAGATGGAGGCCATGACCATGGGTACGCGCATTTGCGTGCTCCGCGACGGCATCCTCCAGCAGGTGGACACGCCGCAGAACCTGTACCAGAAACCGACCAACATCTTTGTTGCCGGCTTTATCGGCAGCCCGGCCATGAACTTTTTCGATGCCAGCCTGGTCGGCACCAAGGAAGAGATGTTTGTCGACACCGGCAGCTTCCGTGTCAAGCTCACTCCGGAGCAGGCCAAGACCTATGCCGCGTACCTGGGCAAGGAGATCATCCTCGGCGTCCGGCCCGAGAACATCCACGACCCGCAGTACGCGCCTCCCGGCATCACCGCGGCCCCCGTCGAGGCCCGTGTGGATGTGACCGAGCTCATGGGTAACGAGGTCTTCCTCTACTTGCTCTCCGGCAACAAGACCTTTATCGCCCGTGTGGACCCGCGTACGTCGGCCAAGGTCGGCAACGATGTGACCGTCCACTTTAACATGGACAACATCCACATCTTTGACCGCCAGACCGAGCGCGCCATCCGCTAAGCGCGACCCGTCAATCCAAGGGGGGAGTGAACGTAAACTCACTCCCCCCTTTCTGTTTGGGCACAGACGCGCTATCTCTTGCCCCAAAAGCAAAGGCAAGTCGCTGTCTGCGCCTCCACCAGCTAGCCAGACTCCCACGCCCAATGGCGCCAACTTTTGAACTCACGACGTGGCAATCTGTTCGCCGTGCACATCACTCTACAATAGCCGACGCGGCTCCCACCCTTGTCCGGAGCGCAGCGAAGGGGCCCGCGCTGCCCTTCGCGATGGCGAACAACTCGCCATCGCAAGCTCTTTACCGGGCCTTCCGCTGCGCTCCAGGTAAGACGTGGGGGCCCGGTCTGCTGCTGGAGAGAGACGCGCACGGCGCCATGCTCTGTGCGCAAGAATTGCGCCAACACCTCGCTTCTGCGCCGGTCTGTCCAGCGCAGCAAGCCTTTCGCGATGCCTGTATGGAATATGACTCTGGCCGCCAGTGCACACGGGGGCCTGGGGGCATGTGCCGGCGGAGGCGCTCCCCCCTCTCCCGCGCCGGAGCGGCTTAGCTCCAACACAGCGCGGGGGAGGGGGCAGGGGGAGGGGTTTTCTACACCGACAACCCTGCACGTCCTGCCCAAGTCACCGCCTATGGAGGGTCAGGGTGAAGGGGCGTTTCGCACTCAGGAGACACTTCGACTCTCACGCCGAGGGGCGGGCTCGCCCAGCCGGCATCATCTGCGTCCACGCCCCGCGCCGGTAGAGCAGATAGAGGATGAGCGTACGCCCGGCAAAGTCCACGGCCGTGCCCAGCCAGACCCCGTTCAGCCCCCAGCCGAGCACAACAGCAAACAGATAGACGACCGGCACGCGGAAGAGCAGCACGCCGGCCAGGGTGGCGTACATCGGGCTCTTCATATCGCCCGCGCCGCGCATACAGCCACTGAGGGTCATCATGACGGCCAAGGGCACTTGCTCCAGGGCGCCGATGCGAATGGCGGCGCCTGCTGCCGCCACGACCTCGGGAGTGGCGCCGAACAGGGCGGCGATGGCCGGCCCAAAGAGGGCAAAGGCCAGCCCCACGCCCCCCATGATGGCCGCAGCAAAGGCGACCGCACGCCCCACGCTCTTTTTGGCCAAGTCCGGCTTGCCGGCGCCCAGGCTCTGGCCGACCAGGGTTGTCCCCGCCACACTCATGCCCGTGCCGGGCATGAAGGAGAGGGACTCGATATTGACGGCAATCTGATGGGCGGCCAGGGCAACGTCGCCCAGGGATGACACGATGCGCATAAAGAGGAGCGAACCGGCCTGACGGGCGCCCGCCTCACCGGCCGTAGGCAGGCTCAGGCGCACAATCCGGCTGATGACGGCACCGTCCCAATGCAGCAATTGCCCCGGCCGGACGTGCACGCGGCTCCGCGCACGCAAGAGCACGCCCAGCGCCAGCGCCCCACCCAGCAGCCGTGCACTGGCGGTGGACAGGCCCGCCCCGGCAATCCCCATAGCCGGCAGGGGCCCCAGGCCAAAGACGAGCGCCGCCGTCGCAATCACGTTCCACACATTCATAACCGCGGTAACTCGCATGGGGGTGCGCGTATCGCCCGAGCCGCGCATAATGCCCATGAACACAGAGAGGGGATAGCCGGCAAAGGAGGTCAGGAGGACCAGGCGCAGGTAGAGAGTCCCCTGCCGCCCCGTTTCCGGCGAGGCGCCCATCAGGCGAAAAAAGGCGGGGGCGGCGAACCACATCAGCGCGCCGGCAACCACAGCAAGAACTATAGAGAGGCTCACCGCCTGGGCGGCAACCTGCCCGGCGCGCTCGTCGTCTTGCGCCCCCACAAGCCGAGCGACCATGGAAGTGGCGCTGACAGCGAGCGCCTGGAAGAGAGCCTGCATAACGTGCGAAAAGGTGCCGCTGAGGCCCACCGCCGCCAGGGCATTGTCGTCTCGCAGCCAGCCGATAAAGAAAGAATCGGCGAAAAAAACCAGGCTGACGAGCAGATTCTCGGCCACGGCCGGCAGCGCCAGCTCGACGATATTGTGATTGAGTCGTTCGTGGCTCAGCTCGAGGCCGCGCGGCCGGGCAGCCGGCGATTGTTCGGCAACCAATACGCACAGACCTGCCTTCCCATCAACGTTCTCTGGCCAGCAGGAGCACCTCGGTCAGCACCAGAACGACTATGAGGAGCGACCCGTTGCCCCAATTCAACACCCGCATAAAGCGCAGCCAGGCACAGAGGCTCAGAAAGAGCCCCATCAAGCCGGCCTCGCGCCAGGCCGCACCGTGCCGCCCGGTGTATTCCTCGGGCTCGCGGGCCAGGCGAGAGTGCACGGCCAGCAAGAGAGGCGCGCACAGAAAGGTCGTCCCCAAGAAGAGGAGACACAGGAACAGGAGTCGTTCGACCGTATCCGGAGGGTAGACAAAGACGAGATAGCCCAGCCCCAGCCAGCACAGAGCGGCCATGATGAGGGATGTCAGAGTGGTTAGCCGTGAGTTCATAGGCCCTCCTCGCTGTGACGCCGGCCCCGATTATACCCCATTCCCTTGCAGTTCCCAATCGGCGCATTCAACGGCCCGCATTGCTGAGGCGCCCCATCCGTGCTAGAATAGCGCATCATACCCAGGAGGGAAAAATGGCCGGTCGCGAGAGAAAGAACATCTTGGTGGCCCAATCGGGCGGGCCAACAGCAGTGATTAATAACAGCCTGGTCGGCGTGATCGATGAGGCGCGGGAACAGGCCGAGGTCGCCGAGATCATCGGCGCCGAACGGGGGATTCTCGGCGTCCTCGAAGAGGCGCTCATCGACCTCTCTCAGGAGTCGGCAGAGACGCTACAGGCCCTGCGCCAGACCCCCTCGGCCGCTCTGGGCACCAGCCGGCACAAGCTGCAACCCGGTGACCTGGAGCGGATCGTTGCCGTCTTTGACCGCTACAACATTGGCTACTTTTGCTATATCGGCGGCAACGACTCTATGGATACGACCAACCGCATCGGCGCCCTGGCCCGCGAGCAGGGCTACGACCTGCAGGTGATTGGCGTCCCCAAGACGGTAGACAATGACCTGGTCGAGATCGATCATTGCCCGGGCTACGGCAGTGCGGCCCGCTTTGTCGCCTCGACGCTGCGCGATGCCGGGCTGGATACGGAGGCGGGCGCCGCCTCCACGCCGGTCAAGATCATCGAGATCATGGGCCGCCACGCCGGCTGGCTGACCGCCGCCGCGGCCCTGGCGCGCGAAGGCCGCGCGGATGCGGCGCCCCACCTGATCTATGTGCCGGAGCGGCCGATCACCGTTGACGAGATCCTTGCCGATATCGAGCGCGTGGTGCGGCGCCTGGGCCATGCGGTGGTGGCGGTCAGCGAGGGCGTACGCGACCCCGCCGGCCACTTCCTGGCCGCCACGTCTGCGGCGGTTGATGCCTTTGGGCACCAGCAACTGGGCGGCGTCAGTGCCTACCTGGCAGACCAGGTGACCCGTGCCACGGGCCTCAAGGCGCGCTTTGAAAAGCCGGATACCATGCAGCGAGCATGCACAGCGCTCATCTCGACGGTGGATGCACAAGAGGCGTACGCGGTGGGTCGCGCCGCCGTCCGCGCCGCCGTTGAGGGGCAGTCGGGCATGATGGTCAACCTGATCCGCGAGCCGGGCGACCGCTACAGCGCGCGTACGGGGCTGGTAGCCCTCAGCCAGGTGGCCAACCGCGAGCGGCACCTGCCGCCCGAGTTCATGGCCCCGCCCGAAGAGGGTGTAACCGAAGCCTTCTTGGCCTATGCTCGCCCGCTGATCGGGCCGGCCCTGCCCACCCACGGCCGCCTGCAGCGCCACCCCTACCGGTTGGCGTAGCGGCCGGGCCCCAGAGATCGACAAAAGAGGGGGTCTGAGAGTTGCCCGAACAGCAACTCTCAGACCCCCTCTTTTTGTCAATTCTTAGAGGATTCTTTGAGAGATGCGTTTCTCGCTGAAACCCGCAAAAGATGCGATATACTGTTAAGCGCTAACTCGTAGTGGCTCGCCAAGATTGTGCCAACCGTCACCATGCAGGCCGGCGCAATCAATGCGGCCAGCCACTGGTGGTGTTTGGTGAGGTCACCGACTGCTTCCGTGGTCCGACCTGTACAAGGGCCTATCTGGGGGGTCCGGCGATTGGCACTGGTCGTCGCAGCAGGCTCCCGGATACGTACCCAATGGTGCGGTTGCCCCGGTGCTGGCTCAGGATGGCCGATCCAATACCAAAACAACCAAAGAAAGGATGTCATCCATGAGCTTCGTGGACAAGACCCTGACCTGCCGGGACTGTGGAGTGACGTTCGTTTTCAGCGCCGGCGAGCAAGAGTTCTATGCGACCAAGGGCTTTCAGAATGAGCCGGCTCGCTGCCCCGAGTGCCGGAGGATCCGGCGCAACCGGATGAGCCAACTCAGCATGGGTCCGCGGCAGATGTTCCCCGTTATCTGTGCCCAGTGCGGCGTAGAGACCGAGGTACCGTTCCAGCCTCGCGGCGACCGGCCGGTCTACTGCCGGGCGTGCTTTGATGCTCAGCGCGAGCGCCAGGGAATCTAATCATCCTGCCTTACAACAACAGCGGGGCCTGATAAGGGCCCCGCTTTCCTTCCCTGCGTGCAAGGTTCGTACTGCGCAAGCACTCACTCAGAGAATGGGTACATGCTCCGCCGTGCGGCTTTCGGGCGCCTGCATGCCCTCCTCCCACACTGTGTAGGTGCGCGGCTTGGGGTCGGTGGTTACGCCGTGGGCGTGGCCATGGCGGTCGAGGGCCAGGATGTTGAGCACGCCCGCGATCCGCTTGCGGTTGAGCTGCGCCAGGTCTCCAAGCGCCTCGCGACAGGCCGCCTCTGCAGAGAGCCCCATCTTCTGGTAGAGGACGACGCTGCGCGCCGTCCCGCAGCAGATGGCCCACTCGCCGACACCGGTGCAGGCGGCGGCCCCGTAGCGGTCGTCGCAATAGTTCCCGGCCCCGATGATCGGGGAATCGCCCACACGGCCGGGGTACTTCCAGGCCCAGCCGCTGGTGCTGACGGCCACAGCCAGGTGGCCCTGCCGATCGCGGGCGAGCAGGTTCACCGTGCCCCGCGGCAGCTCCGGGTCGGCGGTGAGCCGGGCCCAGGGCGCCAGCTCGCGGGGCGGCCACTCGCGCAGCACCCCGGCCGGCACATGTTCATCCAACCACGCCCGCCAGCCCACAAGGGCCTCGGGGGTGACCTCTGCGCACTCGGCGCCGACCTCCTCAGCAAAGCGCGCCGCGCCCTCGCCCACCAGCAAGACGTGGGGCAAGAGTTCCATCACCTTGCGCGCTACCGAGATGGGATGCTTGTACCCCTGCAGGGCGCCTACCGCCCCCGAGACGAGAGAATGCCCGTCCATGATGGATGCATCCAGCTCCGACTGGCCCAACAGGTTCGGCCAGCCCGCCACGCCCACAGAGTGATTGGACAGATCCGCCTCAACCAGGCGCGTTGCCGCCTCTACCGCATCCAGCGCCGTACCTCCACGGCGCAGAATCTCGCGGCCGGCCTCAATGCCGACCTCGCCGCCCCCACTCGCTACGATAATCGCCATACCCAGTCTCTCTCCAGCGAAAAGCACAGCCCTTGTGCCCGCAAAGAACCGACGCCCTCAAAGCTTCAGGAGCCGCAGAAGCCACGCTGATCGGCCCTTTTCCATTCCTCTGCGTCCCTTTGCCACTCTGCGCCTCTCTGCGTCTCCCGAAACCTAGGTTGTGCTTGCATACTAGCCGAGGCGGCTCCACGCCGCCGATAGTCCGACGTGCAAGGCGCTTGGGCGAGGCGAAGCCCCAAAGGAATCGCCTCATCCGGCAGACCGGCAGCGTGGGAGCCGCCTCGGCTGGGTCTAAGAACACAACCCAGCAATGAACGGACACTCGCGCCCTACATAAGAGGTATTGAGCCTAGTCCTGCCGGTCAACGCTTCTTGAGCTGGAGAAAGCGTTCAATGGAACGGTCATAAGTGCGCTCGACCTCCGGCGGGAAGTAGCAGGCCGGCAGCTCGCCGTTCCGGCGATGGTTGGCGATGCACCGGCAGCAGATGCCGTGGTTCGGGCAGCCGGGGTAGCTGCAGTTGCACTGGGCCGAGTTGGCTTCCTTCCTGCATTCCATGGGTTTCCTCCTGTCACGTATCACTACGCGCGAGCATCCGATGATACACGTCCACCGTAGCGGCGGCGATGCGCGCCTGGGTGTAGCAGCGCTCCACCCGCTGCCGGCCGCGTTCGGCCAACTCACGGCGCATCCCGGGGTTGGCCTGCAGCCGCTGCAGCGCTTCGCGCAGCGCCGCGGCGTCGCCCTCGCGAAAGACGAGCCCCCCCTCGCCGATGACATTCGGGATCTCGCCCGAGCTGGAGCCGACCACCGGCACGCCGCAGGCCATAGCCTCGATCAGCACCCGGCCGAATTGCTCCTTCCAGTTGTTCATGGTCAGCGAGGGCAGCACCAAAGCATCGAGTTGGTTGTAAAAGCGGGGCATCTCCAGCGACGGAATGTGCGCCTCGAAGGAGATGCGCTCGGCCACAGCGAGGGCTTGCGCCTGCTCCAGCAGCGCCTCGCGCAGCGGCCCCGAGCCGGCCAGGCGCAGCCGCCAATCACCGGGCAGGCCGGCCACCGCCTCGATGAGCAGGGGCAAGCCCTTGCTGGCCACAAAGCGGCCCGCATAGCCGATGACAAAAGGCTCCGCCCCCGGCACAGCCCGCGGCGGCGTCAGGGGCCGATAGATCTCGGGGTCCACGCCGAACTGGGGGATGAGCGCCGTCCGCCCGCGATAGCCCTTTGACTGCAACACCAGCTCGGCCTCCTGATTGCCGACCAGGGCATAGTCGGCGTGGCGGAGGACATAGCTTTCCATCTGGCGGTAGGGCGGCGGGTAGCGCCGGGACAAGTTCTGCCAGGTAAAGAAGCAGCTCCGCGCGCCCACGGCCCGCGCCTGGCGCAGCGCCAGGTAGGTGGCCAGGTTATAGGGCTCTTCGTCGATATGGCAGACCTCGGGCGCGAGCTGCCGGAGCCGGCGGCCCAGGGTCGGGTAAAAGTGCAGGTGAAAGTGGCCGTTAAAGGCCAGCGGCAGCACCTCCAGCCGGTAACCGGCGGTATGCGCGCGCTCGAGCACCGTCTCGCGTCCGCCCTCCTTCCAGGATGGCGGCACCAAAACGGTCAGGTCCACGCCCGGCAGCGCAGCCATCTCCTCGAGCTTGCGCTGGTAGGCCCCCACGATACAGGCCTTGGAGAGCATTACAATACGCAAATCGTGCCTCGCAATACGGTCATCGGTCTCCAGCTATCAGCTATCGGTCATCGGTCGTCAGTGGACAGTAGGCAGAGACCGAACTGCCTTAGCGTTTCGACCCGGCCACCGTCTACTGATGACCGATAGCCGTAGACCGATGACTTTTTACTCCGGAATAAACACCAGCTTGATCCCCTCTCGCCCCTCAAAGACGCGAAAGGCCTCTGCCCAATCCTGCAGAGCAAACCGGTGGCTGATCAGCGGCTCGGTTTGCACGCGGCCCGCGCCCAGGAGCTTGAGCGCGCACTCCCAGGAATCCCAGTGGGAGCTGATGGCGCCGGTAGCCACAATCTCTTTGTAGGCCAAGAGCTCCAGGTCCACCTCCACGGGCTTGCCAAAGAGCCCCACCTGCACATAGCGCCCGCCGCGGCGGACCAGGTCCAGCCCCATGCGTGCCGCCGGCCCCGCCCCAGAGCACTCAAAGAACACGTCGGCGCCACGCCCACCGGTCATGGCGGCCAGGGCAGCCGGCACGTCATCACGCTGCACGTTCAGCGCATGTGGGATGCCCAACTCGCGAGCCAGGGCGAGCCGTGGGGCGTCCGCATCGGTGCCGCAGACCACCACCGTAGCCCCCGCAGCCGCAGCGACCTGGGCCGTGAGCAGGCCGATGGAGCCGGGCCCGGTGACGACGGCCGTCTCGCCGGCCATGGTCTGCCCGCGCTCCAGCACGGCATGGGTGACAACGGCCAGCGGCTCGCTGAGAGCGCCCGCCACGGTACTCACCCCCTCGGGCAGCCGGTGCACGCGGATGGCGTCCACGCAGACATAAGGGGCAAAGCAGCCGTTGTAGACATAGCCGATAATCAGCCGATGGGGACACAGATTATACTGGCCGTGCCGGCAATGATCGCACGTGCCGCAGATATAACCGGCCGTTTCGGAGGTGGCGGGGGTGCCGGGCTCCAACCCCTCGACGCCCGCGCCCAGCTTGTCGATCGTCCCCGCAAATTCATGCCCCATGATCACCGGCGGGCGCACGGGAAACTTGATATTGCCGTGATAAATGTGCAGATCCGACCCGCAAATGCCCGTCGCATCGACCCGGATGCGCACCTGCCCCGGGCCGGGCTCCGGCACGGGCATCTCCCGCACCTCGACATTGCCATTCCCTGCCGCATATTTGACCAGTGCCTGCACATTTGCCTCCTGAAACTGAACCCCAACTGCTCCACAGCCGGATTATACGACAGCTTGCGAGGGCGGGCAATCGGGCGGAGGAGCAAAGACCTGACGGGTTTCGGAAACCCGTCAGGTCTGATGGGAGATCAATGCCGCAGCGCCGCCCACATGCGCCTGAGCGACAGAGCCTCGCCGCTGAGCAGGGTCTGCACGCGGAAGAGGCGCGCCATCACGCGGATGAGCACGACGGCAGTGACCAGGAGCAGGATGAGGCTCACCGCCACCTGCCAGCTGGGCACGGTGGCGGTGGTCATGCGCATGAGCATGGCCACCGGCGCCGAGAACGGAAAGAGGCTGAGAACCACGGCCAGGGCGCCGTTGGGCGCGCTGCTGATGCCCATCCACAGGTAGATGGGGACCATCATCGGCAAGCTGATGACAAAGACCCAACTGCGGCTGCTCTCCATGTCCTTCGCCAGGGCGCCAATGCCGGCCATGAGCCCCGCGTAGAGGGTGAAACCGCCCAGGGCAAAGGCCAGGGCCAGAAGGAGCTCGCTCGCGCTCAGGTTGATCTGCGAGAGGAACTGCAGGGCATCGCCGCCGGCGACGGCGAGGGCCAGCAGGCCGATCATTGCCCAGGCCAGGTACTGCAGGGCGATCACCGCGCCCAGGCCCAGGAGCTTGCCGGCCAGCAACTGGCGCGGCCGCAGGGATACGAGCAAGACCTCCATCACCCGGCTGCCCTTTTCCTGAGCCAGGCTCTGCAGCAGGAGCGAGCCGCCGGTGAACAGGGGGGCCATCACGGCCATGGTGACGATAAAGGGCAGCATCGAATTGCCGCTACCCCCGGCATCATCGGCTTCATTGAGGGCCACATACTCGACCTGAGACGCGTTGAAGGGGTTCCGCAGGCGCATCAAGTCCTCCGGCCCGGCATCCGGCGCCACATTGCCGGCCAGGAGCCAGTTGACCCACGCCCTGTCGCCGGGCGCTACCGCCAGGTCCAGGCTGACCCGGCGGACCTTGCCCTCCTCCCGATAGTCTGCAGGGATGACATAGTAGGCGTCAATTCGTCCCTCGCGGAGCGCCGCATTGGCCGACTCGACATCCGCAAAAGCCTGGAACAGGCCGGCGGGAATGACCTCCGACACGCGCTCGATCAGGCCGGCCTGGTCCACATAGCCGGCAACCATAGAGACCTGCTCGGGCAGCTCCACCGGCCCCGGCGCGCCCTGGGGCGCACCGCCCAGGTTGCCGGTGAACGCCCAGATCAGGATGAGAATCAAAGGAGTCGCGATGGATGCCAGCACAAAGCCGCGCGTGTACACACGCTGGCGAAACTCGCGCCGGGCAACAAGCCACATCTGGTTCATCAGATCACTCCCCTCAAGCCTTGCGCAGGGCGCGCAGGATCTGCTTGGGCCGCACCCGCTGGCCATAGAGCAGCATCGCCGCCCGGAAGATCCGCGCCACGCCCCAGATGCCGGCGGCCAGGCCCACTAGGATGAGCACCAGGCCGGCAACCAGTTGCCACGTCGGCACCTCGGCGAAAGCCATGCGCAGTAGGCCGAACATGGGAGCGGTCAGCGGAAAGATGGTCAAGGCCACGACCAGCGGAGCGTTGGGAGACTGCACAACCATGCCGGTCAACCACAGCGGAGCCATGCCGACAAAGCCCAAAACGCCGGCCAGTTGCCGCGCCTGCTGGGCATCGCCCGCGATAATCCCGAGGCCGGCCGCCAACGTCGCGTAAAGAAAGTAGCCGGGGATGCCCAGGAGCACCCCCCACAGGCAGGCCCGCCAGGGTATGACCAACGAGCCGAACCCGGGTCCGTTGGAGAGGGCAAGGAGCAGCGCCCCAACGCCCGCCGTCAGCCAGAGGGCCAATTGGGTCAGGCTGAGCAGCGTCATCCCCAGGACCTTGCCGCCGACCAGTTCGCGCGGGGCAAGGGAGGTAATGACCATCTCCAGCGCCCGCTGGTCCTTTTCGCGGACCATTACCGAGCCGAGCTGGCTGGCGCCGGTGAACACGGCCAACGCAAAGAGCAGGGCCAGCACGGCGGGCAGCCCCGCGTACACAAGCACGGCCGGCCCCTCGGATAGCTCCAGCCCTCTATCGAGAGACACATAGGTGACGCCGGCAGGCTCCGCTAGCCGTTGAGTGACCCAATCCGGCCGGCCCGGCACTGAGGCCTGGCGCAGGAACGCCGCCACTGCGCCCGCCTGACGGGCGCCGGGAGCCTCCGTACCATAGTAGCGCACGCGCTCCCCAGAGAAGTAGCCGGCGGGCACGACCACATAGCCGGACACATCGCCGCGCTCGAAAGCATCGCCGGCGGCGCCTTGGTCTGCATATTGGGTGAGGGTCAGGGTTATGCCCTCGCTCGTGACCTGCGCCACCGTAGCCAGGCGGCCGGTCTCGTCCACATAGCCCACCCGCGCGTCGCCGCCTGCGAGCTCACGAAGCAGCGGGATGGCCCCGGCCACGATCATCAACAGGGGCATGCCGAAGGTAATCATCAGAAACGTGCCCGAGCGCAGTTGGCGCCGGTAGGTGGTAACGGCCACAAGCCAGAGCTTGCTCACGCTGCCCCCTCCTCGCCGTCTTGCGCCCCGCGGCCGACGACCTGGACAAAGATGTCGTCGAGCGATGGCTCGACGCTCTCAAAGCGGTCCACAACGACGCCCGGCGTGTTCACCAGCGCCCGGAGCACCTCCTGCGGCGGTACCCCTTCCTGCAAGAGGAGCCGGTAACTGCCGTTGTGCGGCGCGATGCGCTCTACCCCGGGGACCTCGCCGATTTCGCCCTGCAGGCCGACCTCGACAGCGTTGCGGGCAAAGCGGCGGCGGATATCGCTGACCGGCCCGTAGAGCACCCGGCGGCCGTGGTCCATGAGCAGGATGCGCTCGCACATCTCCTCGACCTGGTGCATCTGGTGCGTGCTCATGATGATGGCCGCGCCCCGGTCTCGCATGTGGTAGAGGAGGTTCTTGATGGTGCGCGTGTTCACCGGGTCCAGGCCGCTGAACGGCTCGTCGATGATGACCAGTTCGGGCTCGTGCATGGTCGCAGCGACGAACTGGGCTTTCTGGCTCATGCCGCGGCTGAGCGCCGAGACCTTGCTGTCGCGGGCCTCGTACAGCTCCACCTGGCGCAGGTAGGTCTCCGCCCGCTCCCTGGCCAGCTTGCGGCTGAGGCCCTTCAACTGCCCCAGAAAGAGCAGCGTCTCCATCACCGTCATATCTGTGTAGAGGCCGCGCTCCTCGGGCAGGTAGCCGATGTGCGGCTTGGTCTTTTCGGTCAGCGGCCCGCCCAGGACGCTGATCTTGCCGGCATCGGGCTGGATGATATCCAGGATCATGCGGATGGAGGTAGTCTTGCCGGCGCCGTTCGGCCCCAGCAGGCCGAATATCTCGCCGTGGCGGACCTCAAAGGAAAGGTCATCGACGGCGCGCAGGGTCGCATAGGTCTTGGAGACATTTTGCACCTGCAGTGCCGGTGCAGTTCCAGGCATGAGAACACTCCTTATCTCTATGAATGCCGCAGGCGACCACATCACGAGCGTGCGGCGGTTGCCGCCCCAGCGCGAGTGAGCCCGCCCAGGGCAACGATGGCGACGGCCAGAACCCAGGTCAGGCCGATGTACAGCAGGTAGGGAACCGGGTCGCCGGTTAGCGATGGGACGATAGGGATAACGGCAAAGGTGGTGTTGATCGCCGCATGCAGCAGGATGGCCAGCAGCAAGCTGCCCCCAGATTGGTTGTACACCCAACTGAAAAGAACGCTCAGGGCCACACCGTGCACGACGAACCAAAAGAAAGACCCTCCGGCCTGGTTCATTCCCTGGATGAGGAACAGGGGCAGATGCCAGGTGCCCCAGAGCAGGCCGAGGGTCAGGGCGGCCCAGAGCGGCCCCTGCCGGGCCTGCATCCGCGGCAGCGCGTAGCCGCGCCAGCCAAACTCCTCAGAGAGGGGCCCCGTGGGCAGCGAGGTCACAAAGGTCAACGGCACCAGGTACCAGGGCACAGCCGGCAGCGGGGCCGGCACAGCACCACCCAGCAGAACGCGCAGACCGATAGCCCCGAGCGACAGCAGCGCCGGGGTCAGCAGCGCCGCCGCGTACCAGCGGGGTCGCCTGCGCCAGGCCGGCGCCCGCCTGAAAAAGGCCCACAGCCAGGGCAGGCCCCACTGCACGATGGTGAGGATGAGCGACGCCAGCGTCGGCCCCCAGCCGCCGAGGAACCAGAAGGGGCCAAAGGGCACACGGAATGGGAGCATCCCCCGGCTCGACGCTACCAGCGGCAGCCAGAGAAGCCAGGAGATGCCGAAAGCCAGGGCAAAAAAAGCCCCGAGCGGGTGATGCATACAGAACCGTCTGAACATGAGCATTATCTCCTAACGAATGCGCTCCAATAGGAACTGCTCGGCAGCGAGCAAGTCTGGGTCGCGCCCCTCGCGCAGGTCCGCCATGGTCCAGACGACCTCCACATCGGGGGTAATGCCCACCCCCTCGATCAGCGTGCCGTCGTTACGGCGAAAAGCACCGGTGGAAAAGCGGGCGCGGCCGCCGCCCGGCAAATAAAAGGTAACAGGGTTGCCGCTGGAGCCGCCGGTGCGCCGCCCGACGGTGTGCGCTCGCCGGCTATCGGCCAGCGAGACGATAAAGGTCTCCGCGGTGCTCATATTCCCCTCATCAATCAATAGAACCAGGGGGCGATCGTAAATCCAGCCACGCGGGATCACTCGGTAATCCCACCAGGGCCGCCAGCCGCGCAGCGGGAGCCGGCTGCGATAGTGCTCGCGGCCATAGGTAAAGGGCTGCTCCAAAAAGCGCCCGGCGATACAGTCTGCCAAGAAAGAGTCGCCGCCGCCATTGCCGCGCAGGTCAAGGATCAGGCCGGGCGCGCCCTGCAGCGAGTCGAGTGCGGCGTCAAACTCGGCGACCAGGTCGTGGCCTGCGCGGCCGGCAAAGGTTGGGATGCTGATGCGCCCCAGGCCAGAGGGCAGCCGTTCGCCCGTCACAAGCGGCCCGGTGCCGGGTGATGACGCCCGGCGCTCGGATGGCCACGTGAGGGCGGCAGAGCGTTCCTCGCCTGCCGGCGTCTCGAACCGGACATGGAGCGTTTCGCCGACAGAGATGGTGAGCAGGTTGCGAAAAGCGCTGTACCGTCGCTGCCGGGGCGTGGAGCCGGCGCAAAGATAGGCAGGGAGGGCAGCGAGGGCCTCTTCTAAAGAGCGCCCGTTCACGGCCAGGATTCGCGCGCCGGGCTCGAGCCCCAGCCCGCGCGCGGTCTCCCCGGCCTGGGTGACCACAGCCTGGCCCTCAATCTCTTTCGTCAGAGCAAAGAGGCCGCCGGACGACGGCGAAACGAGGCCGGTGTGGGCGTCATCCAGCTCCGCCAGCATATCGCGGATGGCGGCATCATATTCCGCGCCAGTGCGCGCCGCCTGCACGCGGGGCAGGTAGCGGTCGTGCACGGCGCGCCAGTCCAGGTCCTTCAGGCCGGCGTAAGCGTAATGCCGGTCTACGGCCTGCCAGAGGCGCTCGAAACCGGCCACGCGGTCCTCGCTCAGCGGCGGGAAGTAGCTCACCTGGTAGAGCTGGAGGGCGGCGATGAAGGCCACCGATAGGCCAATGGCTAGGTGAACGAGAAGCAAGCCCCACCGCCGGCGAAGGGCGACCTCACGCTGCCCGCGCAGCGTGGCCCACTCCGACCAGGCCCACAAGCCTCCGTTCAACAGGCCGCCCACCAGGGCCAAGGCGATGATCCAAGGCCAAGGGAGAGCCAACGGCCCCCACGCCAAAAAAGCGGCGGCGAGGGCGCCAAAAGCCAGGTTGAGGGCAATCCGCAGGGCGCTGAAAGCGCCCGCCCGGCGGCGGATGGGTTCAACTTGCGCTGATGTGCCTGACGACATGGGCCTTCC
>DAOUGZ010000324.1:0-8652 GCA_034428955.1 Anaerolineae bacterium | reverse complement strand
CCGTAGCCCTGGCCTATGGGCTCTGCGGCAACTCGACCCTGGGCCTTGGGGCGCGCAGCAAGCCGCTGGTGGTGGTGCGCGCTCACGACTGTATCACCCTCTACCTGGGCTCGCGCGAGCGTTATAACAGCGAGTTCGTCGAGCACCCCGGCACCTATTACTACTCGGAGGATTATGTGGAGCGTTCCGGGCTCAGCGAGCCGGATACCTTCTCGGCCCTGGGCGCCGCCTCCGAGGGCCAGGTGCGAGCGACCTATGAGGAGTACGTTCGTCTCTACGGCGAGGACAATGCCGCCTATCTGATGGAGGTCATGGGCGCCTGGCACGAGCACTACAACAGGGCTGCCTTCATAGACATGGGAATCCGCCCGGACTCGCCCTGCCGGCAGCAGGCCCTCGAGGAGGCCGGCCGGCGCGGTTGGGAGTTCGCGGACCTACGCGGCGATCCGACGCTTGTCCGCCGCTTGGTACACGGCGAGTGGGGCGACGACTTTTTGACCGTCGAGCCGGGGCAGAAGGTCGCTGTGAGCTATGCCGATGATGTGATCGTGGCGGTCGACGGCCAGGGAGGTGATGAGGTACCATCATGATGCCTTTGGCGCCAGGCTGTGTTGGTACAGTGGCTCATGGAGGGCCACAATAGAATGGAGATCACCTTCCTGGGTACCTCGGCCGCGAACGCCTTTCCGGAGGCGTTCTGCCGCTGCCCGAACTGCGAGCAGGCGCGGGCGCTGGGCGGGCCGAGCTTGCGCAAGCGCTCGGCCGCCCTCGTCAACGACGACCTACTGATCGATCTGGGCCCCGACATCATGGCCGCCTCGGCTCTGCACGGCCGGCCCCTGACCCGCGTGCGCTACTGCTTGCAGACCCATGCCCATGCGGATCACCTCGACTCCTCTCACCTGCTCTCACGCAGTCCCGCCTATGGCGTGATCGGCGCGCCGCGGCTGAATCTTTTCGCCTCTGGGGCAACGCTGCGGGCGGCTGCGCAACTCCTAGAGCAGGATTGCGAGCCTGCCGGCCTCCTGGACCCGGCGACCGGCGAGCGCCTGAACCTGCAACTGCACACCGTCGAGGCGCTGCAGACCTTTGCTGCCGGCCCTTACCAGGTGACGGCCTTCCCGGCGAACCACGATCCGCGGGTGGAGTCGCTGCTCTACGCCATCGAGGCGGAGGGGCACTGCCTCTTCTATGGCGCGGATACGGCGGCGCTACCGGAGGAAACCTGGCGAGCCTTCCACCGGCTCGGGATGTGCTTCGACCTGGTCATCCTCGATCACACCTATGGCCCCGAGCAGCCGGGGAGTGACCACCTCTCGGCGCAGGAGGTGGCGGAGCACGTGGCGCGCATGCGCGAGGAGGGCCTGTTGGCCGATGGGGCACGGGCGCTGGCCACGCATATCGCGCACGAGGGCAATCCGCCCCATCCTGAACTGGCGGCCTATGCGGCGCGCCACGGCTATGGTGTCGCCTACGACGGGCTCACCGTGCAGGTGTGCCCGTCTAGCCTTTCATGACGCCGAGAGGTCGGGTGCGGGCCACCTTGCGCGCCAGGCCCGCCTCGTGCACGATCTCCACGACGCGATCCACATCCTTGTAGGCCTGCGGGGCTTCCTCGGCCAGGTCGCTCATGCGCCCGGCGCGTACGACGATGCCCTCGCCGGCCAGGGTTTGCTGGACGTTGTGGCTGCTGACCCCACGCTTGGCAGCGGCGCGGCTGAGCCGTCGCCCGGCACCATGGCAAGTGGAGCCGAATGTCTCTTGCATGGCCTTGCTCGTCCCGACGAGGACGTAGGAGCCTGACCCCATGCTGCCTGGAATCAGCACCGGCTGGCCCAGATCCCGGTAGGCTTCCGGAACCTCTGGCATGCCGGGCCCGAAGGCGCGCGTGGCGCCCTTGCGGTGTACACAGACCCTGATGCGCTGCCCGTCGACGGTATGCTCCTCGATTTTGGCGATATTGTGGGCCACGTCGTAGAGCAGGGGCAGGTGTACGTTGCTCACTTTGCCGGCGAGGACGCGCTCGAATGCTTCGCGCGTCAGGTGGGTCATCAGTTGCCGGTTGGCCCAGGCAAAGTTGGCGGCGGCCGCCATGGCGGCAAAGTAGCGCTGCCCTTCGGGTGAATCGAGCGGGGCGCAAGCCAGTTCGCGATCGGGCAGGCGGATGCCGTAGCGCGGGCCTGCCGACTGGAGCTGGCGCACGGCCTCGGTGCAGACCTGGTGGCCCAGGGCGCGCGAGCCGGAGTGAATCCACACGACGACGTTGCCCTGGACCAGGCCAAAGCGGTCGGCGATGGCCGCATCGTAGACCTCGTCGACCACGTCGAGTTCCAGAAAGTGATTGCCGGAGCCAAGCGAGCCGAGCTGGTCTTTGGCGCGCGCTTTGGCCCGCTCGCTCACTGCCCCGGCATCAGCGCCGGCCATCGTACCTGCCTCTTCGGTGTGGGCCAGGTCTTCGCTGGCGCCCATCCCCTGAGCGACAGCCCAGGCCGCGCCCCTCTCCAGCACCTGGTCGAGTTGGCGTGTGCCGAGGGCCGCCCCGTGCCCCTTGCCTACCCCACTGGGCACCGCCTCGTAGAGGGCAGCCATCAGCCGCTCCAGATGCGGGCGCACCTCCTGCTCGTCGAGTTGGGAGGTGAGCAGTCGTACGCCACAGTTGATGTCATAGCCCACACCGCCGGGCGAGATGGTGCCTGAGGGCAGGCGGGTGGAGGCGACACCGCCGATGGGGAACCCGTAGCCCTGGTGGATATCCGGCATGGCCAGGGCGTGGCCAACGATGCCGGGCAGGGTGGCCGTGTTCGCCAGTTGCTCGGCAGAACGGTCCTGCAGGGTCATGGAGAGGAGGTCTTCGTCGGCATAGATACGGGCAGGGACGCGCATGTCGCCGCGCAGGCTCGCGGGTAACTCCCAGAGGTAGGGTGTGAGTTGCCGGAAATCACTCTTGCCTAGCATCATGACCTCCTGTACGAATGGTGGGGTCACACGTCAAACACGATGGTCGTACGGTAGCCGGGCGCCTCGTGCCCGATGATCAAGTTGTGAAAGGTGGCCGCCTTGACATCTCGCACGGCAGAAAATGCCTGTGTGGCGCCGACGCAGGCCGATAGCTCGCCGGGGGTGGGGAGCGAGACGTCAAAGGTGACATAGGCTTCATCGTGCTCGTCGGAGAGCAGCAAGAGTTCGTTCAGCCAGTCCACGAGCAGGGTTTCGGTATCGGGGGCGCTCAGGGTCACTTCTCTCCGGGCCGTCACCGGCGCCCCGGACTCCACGGCGACTGTCAGGCCAAAGAGGCCACGGGCGGCATTGACAAAGAGGGCGGGCAGGTCATCCCCCCAGACCTCCAGGGCCAGATCGGCTGTGTGGCCCACTTCACGGTATCCTCTGTCCATTTCTCTCCGCCACGATGGCTTCGTCGGCACTCAGCAGGCGGCGGGCCTGTTCCACGTCGCGCGTGATCTGCTCCACGAGCTTGCAGATGTCCTCGAAACGGCGCTCCGGGCGCAGCCGTTCCACAAAGCCGACGAGCAGGTCTTGTCCGTAGAGGTCCCCCTGGTAGCCGATGACGTGCACTTCGATGGCTGTGCGGCCGGTGTTGAAGCTGGGCCGCTCGCCGATGTTCACCACGGCCGGCCAGTGCTCGCCGTCTACGGCCGCATAGGCCGCATAGACGCCGTTCGCCGGCACGGCCCTCTCGGGCCGAACAGCCAGGTTCGCCGTCGGGAAGCCCAGGCACCGCCCGCGGCGCGCCCCAGTGACGACCTCACCCGCCAGCGTATAGGGCCTGCCCAGGAGGCGCCGCGCCTCGGCGACCTGGCCGGTGGCCAGCAACTCTCGTACCCACGTGCTCGAAACAACCTGGCTGTCGAGGGCGGTGGGCTCGATGATGCGCACCTGGTAGCCGTACTCGGCGCCCATGCGGCGCAGCGCCGGCTCTTTGCCTTCGCGGCCGCGCCCCAGCGCAAACCCCTTGCCCACCCATAGCTCGGCCATGTGCAGCCGGTCGCAGAGCATGCGCACAAAATCGGCAGCAGGGGTATCGGCCATGACGCGGGTAAAGCTCAAGAGCACCAGGACGTCCAACCCCAATTGCTCCAGCAGCGCGGCCTTTTCGCCGGGTGTAGTCAGGACCTTGGGCCCCAGCCAGGGGCGGAGGACGGACCTGGGGTGCGGGTGAAAGGTCACGACGGCGCTGAGGTTCCCCGTTTCGCGCGCGTGAGCGACCAGTTCTTGGATCAGGCGTTGGTGGCCAATGTGCAGCCCGTCGAACGCACCAATGGTGACGACGGTTGGGCGGTCGACCTGGGCGCGGGCCAAGTCATCTATCAAGCGCATAGCACAGTATCCACCTGTACAGCGGACCTGGATCGGGCCGGGAGATCAGCCGCAGGGCTTGGCGAACACCTTGTGCGGCCGCCACAAGCCTGCCTCGGCGTCACCGCGCGCCAGGGCGACGAACTCGCCGTCGGGCCCATAGACCCGCGCAAGTGCGCCTTCCGTAGGTGGCTCGGCCACGACGGGCTGCCCATTGAGGATCCGGCTGACATCCTGGCCAGCTACGACCAGGGCCGGGTATTGGAGCAGGGCCTCATCCAGGGGATACAAGAGGTCCTGCAGGCCGTGAGCGGCGATCTCGGCTTGGAGATCGGTCACGGAAACGGCATCTTGGATGGTAAAGCTGCCGACGGCCCGCCGCTCCAGCGCAGCCAGGTGTGCCGCCGAACCCGCAGCCTGCCCCAGGTCGTGCGCTAGGGAGCGGATGTAGATGCCTCGGCCGCAGAGGATATCGACCTCCAGGTCCGGCGGGCGCCAGGAGCGTATGTCGATGCTATAGACTTCCACCTGGCGGGGAGCCAGCTCGACCTTTTCCCCTTTGCGAGCACGACGATAGGCCGGCTGGCCGTCCAGCTTGAGTGCCGAGTAGGCGGGTGGGGTCTGCTCGATGCGGCCGGTGAAGCGAGGCAGAAGGCCTTCGATTTCCTCCCGGCTGGGGATGCGGCTGCCCTCGATAGTTGCCGTGCCGGTGATGTCATAGGTGTCGGTAGCTGCGCCAAAGCGGATGATGGCGCGATAGAGCTTGGGCGCGTCCATCAAGTATTCGCTGACGCGAGTGGCCTGCCCGAGACACACCAGCAACACTCCCGTGGCGAAGGGATCGAGGGTCCCCGCGTGGCCGACGCGGCGTTGCCCAGTCAGCCGGCGCACGCGCGCTACCACATCGTGCGAGGTCCAGCCCGCAGCTTTGTTCACATTCAGGATGCCCGAGGTCTCGCTGAGTCCGGCGCAGCGCGACGGGCAGTCACTTGCTCGCGGACAACGGTGCGCCGACGTGGCCATCCGGTATAGCCTCCTGCGTTTCAGCGTCCGCGGGCGACAACGCTCCGGCCAGGCAGGTAAGCAGGGCCTCGCGTGCTGCCGGAAGCGGGCCGGGCAGAGTGCATCCGGCTGCTTGCGGATGCCCACCGCCGCCCAGAGTCAGCGCGACGGACGAGACATCGATGCCGGGCAGCGAGCGCAGGCCAACTTCGACGCGCCCATCCTCCTTCTCGGTAAGCAGAGCGGCGACGCGCGCCTCGCGGGCACTGGCGATAAAGCTGACCAGCCCACCGGTATCCGCGCTCGAGGCGCCACACTCCTTGAGCACCTCGCGGCTGACCTCGGCCCAGATGATGCCTTCTCGGAATTGGGTGCTGCCGAGAACCTTGCTCCACAGAGCGAGGGTGCCCAGCGAGAGGCCGTGTTCCAGCTCCCGGTTGATCTCAGCCAGGGGAGCCCCGGCCTCCACCAGGGCCAGCGCCGTACGGAGAGCTGCGGCATCGGTGTTGCTGGTGCGGAACGACCGTGTATCAGTGATCAGCCCGGTCAGCAGGCAGGTGGCGACCCAGGGCCTGACCGGCAGCTTGAGCCGCTGCAGCAGGCCGTAGACGATCTGCGCCGTCGAGGCCGCCGTTGGATCAATGAGCTGCGCCGTGCCGAACCGGGTGTTGGTGACATGGTGGTCGATGTTAATGAAGGGCAGTTGCGCCAGACGTGCCTCGTCATAGAGGTACCCCATGCGCTGCACATCCGAGCAATCGAGAGCGATGACGGCATCTTCGTCACCCCTTGCTCGCCGGACGATACTCTCGGCGCCCGGCAGGAAGCGCAGTCCTGCGGGCACCGGAGCCGCACAGGCTAGCGTTGGGTGTTTGCCTGCCTCTTTCAAGGCCCAACCCAGGGCCAGCATTGAACCGATGGTATCCCCATCGGGGGCGATATGAGCGATCAGGAGCGGCCTCTGGGCCGCAAGCAACCCGGACTCCAGGGATCTGAACACCTAATCTTCTTCTGCTTCCTCAGTCTCTTCCCTCTCGGCGGATATCTCCTCGAGGAGGGCATCGATACGGGCCCCCCGTTCCCACGAGCGGTCCTCGTGGAAGCGGATTTCGGGCAGAAAACGCAGCTTGAGGCGTGGCGCCAGTTCGCGGCGTACAAAGCCCGCCGCTGCCGTCAGGCCGGCCTGAGCATCCTTGTGCGCCTCTTCATCGCCGAGCACCGTAAAGTATACGTCGGCATACCTCAGGTCGGGTGATACTGTGACTTCGGTCACCGTGACCCCCTCGACTCGGGGGTCACGGACTCTGCGGGCGATGACATCGCTGATCTCTTCCTGTATGAGGTCGGCGACTTGGCGTTGGCGGCGTGTAGCCATGGGTATCTAGCTCACCCGTTCCTTTCTGTAGAACTCGATGACGTCACCCATCTGGTAGTCCTCAAAGCCCTCGATGCCGACCCCGCACTCGTGGCCGGCAGTGACCTCGCGCACATCCTCCGTAAAGCGCTTGAGCGAGGCAACCTTGTCATCGTGGATGACGTTATCGTCGCGCAGGACCTTGGCTCGCGCGTTGCGGGCGGCAACCCCGTTGGTCACGATTGCACCGGCCACAGCCCCCTGCTTCGGGATGCGGAAAGTCGCGCGGACCTCCGCACGGCCAATCGTCACGTCGTGATACTCGGGCTCGAGCAGGCCCTTGAGCGCCTTCTCGATATCCTCAGTCAGACGATAGATGATGTTGTAGGTGCGGACGTCAACCCCGTTGGCCTCGGCCAGTCGCGCCGCGGCCGGGTCTACGGCCACATTAAAGCCAATGACGATGGCATCTGAAGCGATGGCCAATGAGACGTCGGATTCGGAAATGTTCCCAGTGCCCTTGAGCAATATGTGCACCTTGAGGTTCTCATCACCGAGGCGCGATAGCGAGTTGTCGATGGGTTCGATAGAGCCTTGCACATCGGCCTTGAGGATCAGGTTCAGCGACTTGACCTGGCCCTCGGCGGCACGGGCAAAGATCTCTTCGAGAGTCATCGGCTTGGTGGGCATTTGGCCGGCGCTGGTCCGGTGCGCTTCGGCGTATTCGCCGGCCATGCTGCGCGCCGTGCGTTCGTCGGCGACCACCTCGTATGTGCTGCCCGCTTCCGGCACCTCGGGCAGTCCCAGAACGACCACCGGAGTCGAGGGGGGGGCCTCGTCGATCTTGGCGCCGCGCGAGTCGAACATGGCCCGCACACGCCCGGCTATTCCGCCAATGACCAGGTCATCGCCGAGGCGCAGTGTGCCGTCCTGCACGAGCAGCGTGGCCGTTGGGCCGCGAGACTTGTCCAGGCGCCCCTCAATCACAGAGCCGCGCGCGGGTCGCGTGGGGTCGGCGCGCAGGTTCTCCATCTCTGAGACGAGCAGGATCATCTCCAGCAGGTTCTCAATACCGATCCTCTGCTTTGCCGACACGGGCACGAGGGGCACACTGCCGCCATAGTCCTCGACGATCAGGTCCGCGTCAGCGAGTTGCTGCTTGACCAGGTCGGGGTTGGCGTTTTCCCTGTCGATCTTGTTCAGGGCCACGATAATCGGCACCTGGGCAGCCCGTGCATGGTCAATGGCCTCCAGGGTCTGCGGCATGACCCCGTCATCGGCAGCCACCACGAGGATGGCCAGATCGGTCACCCGGGCCCCGCGGGCGCGCATGGCTGTGAACGCTTCGTGGCCCGGCGTGTCCAGGAAGGTGATCAACTTGCCCTGCTTCTCCACCTGGTAGGCGCCGATGTGCTGCGTGATGCCTCCCACTTCACCGCCGGCCACATTGGCCTGGCGCATGGCATCCAGGAGCGACGTCTTGCCGTGGTCCACGTGCCCCAACACGGTCACTACGGGCGGGCGCACGGGCAGTTTGGCATACTCCTCATCGGTGTAGCCACCCTTGTGCACCTCCTGGACGGCCGCCTCCACGACCTCCTCGACGACGGGGTGCTCCTTCTCGACCTCAAAGCCCATCTCATCGGCGACGATGGCGGCGGTGTCATAATCGATCACCTGGTTGATATTGGCCATCACACCGTTTTTCATCAGTTCCTTGATGACGTCAATGGGCGAACGCCGCATCATCGTGGCGAGGTCGCGGATAGTGATCTGGTCGGGCAGGGTCAGGGTGTTGCTCACGGGCTCGGCCGTGACTGCAGTGGTTGGGCTGGGTGTTTGTGCACTGGGGGCTGGAGTCCGCTGCCGGCCGCCGGAAGGAGCCTGACCGGCCCTGCGCGAACCTCCGCCGCTTCGCTGCTGTCCGCGGCCGCCCGGCCGCCCCCCGGAGCTACCCGGCCGCCCTCGGCCCTGAGCCGAAC
>DAOUGZ010000323.1:0-11894 GCA_034428955.1 Anaerolineae bacterium | reverse complement strand
TCTGGGAGCCGGCCACGGTAAAGGGCTGCTCGCCCAGCCAAACCGTGCCGCCCACCTGCAGATTCAGGGCGCGAGCCGCCTCGTGGGCCAAGAGCGCCTCGTCCGCCTGCTCCGGGTAGCGGCCCTGGGCCAGGCGCAGGCCCGGGATCGGCGGGGCGAAGGGGTCGCCGCCGAATTCCGCGCGCACCGCCCAGACGTGCAGCTCGGGCCAGCCGGCCGTCTGCGCGGCATCGACCGGCACACGGGTGTGCAGCAGCGCCTCCGTACCGGCCACCCCCGGCAGGCGCGCCGCGTAGGTGGCCAGGGAATCGCTCTCCGCGCGCGCGGGCCACATCCACACAACACCCTGAGTGGCGGCAGCCTTGCGGGCCACCCCCTGAGCGACCGTCCCCCAGACGGCGGCAGCGAGGGTCAGCAGCATCACGCAGGGGACGATCGCCAGCAGGCAGGCCCCCACGCGCGGCCAGCGAGAAAAGGCACGGTCGAGTTGTTCGGTCAAAGCATCACCAGGATGGAAGGCAGGTCATGCGGAGCTATAGTACGCCGGTACGAGTAATACACGCCCCGGCGAGCAAAAGTTCAATCAAGACAACTCGGGAACTCGAAGGAACCGAGGGAACCAGGGGGCCTCGTGGTAACTCTGGGAATTCGTAGGAATTGCTGGGGCTGAGGGAACTGGAGGAACTGGTCGGGCTACGCATCCCCCTGGTTCCCTCAGTTCCCCCGAGTTCCGCGTTCCCCCTATGCCCGATAGTGGCAGCCACTCGAGGTCTTGTTGCTCCAGGCAGCCTGGGTCACGAGCAGCGCCGTCTGCACGCTGTTCCGCAGGCCGATGAGCGAATCGGCCAGGCGGGTGGTGGCGTAAAAGCGGTCAATGTCGCGCCGCAGGTCGTGGAGATCGCGCAGGGCACGGTCCAGGCGGTGCGTGGTGCGCACCAGGCCCACATAGTTCCACATGATGTGCTGGATGGTGCCCATATCCTGCAGGATCAGGGCCGGGTCCACGCTATCGACCAGCCCATCCTCATACCAGGGGGGGATCAGGGCCGAGTCGACCGGGGGCGTATCGGGCAAAGTCGCCAGGCAATCGACGGCCGCGCGCCAGCCCCAGAGCATGCCCTCAAGCAGTGAAGAGCTGCCCAGGCGATTCGCGCCGTGCAGCCCGGTGCAAGAGACCTCGCCCACGGCATAGAGGTCACGGATGGTCGTGCGGCCCCAGAGGTCCACCCACACACCGCCACAGAAATAGTGCGCCGCCGGCACCACCGGGATGGGGTCCTCGGTGATGTCGATGCCATAGCGCGCACAGGATTCGTGGATCATCGGGAAGTGGCGCAGGATTTCGTCGCGCTTGACGTGTGACTTGAGATCCAGGTACACACACTTGGCGCCGGTGTGCAGCATCTCCTCGTGGATGCTGCGGGCCACCACGTCGCGCGGCGCCAGGTCCTTCCACTCGGGCGCATAGCGCACCATGAACGGCTCGCCGGCGGCGTTGATCAGGCGCCCCCCCGCCCCACGCACGGCCTCGGAGATCAAAAACTCGGCATTGCCCCGGTGATAGAAAGCGGTGGGGTGGAACTGGACATACTCGGCGTTGATGATGCGCGCCCCGGCGCGATAGGCCATGGCCAGGCCGTCACCACGCGCCCCAGGCGGGTTGGTGGTGTGCAAAAAGATGCGGCCCAGCCCGCCGGTGGCCAGGATGACCTTGCGCGCCAGGATGGAGCGCACCTGGCCGGTCTTTTGATCGAGGACGTAGGCGCCAACGCAAGAGAGCGGGTCGTAGACGTGCCGCCGGTTCAGGCTGTGGTGAGCCGGGGTCAGCAGGTCCACCGCCGTGTGCCGCGCGAGGAGGTGCACGTTCGGCCGCCCCTGCAGGGCGGCGATCAGGTGCTTCTCGATGGCCCGGCCGGTCGTATCGCCGACGTGCAGGATGCGCTCGGTAGAGTGGGCCGCCTCGCGGATATGCTCGAGCGAGCCGTCGGGCTGGCGGTCAAAGGGCACGCCCAGGCGATCGATGAGCAGCTCTTGCAGCAGTGCAGGCGCCTCCTCGGCCAACAGGCGCACCGCTGCCGGGTTGTTCATCTCGGCGCCCGCGTGCATCAAATCGGCCACCAGCAAGTCGGGCGAGTCCTCAGGGCCGCGATGGATGATGCCGCCCTGGGCGTAGAGGGTATTGGATTCCTCCGGCTCGCCGGCGTGGCTCAGCACGCAAACCTGTACCTGTTCATCCTCCGACGCGCGCAGCGCCGCCACAGCACCGGCAATCCCGCAGCCGATGACAAGGACATCAACAATCAAACGGTCTTCCACGTGGGCTCCGTTCTAGATGCGTCAAGCATGCGCCTGACGCTTGCCGCACCACACTCACCCTGCGCCCAGCATGCGCTGCAGGGCCTCATTGGCCCAGCGAGCCGTGTCGGCATCGACGCGCACGATGTGCTGCGGCCGGCCGGCGACGATACTCTCCAGGGTCTGCAACAAGCTGTACTCGCTGATGCGGTACATCGCGCCGCAGAGCGAGCGCGCTAGGGGCAGGATGGTCTTTTCCGGGTAGCGCTGCACCAGGCGGTTCACCAGGTTGATCTCGGTGCCGATGGCCAGGGCCGTGCCGGCCGGCGCTTCGGCGGCCGCGCGCACGAGGTAGCCGGTGGAGCCGGCCCCATCGGCGGCCTGCACTACGGGCGCCGGGCACTCGGGATGCACCACCACTCGCACCCCGGGGTGCTCGCGGCGCACCCGCGCCACGTCGTCCACAGTGAAGCGGGTGTGCACATGGCAATAGCCCTTCCAAACGACGACGCGGGCGCCCGCAGCGCGCTCGGCACTGCCGCTGGGGTCCGCCGGGTCCCAGACGGCGATCTCGGCGGGGGCAACGCCCAGGGTCAGGGCCGAGTTGCGCCCCAGATGCTCGTCGGGGAAGAAGAGCAGGTGGCCGCGTTGGGCCAGCGCCCAGCCAAAGAGCTTGTAGGCGTTGGCCGACGTGCAGACCGCGCCGCCATGGCGCCCGCAAAAGGCCTTGACCCGGGCATCCGAGTTCTGATAGGTGATGGGCAAGAGGTCGCCGGGCCAGAGGGCGGAGAGACGCTCCCAGGCTACCTCGGCATCCTCGGCGGTGACCATGCCCGCCATGGGGCAGCGAGCCACCGTCTCCGGCAAGAGCACCATCTGCTCGGGCCGGCAGAGCATGGCCGCCGTCTCGGCCATGAAATCGACGCCGCAGAACACGATTACGCGCGGCCGGTCGTGCCTGGCGGCCTCGCGCGAGAGTTCGAGCGAATCGCCGGTAATATCGGCAAAGCGAATAACCTCATCGCGCTGGTAATGGTGGACCAGGATGAGCAAATCCTCGCCCAGCGACTCGCGCAGTTCCCCAATGCGCTGCAGAACCTCATCTTGTGTGAGCGAGTTTGGGTTTTCCAGAGGAACCATAGAAATACCTCTTGGGTGTGGAGTGGGGCGGGGCGTGAGGCGTCAAACGTCAAGCTACTGCGTAACACGTACTGCGTAAGGTTGCCTCTTGTGACGGGCCTACTCAGAGCGAGGTTACGCAGTACGTAGTACGCATCACATTTCACGTTTCACGTTTGACGCCCGACGCCTCACACCCGTCCCGTCTCAATCTCCATGCTGATATCCAGGGCACGGACAGAGTGGGTCAGCGCCCCGACTGAGATATAATCGACGCCGGTCGCGGCGACGGCGGCGATGTTTTCCAATGTAATACCGCCCGAGGCCTCGAGCAGAATCTCGCCCTTGACCATCTCTACCGCGCGGCGCATCGTCTCCGGGTCCATATTGTCAAGCAAAACGCGGTGGATGCCCAGCCGGCGGGCCTCTTCCAACTGCTCCAGGTTGGTGACCTCGACCTCGATGGGCAGCCCCTCGCTGTTGTGCGCCTGGGCGCGGCGCACGGCAGCGGTGATGCTGCCGGCGGCGGCGATGTGGTTGTCTTTGATCAGGACCATGTCAAAGAGGCCCATGCGATGGTTGGCGGCGCCGCCCAGGCGCACGGCCAACTTGTCCAGCACGCGCAGGCCGGGCACGGTCTTGCGCGTGTCCAGAATGATGGCCTGCGTCCCCTGCACGGCCTCCACATAGCGGCGGGCCATCGTGGCAATGCCGGACATGCGCTGCAAAAAGTTGAGCGCCACGCGCTCCGCAGACAAGAGCGAAATCGCCGGGCCACCCACCTCCGCAACCACCTCACCGGCGCGCACCGGCACCCCATCGTTGACCAGCGGGCGCCAGCGGATCGCCGGGTTCACCTGGCGCAAGGTCTCCTCGACCACCTCCAGCCCGGCGATCACCCCCGGCTCCTTGACCAGAAAGCGCCCCGCCGCCTGCAGCTCGGGCCCCAACACCCACTCACTGGTCACATCCCCGGGGCCGACATCCTCAGCCAGAGCGCGCTGGATGGCCACCACAATGGCCTGACGGTCGTCAACGGTGATCATCGCCTACTCCACATGCAACAGCGCCCCCGCCCAGAGTGAGCGAGGGCCGCCGGCACAGCAATACGGACATCCGAACCCCTATATCATAGCACAAGCGGGGGGCAGGGTCAAAGAAAGCCGGCCCCGGACACCCCCCATCCACTCCATGAACTTGCTAATTTGCTTAACCAGGTACTATGTGATACAATATAGTCAGAGTACGGAACAAACAGTAAGGGGCGGCTATCTCCCGGGCCGCCGAGACGTGCATCAAGCCAGGAGGCGAGCATGTGGTTGTGACCGAGAACACGGCATTGATCACCCAGATGCGCAAGGGCGCCATCGAGTATTGCGTGCTGGCGCTCTTGGTCGGGCGCGAACGCTACGGGTACGAGCTGGTCCAGCTCCTATCCAGCGTGCCCGGCATGCTGGTGACGGAAGGGACGATCTACCCCATCCTGAGCCGGCTGCGGCGCGACGGCCTGGTCGGCACTCAAGTGCGCGAATCACCTTCCGGGCCACCGCGCAAGTACTACCACCTGACACCCGCCGGCCAAGCCGCCCTGGCCGATTTCCGCAGGCAATGGGCCGAGTTCGCCCGGGCTGTGGAGACGTTTCTCACTCATGGAGGTGAGATGTGAACGAACGGGAAAAGAGCCAACTCGTCGGCGCTTACCTCAAGCGCCTGCAGCAAGAGCTGGGCGACATCCCCAACGACGCGCGCCGCGAGTTGCTGGACGACGTGCGCGAGCACATCGAGGAAGCCTGGGAGGCCTCCGCCCAGCGGGACCGGACCGCGCTCGAGGGCATCCTGGCCCGCCTCGGCGAGCCGCAGGACCTGGCCCAAGAGCACCGGGCGCGCCTGGGGCTGCCCGAGCCCGCGCAACAGCGGCCGGGGCCGCTGGCCATCGCCGCCGTGGTGCTCACCGCACTCTTTTGGCCGCTGGGGCTGCTCCTGGCCTGGATCTCGGGCTGCTGGCGCACACGGCACAAGGCCATCGCCACGGCCATCCCGGTGCTCGGGCTGCTCCTGGGCCTGGCCGTCGCCTTTCCCTCGTACACGGCCTACCTGCACGCCCCGGTCGTCGTACACGAGGCCGTCGTAGACGCGCCGGCACCCGCCCATGAGGTGCCCGAGGCCTCCTATGAGCCCGCCCCACGCGTCGGCTGGCTGGAGGCCGGCGGGATCATCCTGGCCGCGTACGCCTACCTGGGCGCCCCGCTGACCGCCGCCGTGTACCTGGCGCTGCAACTGCGCCCGCGCACCCAGGGTCTGCTGGCGCTGGCGCCCGTCGCCGCCGTCACACTGCTCGTCGCCGCCCTGCTCGTAGCGGGCCTCGTGCCGATGGTAAGCGGAGCGCCGCGCGCCGGCGCCCCCATCGAGGTGACCCGGGCCGTAGAGGATGTGCAGTAGCGCTCCGTCACACGGGCATCGGCAAACACCAATGACCTCGTAGTAGCGACCTTTAGTCGCCCACCCCCCGTTGATGCAGAACTCGCGCTCAGCAGCAAAACCTGCTCACTGCAACTGGCCGCGCGATGACCTCGTAGTAGCGACCTTTAGTCGCCCAACTCCCATTGATGCAGAACTCGCGCTCAGCAGCAAAACCTGCTCACCGTAGCCTGGGCGACTCGCGGTCGCTACTACGACCGTGTCCCCGAAGGATTGGCGACGCCCCCCAGACAACTGTTCACATCCCCCATGTTGTCGATTCTGCGCAGTATCATTATAATCACAAGCACAGCAATCAACCGGTGCACCGATCACCAAAGCGACAGGCGCCCCAGTGGCCCAGAACCGGCTTTGGCAGTCTATGCTCCAACCGTAACGGCATGTAGCGCACAACGCTGCGCCTTTCCTACAGAGAGGAGCAACCATGTTTCGCTATGCACTCATCACGGCTCTGCTACTGTCGCTCATCCTCGCGGGATGCTGCTGCCCCACCGGAAAACGGGAGGCCACTGCATCCCCCAGCACTCCACAGGCCAACCTCGAGGCCACCCCTCAAGAAACACCTGTAGAGGAGAAACCGACCCCAGCGCCGGCAGCGGAGGAGGAGCCGACCTCAACCCCAGCGGCGGAGGAGGAGCCGACCTCAGCGCCGGAGCCTACCGCCGCGCCCGTAACCGCCGAAGCGGGGCTGAGCCGCAGCAATCCCCTGCCGTTGGGCACCGAATTCGTCGGTAATAATTGGTCGATCACCGTCACCGGCGTGACCCGCGGCGAGGAAGCAGCCCAGATAGTCGCCGATGCCAACATATTCAACGAGCCGCCCAGGGAAGGCTACGAGTATCTGATCGCCGACATCAGCCTGACCAACATCTCGGAGGACGATGAGGCCAAGGCTGCGCCTCATGCTATCGATCTGCGCGTGACGGGCGATCGAAACACCCTGTATCCCAATGCCTCGGTAGCGCCCCCCAAGCGCCTGGAGGGCGAGCTGTTCCCGGGAGGCACAGCCGAGGGGCAGCTCGTATTCGAGGTGCCCAGCGATGAGGGGAATCTGCAGTTTCGCGTGGCCGAGCTTTGGTCATTCGACCCTGAAGCGGCGCGCTTTATCGCCATCGACGAGGGGGCGAGCGTTGCCCCGGACCCTGCATTGCAGGATATAAAGCCGACCGACGTCGGAAGGAAACGAGCCGCGCCTGCCCGGATAGGCGATACGCTGGTGACCGACTATTGGCAATTCAGCATCCTGGAGGCCGTGCGGGGCGACGAGGCCGCCCAGATGGTGGCGGACGCAAGCTTGCTCAATGAGCCCGCACCGGATGGCCAGGAATATGTCGTCGTCAAGCTCGCGGCGCGCTACCTCGGCACCGGCAAACCGGATTTCTCAGAGACCATTGACGCCTACTATCTCAAGATAACCGGCGAGGACAATGTGGTGTACGACCGGCCTTGGGTGGTGGACCCCGCCCCGACGCTGAACGCCACACTGTATCCCGGCGGCGAGACGGAGGGCTGGGTCATCCTCACCGCCGGGCAGGGCGAGAAAGGCCTCCTGCTCATCTTTGAGCCGACCTTCTCATTCTCCAGTGAGGACGTCCGGTACATCGCCCTGGACTAGCCCGCCTATCGAGATCTGACGCGCCCTCAACATGCCGCTATCGCCGTTTGGCCACCTCACGCTCGCGGAGGACTGCTCTCCCCTCCAACGGAGGGAGTCCTCCGCGAGCGACTCCGGCAGCCAATCCACACATGCGGCCAAACCAGCGAGCTGAGGACGGCACAGCGCTCGTGCGCGTACCCTGGATATTGCCAAGCCTCCCTGCGCGTTACGGTTCAATCGACGCGGGGGAACTCGGCCGCGCTGATGGTGTCGAGAGGGATTTTGCCGTCGGGCACGGGATAGAGGGTGATCCCTTGCGTATAGATCACATTGGCGCCGCCGCAGGCAAAGCGGTGCTGAAGGTAGACCCGATGTAACGCATGACGTTGGGTGGGCAGCAACTGACGAAAGACAGGGCAAGGAGAAAGACGGCGCAGAGGGCGTGCGCAGGGTGCTTGGAATGCATGGCGGGCTCCTGACGGCGGGTGGCTCGGCTTGACGTTGGCTGCGGCGTGCGGCGCGGTTCGCCCTGGCAGGGTCGCCAAGGCCCTCGGCGCGCCGCCTATGTGTCGCCGCTGGCGGTGCATTGCCTGCGTAAGTACCGTCCGAGGCCGAGGCTATCAGGCGGCAAAGCCTCTGCGGGGCAATGGCTCCAGCCCCAAGCGCGACGGAGGGACTAGCCCGAAGGGCTTCGCCGCTTCTCAGCCCGATGGCCTCGGCCTCGGGCGGTACGGGCCTCCAGGCGCGCGCTCTGTTGACAGGGCCACCCCGCCCGCTATAATACCGCGCAAGCTTACGGTCTGCGCAGACCCTTCACCTCCTGCCACATCTCTAGGAAGGAAGCCCCCTCTTGTTCGCCATCCTCTCGCGTCTGGAGCGCGCGCTGCTCTTGCTGGCGCTGGTGATGCTCGGGCTGAGTGTCTGCAGCCATGCGCCGCTGCCTACGCCGGCCTTTTCCCTCCGTTTGCCGGACGGCACGCTGATCGCCGTGGCCCTGACGCCGGCGCGCCTGGTCGGCCTGCCGGTCGCGGCAGCGGCGGTGGCGCTGGTGGATAGCCTGCTGCGCGATGGGCCCCTCGCCGGTGCACGGTTGACTCGGCGGGCGCCCCACTGGGTGCTGCCGGCGCTCTCCATCGTGGCCGCCTTTGCCCTCTACGAGCGCCTCGGCGCCTTTTGGCCGCGCCTGCTGGGCGCGGCCGGCGCGACGGGCTTTTGCGGGTTCGTCGTCGCCGTCCAGATGCGCGCCCTCGCTGAGGACCCCTGGTCGGGTCCGGCCCGACTGGCGCTGAACGGGGTAGCCTATAGCCTGGCGCTAGGCGGCTTTGCCCTGGTGATGAACCTGCCCGCTCGCAGCCTGCTGGCCGCGCCCCTCACCGGCCTGGCCGGCGCACTGCCGGCGCTCGCCCTGCTGGAAAGCCGCACGGTGAGCCCGCGACGCGTGTGGGGCGGCGCCGCCCTGGTGGGCCTGATGATGGCCGAGGTCGGCTGGGCGCTCGGGCTGGGGGTATTGCCGCCCGTCAGCGCCGCCGTGATGCTCCTCGTCGTCTTTTACGGCCTGACGGGCATCCTGCAGCAGCATTATGCGGGGCGCCTGCAGCGGCGGATGCTCGCCGAGTATGCCGGGCTGGCCGTCATCGCCCTGGCCCTGCTCGCCCTGGCCGGCTAGCCCCGCTTCCGCATTGCGTGGTAACTTGGGAGCTGGAGGAGAGGGGCGTATGCCGGCGGAGGCGCTCCCAGGCCCCCATGTGCACTGGCGGTCAGAGTCATATTCCATGGGGGCACAGGGCCGGTCTGCACGCGCGTGGGCGCCAAGGGCATGGCCCCTCTCCGGCGCTGGACGAACGTGGCGATGAGACAGCGCCGGGGAGGGGTGGGGGTGGGGTCCACGCTCAGGCGAGCGAGCCGCTCCTCCAGCTCCCGTAAAGTTACCGCCTATGGGGGGCAGGGGGAGGGGTCTTCTACGCCGACAGCTCGCCATGCCCTGCTAAAGCTATCGCCTATGGGTAGGGGCGGGATCACCCCGCCCCTACCTTTGCGCCTCTTGGCCGCCTTGTGAATCCGTCGCTACTGAGACAGGCGAAACAGGTCCGTCCCCGCTACGGGCCGGAGGCGAAAGCGCCCCCGCAGCACCTGCTGGTTGGTAAAAACGGGCCGGCCGGCGCGCAGGGCGGCCTCGACCTCGGCGAGCAGTGTCTCCGCCGGGCCGCTGCCGGGGTAAGGCATAGCCTCAAAAAACCCGATGCCCGTACGCCCCTGCTCCACATGGGCCAGGTAGCAGGTGCTGTAGAGAGCCCGCCAATCCACCACCAAGAGCGCATCATCGGGAACGCGTTCCAGGCGAGCCGCCGCCACGCGCCGCGGCTCGCGCAGGTCGTAGAGCGGGAAGGAATAATCCTCCCGCACAAAGGTCGCCGCCCCGGCGCGCAGTGCGGCCAGGCGCGGGCCGGCGGAGGGCGCCACGACCCCCCAGGCCAGCAGGGCCACCAGCGCCGCATAGGCCGCCCGCAAGAGCCGGCTGCGCTCGAGCCGCAGGCGGGTGCGCAGCCACTCCAAGAGCGCGCCCATCCCCGCCGCCAGCAAGAGGGCAAAGGGCACATAGCTCGGCAGAAAGAAGACGAACTGATCCGACGGCCGGTAGCCCGCCACAGCAAGCACCAGGGCAGCGTAGGTCAGCACACTAAAGCGGCCCAGCGCCCCCCGACGCCAGGCAACGAACACCCCCAGCAGAGCAACAGCCGCCGGCAGCAGCGGGAACTCGACGCCCAACAGGCGCCCGGCATAGTCCCCCAGGCCGGCCCAAACGGAGTCAAGCCCCTCGGGGAGCATGGCGCCCTGCCACTGGCGCGCCGAGACGGTGAGCCAAAAACGCTCCAGAGGACTATCCATATCCGCCGCCTGCAGGCCCCAAATGGAGCGCGAGGGGTACAGAGCGACGTGGTAAAAGCTCGACGGCGGGTTGTGCAGGTCGATGGCCAGGAAGGCCAGGAGGTAGAGCCCCACACCCAGGGTCAGCCCGCCGGCCAGCGCCCCCAGGGAGCGCCGCCAGCCGCCCCGGACCTTGTAGCGCACCCAGAGCCCGTGCAAGGCCAGAATGCCCGCCGGCGGGGCGATGAGCGCGGCGGAGGCGTGCATCCCCGGGCTCAGGCCGAGGAACAGCATGGCCGCGAAAAGCTGCGCATTGCCGCCGGCGGGCGCAATGTACCAGCGCCACAGCAGCAACAGGCCGATGCAGAGAAAAGCCAGGGCAGGCGTATAGACCTCGGCAATGGCCGCTTGCGACCAGAGGGTGTAGCAGAGCGCCAGGGCCACAGCGCCTAAAACGGCCGCACTGCGGTCGCGGGTCAGGTGCCGGGCGAGGAGGTAGACGGCACCGACCGCGACGGCGGCACCCAATGCCGAGAGGAGGCTGACGCGCCAGGCCGGCGGGCCCAGGGGCAGCAAGCCCAGCAACCGCGCCAAAAGCAGGTAGACGGGATAGCCGGTGCAATGGGTCATGCCCAGGGTGTAGGCCAGGGCCTGGAACTCGGCGCTATCCCCATAGAGCAAGTCGGGCGCCAGGGTGCGCCCATAGGCGGCCAGCGCGGCCAGGCCCAGGCCGAGGGCCATGAGATAGTCGCTGCGGCCGAGGCGATAGTCACAGAGAGGCTGTGGCTTCATGGGACCCTCCCGACTATTGGTTGCGACTCGCCCCATGTGGTACATTCAAGAATATGTGTCGTTCTTGACAGCACCTGGCGCTTGTGTCGTAGTAGCGACTTGAGTCGCCCAAGCAGCAAGCGGCAGGCTTCCGCGCAGAGCGGGACTCGTGCTCCTACGTTACTCAGGCGGCCAAAGCCCGCTACTACGACATGACCGCGGAGCCCGTCGTAGTAGCGACTCTAGTAGTGGCCCGCAAAGATTATGATGGGTGGCGCCACACTACTAGAGGCGCCATGTAGGCCATCGAAATCAATGCGGCAGACCACTAGGCCACGCAGCGGAGACCTGGTCCCCACTGAAATCCTGTGCCACTGAAGGCTCACCTTGGGCAGCGTTTTGACGCAAGACTTTGCAGCAAGCTACTAGCGCAGCGGCGCCAGCAGGCCATGGGGGTTGCCGCGATAGGCATCGCTCGGGATGCCGCCCTGGACCATGAGCGAGAGGATGCGGTGGATCAGGGCATTGGCGGGCACGGCCACACCCAGCTCCATACCCGCGCGGGCTACCGCGCCATTCAAATAGTCGACTTCCGACTTGGTCCGGCCGCGTTCCAGGTCGATCTGCAACGAGGGCGCCTTGCCGGAGCGCCCACCGGCAACGAAACGGGGCAGCAGCCGGTGCAGCACGGGTAGGGGCAGCCGGCTCATTGCCCGCGCCACCCAGGGCACGCGCCAGCCGGGGAGGTCCACCGGGGCCAGGCGCTGGG
>DAOUGZ010000322.1:0-3306 GCA_034428955.1 Anaerolineae bacterium | reverse complement strand
CGGGGGCCTAGAATCCGGCACCAGTGCTCAGACATTGCGGATTACACAGACGGAGGATGCAGTCATGAGGATTCTGGTCACCGGCGGGGCGGGGTTCATCGGCTCGCATGTGGTGAATGCCTATCTGGCCGCGGGGCACGAGGTGGCTGTGGTGGATAACCTCAGCCTGGTGGGCGGCGGCCGGCGCGAGTATGTGCCCCCGCAGGCGCGCTTTTTCGAGCTGGATATTCGCAGCGAGGTGCTGCGCGAGGTGTTTGCCGAGTTCCGGCCCGAGGTGGTGAACCATCACGCGGCGCAGGCCTCGGTCAAGATTTCCATGGACGACCCCTCTTTCGACGCCGAGGTCAACGTCCTGGGGCTGATCAACGTCCTGCGCGCCTGCTCGCAGTATCAGGTACAGCGCTTTATCTACATCTCTTCGGCGGCGACTTACGGCACGCCGGAAACGCTGCCGATGAACGAGGATACCCTCCAGCGCCCCGAGTCGGCTTACGGCATTACCAAGTACGCCGGCGAGTTCTATACCCGCATGTGGCACGACTCCTACGGGCTGGACTCGGTCATCTTTCGCTATGCCAACGTCTACGGCCCACGGCAGGACCCCATGGGCGAGGCCGGCGTGGTGGCCATCTTTTCGCACCGCATGCTGACCGGCCAGTCGGTGCGCATCGACTGGGACGGCGAGCAGAGCAAGGACTATGTCTACGTCGGCGATGTTGCGCGGGCCAACCTCCTGGCGCTGGAAAAGGGCACTAATGAGGTCTTTTGCATCGGCGCCGGCCAGCCGACCTCGGTGAACCGCCTCTATGAGGAACTCTCGCGCATTGTCGGCGTGCGCGTGCCGATCGTGCGCGCGCCCAAGCGCCCCGGCGACGTCTACCTGCATTACTATGACCCCGGCAAGGCCCGTGAGATGCTGGGCTGGCAGGCCGAGACGAGCCTGGAGCAGGGCCTGCAGGAGACGGTCGACTATTTCCGGCACGAAACAGCCAGGGCCGGGACGGGGGCGTAAGCGTACCGACCCGCGCTTCTGATCGGGCCAAGTGATCGCCTGTCGTTGAGTGGAGGGGACGCAGGGGAACGCAGAGGCTGCACTAAAGGGACGAAACCGTCCCCTCTGCGTCCCCCGAGATCCCCCTGCCCTTGCTTGTTGGCTCCTTGGCATGGTATAATCCCCTCGTCAAGCGTCCTCATCCCAATCACAGCCCTATCCTCGGAGGAGATATGAGAATCGTCCTGGATGCCATGGGGGGCGATCACGCGCCGGCGGCGGTTGTCGACGGCGGCGTGCAGGCAGCCCGCGAGTACGGTGTCGAGGTTGTTCTGACCGGGCAGCGCGAGGCGGTGGAGCCGGAGCTGGCCAAGCATGATACGGCGGGCCTGAGCCTGCCCATCGTGCATACCAGCCAGGTCATCGAGATGGATGAGCACCCTGCGCTCGCCGTCAAGGCCAAGAAGGACTCTTCGATGGTTGTCGGTATGCAGATGGTGAAGCGGGGCGAGGCGGATGCCTTTGTCACGATGGGCAACTCGGGCGGGGCCCTGGCAGCAGCGCTGCTCTACCTGGGCCGCCTGCGGGGTATCAAGCGCCCGGCCATCTCGACCGTCTTCCCGACGAGCAAGGGGCCGGCTTTCCTGCTCGACATTGGCGCCAACACCGAGTGCAAGCCGGAGTACCTGGTCCAGTTCGCGTTGATGGGCAGCGTCTATGCCGAGCGCGTCCTGGGCATCGCCAACCCGCGGGTGGGCATTGTCTCCAACGGCGAGGAGGAAGGCAAGGGCAGCCTGCTGGTGCGCGATACGGTACCCTTGCTGAAGGGCCTGGGCCTGAACTATGTCGGCAATATTGAGGGCAAGGATCTGCCGGCGGGCCTGGCCGATGTGGCGGTGACCGATGGCTTTACGGGCAATGTGCTGATCAAGACGGCCGAAGGCGTGGCCTCGCTGATCCTGCAGACGTTGGAGAAAGAGATCAAGGCGCGCCCCGTGGCCATGGCCGGCGCGTTGCTGGCCAAGCCGGCCTTGCGCAGCGTAAAGCGCCTGCTCGACTATTCCGAGTATGGCGGCGGGGCGCTGCTGGGGGTGAATGGCGTGGTCATTGTCGGCCATGGCCGCTCGAATGCCCGGGCCGTGAAGAATGCCGTGCGCGTGGCGGCGGCGGCCGTCGATGGCCATGTGCTGGACGCGATTCGCGCCGGCATTGCGACTACGCCTGCCAGTGATGGGGATGACGAGGGCTGAGGCAATCAGCGAAAACCGTGCGCAGGTTCCAAGATTCGTCGCAACGGCAGACGACTTGGCTCTGCGACGAGTCTTGGGACCTGCGCACGGCTAGTTTCGGGTGAAAGTAGGGTTTTATTATGCGAGTCTTTCGAAACGACGCTCTGATCAAGCGCCGCGTCAAGTTCACCCAGCGGGGCAGCCTGATCGGCATGGGGCTGCTCCTGGTGTCGCTCATCCTCTCGACGAGGCAACCCCTGATCTCTTGGGGCTTTTTGCTGGCCGGCTTTGTTGTGGCCATGGCCTCGGTGCGCGTCGGCAACCGCTTTGTGCGGCCGCCGCGCGCCGATTCGCTGCTGGACAAGGTCCTCAAGGGGCTGGACAACCGCTACGTGGCCTACCACTATCTGCTGCCGGCCGACCACGTCCTGCTCACGCCGAGTGGGCTGATTGTGCTGCGCATGCAAGAACAGCATGGACGGGTCAGCGTGCACGGTGAGCGCTGGCGCCAGCACTCATTCTGGCAGCGGATGCGCGTCCTCTTTGGCGAAGTTGGGCTGGGCAACCCTGCGCGCAAGCTGCAGCGCGAGATCGATGCTGTGCGCAAGGCGCTGGGCGAGGAGGACGAGACGCAGGTGGATGGAGTGGTCGTCTTTTACTCCGGCAAGGTAGAGCTGGAGGCGCAGAACCCCGAGTTCCCAACGGTGCTGCCCGACGATCTGAAGGCGACTATCCGCAGTACGGCGGAAGCGCACCCCGCGCTCTCCAAGAGCAGGCACAAGGCCCTCGTGGCGGCCCTCTCCGGTGAGGAGGGGGGCGCGGCGAGCGAGGTGACCGACGAGGCCGAGGAAGAGCCCGCGGAGGCGCCGGCCCCGCAGGAAAAGCGCCGCAGCAAGCGCTCGCGGCGCAAGGCCAAGAAGGGGCAGTAAACAAAAGCCCCCCAGGCTTTGCCTGGGGGGCTTTTGTTTACTGCCTGCACGAGAGGGTTGTCGACGCCTGGGCATTTCGCGAGGCAGGCTGCTAACGGCCTGCCCAGCGGGCCACAAAGAGGTCCAGGGCGAGCGGACCGGCGACACGGCCGGTCTT
>DAOUGZ010000321.1:0-11296 GCA_034428955.1 Anaerolineae bacterium | reverse complement strand
CCGCATCCGGGTCGGTGGTCGCAAGAGTGCCCACCACGGTGTCGATGGGCTGCTTCTCTGCCACACTATCGGCGGAGAGGCTGAGACCGGTGGGCGCCTGATTGACTTCCGGCAATGTGTAGATCACATTGAGCTTGGGCCGCTGCGCCTCATCGGTGGCCTCTCTGGAGGCGACTTTCCAGTAGTCTTTTACCGTACCGCTCGTCGCGCGCCGCTGTACGGTCAAGCCATAGTTGCCCAGGGTGCCATCGACCCACCCCTGGACCACGGCCACACCGGCGTCGTTCAGATCGATCGTCACACTGCCCGTGGCGCCAAAGGTGCTCTTGGTCGCATCCCACAGGTCCGTGTTGTAGCGATCGCTGGTGGTGCTCTGTGCCCCGCCTACGCCCCACCCGTTCTTGCCGTCGTAGGTGTCCCAGTTGGCGCTCGTGTTGCTGTCTCTGTCGTCGGACGTGCCCTCTACCCAGGCCCGTCTAAGGTTGAAGAGGTAAAAGTCGTAGGCGGAGCTATCCGTCACATAGAAGATGAGGCTGGCGGCGGTCACCGTGGCCTCGGCAGGGATGCTGCTCAGATCCCAGCGGAACAACGAGTTTTGAGGGTGGGCCGTGTCGGGGCTGACCGAGATAATCTTTGCCCCGCCATAGTTCCGTGTGGGATAACCCTGCCTCAGCCAGGTATCCGCCGATGCAACCAGGGATACATCGTAAGAGGACTCGGAGGTGACCTCGCGGGCTGCTACCGGCTGCACGCCGATGAGTGAGATCACCAAGATCAGGATAAAGAGCCCGTGCATGAACGTGGCGCATCTGCCGCCAGCCTTGGCGAAATGGGAGCGAGCATTCACTTCTTCCTCCTTGGTGGCCTGTGGCGCCACCCCTGTGGCGCGCTCTAGGATATCCGAAAACCTTCGCCGAACTCGAGTGCATGGCGTGCGAAACAGCGAAAACATCGGCATCATCTGGACTGTGCCACCTTTATGGCGGTCTCGTTGTTTCATTGTACATCGCGGATGTAGCGTCTGCGTATGGCTTGGGTTTCAAAAATCTTAGAGTTGTTGGTGGCAAAGAACAGGGGGCGGGTTTGACCATCGGCCTGAGCCCCGGCCATGAAGCGCGCCGTTTGAGGCCGGGGGAAGCAGGGGAGTGTTGGAGCGCGAAGAACACAAAAAGCGAGGGGAGTCCTCCGCGAGCAGCGCTTGGCGCCAGACTCCAATAGCGATCAAGCGAGCGAGCTGAGGACACAGCACACCTTGGCGCCAAGCAGGCACACGCCCCGAACTCGCTCAGCAGGGCCGTCGTTGCGACTGGGCCGCATTACGCTCGCGCGGGAATCCCTTACGGCGCCAAGCAGGGGAGTCCTCCGCGAGCGGCGCCTGGCGCCAGACTCCAATAGCGATCAAGCAAGCGAGCTGAGGACTCCCTGACGCAGGTGAGGCGAAGTGAGCGAAGAAGCGACTCTCCCGCAGGTCAACGCTGCTCGCAGGCCGCCGGGCTTGCCCCGGTTCGATAGGCGCCGGTCTGCGTAGCAAGGTGCTGAAGCCTGCGGGAGAGGGCTATGGCTTTATCCGCCCGAGGATATCCGCGCCGTGGGTGACGACGCCGATGCGCGCCTGCGGCCCGTGCCGCTCCAGCGCTTCGGCCAGGGCACCCTGCAAGTCCGGTGTGGCGGAAAAGCCGATGCGCGCGGCGTCGGCGGGGGCGATGCCCTCGGTAGCCAGCACGACGCGGATGCGCTTGCGCGTCCGGTCCATGGCGATAAAGGTGGCCGCGGCGACACCGTCGGCGATCTCGCCGGCCAGGGCCATCTCCTGTACCTTCTCGCCGGGGGTCAGGCCCAGCTCTACGAGCTGCGGATGGTCCGGCGCAATGCCTTCCGGCGCGGGGATGAGCAGGATGAGCGTCCCCCCGTCGCGGACGAGCATGCCGCAGTTGTTGACCGGCTTGAACCCCTGCCAGAGGTCGCGGTCGGCGGGGTGCGAGCCGGCGATGACGATATCGGCCTGCTCCTCAACTTTGACGGTGTAGATGGGCCGGGCCAGATCCACGCCGGCGCGGTGCGCGGCCACCACATCGCCGGCGACGGCAGCGACAACCTCGCCGGAGCGATTGAGCACAAAGTTGAGGATGAGCTTGAGCCCGGAGCGGACGGCGATCTCCTCCATCTCGCGCCGGACGGGGTTATCCTCCTGCCCCAGGATTTCGTAGACGCGCGGAGCCGCCAGCAGGTGGGTGTAGGCGGTCGTCTTGGCGCTGGAGACGCCGGGTTGGATCATCTTGGCCCCGCCCGCCCAGCCGGCGTACATATGGGGGATGATGGTGCCCACGGCGATGCTCAGCGGGCTCTGCAGGTAACGCCGGCTGACCTGCACGGGGATGCCCAGCGGCGTGACCCCCAGGTCCTCGAAATCTTGCTCTCGCTGCGAGAGGTTCTCCACGCGTACCCGGCGCACGACCTCCTCGCCATAGCGCGCCGCGCGCTCCTCGGCGGTCATGGGCCGGTGCGTGCCCAGGGCGACGATGACGGTAATGTCGCCATCGGGCACGCCCGCAGCGTTGAGTTCATCGAGCAGGACGGGCAGAACGCGCCTCTGCGGTGTGGAGCGGGTGCCGTCGTCGACCAGAATGACCGTCTGCGTACCGTGGCGCCGCACCAGCTCCGGCAGTGCCGGCGAGCCGATGGGCGCGCGCAGGGCCCCGCGGATGGCCTCGCCGAGGTCCGGAGTGGCGGGCGCGTCCTGCGGCGCGGCCACCCAGCTCAGGTTGGCCGCGGGCACGCGCAGCGCTCGCGTTTCGTGCCCATAGGGGAGGTGGATGGTGCGCTCCATCACTTGGCCGCCCGCTCGCCGTAGAGCAAGCGCTCGTAGAGGTAGCGCATGGACCGCGCCGGGTTGCGCTCGGCCAGAAGCGCCTGCACCCGCTCCGGCTCCAGCCGCTCGGTGACCGCCTCCAATTGCCGCGTGATAGCGATGACGCTGTCAAAGGTCTCGGCGGTGTCAGTCTCTTTGCTAAAGACGTCGTAGGCGTACCAATCGTCCGTGTAGCCGAGCCGGCGCAGGTAGTAGAAGAACTCGACAAACTCGACAAAGTGATAGGCGCCCGGGATCATGTCCCAATCCCAGGTGCGGTCGTTGTCGTTGAGATGGACGTAGAAGAGGCGCCCCGCGCGGGCAAGCATGGCCGCCGCCTGGGCGGGGCGCTCGCCGACGAGCAGGGAATGGCCGAAATCGAGAGTCGCGCCCAGGTTCGGCGCGCCGACCTCCTGGCAGAAGGTGGCCGTCTCACCCGCCGAGGCCAAGAAGCAGCGGGCGCGGGGGTCGCTGGGCTTGTACTCGATGCACAGCCTCACCTCCGGCCGGTACGCGCAGATGGCGGCAAAGGTCTCCTGGGCGTAGCCGTAGGCGTCGATATAGTCCATCTCGAAGGGATAGTCGTGCCCGTCGTTGAGGGGGCAGGTAGTGATGCGCTGCGCGCCTACCTCCAGGGTCAGGTCCATGGCGCGCTTGAAGTCGTCCACCACCTCGGCACGCTCGGCGGCGCTCTGGGAGGTGAACGAGCCGCGTAGCCATTGGCCGGTGCGCCGCGAGCGCACGTTGACCGCCGAAACGCCCAGCCCGTGATCGGCCAGGAGTTGCCTCAGCAGCGCCACGTCCGAAAAATCAGCGGGGTAGCAGAGTTCCAGCCCATCGAGCCCCCGGACAGTAGCCGCCACGGCGAACTTTTCCAGGAGGGAGCGATCGGGCTTGTAATCCATATAGCGGTTGTGTTGCTTCCCCAGAAACCCCGTTATGATAGCCAGCCGGTTCATAAAACTAGTTCTCCTTCACTACTCGGTGCAGATACTGCAGGCCCGTTCGCACCCACTGCTCTTCCTGAGCGCAGGTGGCCGCGTCTTCCTCCAGGCGGTCCATCCAGGCTTCCAGAAGCAGCGCTGGGGAGCGCCCGGCAGCGCGCAGGGCGGCCAGCAGGCCGGGCAGGTCCAGCAGCCCCTCGCCCAACGGGCAGCCACGGATGGAAAAGCCCGTCCCCTGCCGGGCCGCCTGCACATCCTTGACGTGGGCGGTGACCGTATAGGGGGCCAGCAGGTGGGCCACCTCCTGCTGCGAGTTCAGCCGGCAGACGCTGTTGAACGGGTCCAGGCAGACCCCCACCAGGCGGTCGTCGATGGTCGCTACGACCCCGGCCAGCTCGCTAATCGTCAGATCGAAATGGTTCTCCAGGGCCAGGCAGATGCCGCGCGCGTGCAGCTCGGGCAGCAGGGCGCGGATGGCTGCGACGGCCTCCGCGGGGCTCGGCTCACGGCCGCTACCGGCGGGCACCGTACGCAACACGCGGACGCCCAATGCCTCGGCAGCCTGCAGGCTTTGGCGCAGGTGCTCGAGGTCGAGCCCCTTGATGCCCAGCTCAAGAGTGATCTCCAAGTCCTGGGCCAGCGCAGCCAGGGCTTGCAGCTCTGCGCGCGACAGGCCCACCACCGGCAGGTTGTCGCAGAGCTGCACAACCTCGGCGCCCAGCGCCGCCGCGTGGCGGAGCAAATCCGCCGGCGCCAGCCCTTGCAGCTCGACCGCCCAGCGAAAGGCATAGCTGCCGATGCCGACGCGCATACGGGCAGGCTCAGGCACGGCGCAGGCAGACAAACCAGTCTCCTCCATCCTGCGGCGGCCTCAGGCTCTGCCCGGTATCCGTCTGGCCGCCCGAGCGGCGGTCGGCAGTGTCGCGGGCGTTGATCCACTCGACGCTGTAGTGTCCACCCTCCAGCCGGACGTCCACCAGCTCGCCTTCGGGGGAATAGACCAGGTACAGGCTCCCCGGCTCGGCCAGGGCGTAGCCGCCGGCCACCAGTTCGGGGCCGGGGCGCAGGCGATAGAAGGGCAGCGCGTCGAACAGGTCCCACACGGCCTTGAGGATATCGTGCCGCCACTGCCGGCGGTCCGCCAGATCGAGGGTCCGGCAAAAGCCGGAGGAGGAATCGCCCTGGTCCTCGGGACGGGGGCCGCCGTTATCGGCAAAGTTGATCACGCCGGCGGCCATGTTGATGATAATGGCGTTGCGGCGCAGTTGCTCGTTATCGTATTGCGGGTGGTACTTGTTGCCCGACCATAGAGTCTCCTGTACGTAGAGAGGCCGGTCGGGGCGATGGTTCTTGAGCACGCCCTCGTACAGCGCGGCGATATCGGTCGTCTTGGGGCCCTGCAGCGTGCCGAAATCCACCCAGTCGGCGTCCAGAAACTCGTCGTCGCCGGTGCGGTTGTGCACGGTGAGCAGATGGCCATAGACATCCAGGCGACGGATGAGCCGTGCCAGGCGTTCGAGTTCGGGCTTGGTCAGCCAGACCTGCTCCTCCTTGACGAGGAGCGGCTCGGGCCCGGAGACGTTCAGCAGGATGTTCCAGTAAGCGCCAAAGCGGGCCAAAACGTAGCGGACGTACAGCTCTTCGTCCTCGGGGGTTTTGGGGTGGTCGGCGCCACGCCCGAAAAAGCCGCCAAAGGGGAAGACAATCAGGCGCCGCCGGGCCAGGTCGTCGAGGATGCGCTCGGCCTTGCGATACTCGGCCGCCTCCAGGGGCCAGAGGCGAGGCGTATCCCAACCCTCGCCGCGGCCGGGCTCGGCGCGGTTCAAGTAGTGGCTGCCGATGGAGAGCATGTTGTAGCCCTGGCCCACGGCCCAATCCAGAAAGGCTGTGCGCGTTTCGTCGGGCATGTTGGCGGCGAAAAAGCCGTCGCCCACGTGCAGCGAGCGGAGCAAGATATGGCTACCGCCCTTGAAGCCGAACCACATGGGGTTGGCCTTGTCCACAGCGATCATCCCCGGTAGGTCCGAGGGCACGCACTCGAACTCGCCCTCAACACTGGGAGCGCCGTCGCTGAAGCGGGCCGTATAGGTCCAGATGCCCGTCTGGTCGGGCATGAAGCGGAGGCGCCAGGTCGCGCCGCCGTCGTAAAAACCCCAAAAGCGCACCGGCGAGCCGTCCGGCCGGTGGTACTCGACCTCCAGAGTCACATCCCTGTAGGGGTCTCCATAGGCACGCTTGTTCTCCAGCACGGCCTCGAAGCGATCCCACAGGCCGACCTTGCATTCTGCCATCGCTTGCACCTTACCTTCCTATCTGTCGGGCCGGCGCAGGGCCAGGATCAATACCATTCGGATCGGCACACCAGGAGACGCAGAGCGGCAGAGACCTCCCAGGCGTAGCCTCCGCGTTTCTCTGCATCTCCCAGAGAGCCGCCTTGGCCGAGTTTGTAGATGAACCCTAGCCCATGTAGGGGCCGTAGGTTTCCTTTACAAACTCGAGCCACCAAAGCACGCCGGGGTCATCTTGCGAACCGTAGCCGCCCGGCGCGTGGTTGGGCCCCTGCGGCGGACCGGCCTGCAGCCAGGTGGAGGCCAGCATATAGCCCTTGCCGGCTGCCAGGTGCTCGCGGGTAATGGCGATTTGGTTCTCTTTCATCGCCTCGCTGTACACGCCCACGTTGAGGTAGCCGTAAAAGCCCTCTTTCTTGGAATAGCCCAGCCAATAGTGGTCGCCGGGTGTAGGCACGACACTCGGGGAGCCCTCGGTCTCGATGTAGGGCTTGCCCGGTGCCACGTTGCTGTGGTGGATGGCCAGGTCGGCCTCGGGCGGCGGGTCACCGTGATAGTTGGTGGCGATGGGGATATCCGCATCGACCGCCTTGCCGGCCAGGACCATCTCGCGGTTGTCAAAGCCGGCGCCAAAGAGGGCCATGCCCTCATTGTCCACGTCCACAAAGACGTTGCGATAGTCGTGCTCCTTGAGCCAGCGCAGCGTGTTGGCGACGGCCAGGTTGGCCTCGCGCTGCGTCCAGCTCTCCCACTTGGCGTGCGAGTTGCCCCAGTAGAGGCAGCCGACCAGCGATCATGGCCCGCTCGTCGGCAGCATCGATGATGCGCCCCAGGCGTGCGGCGTAGGTCGGGTCCAGCGAGGCATCCTCGCGGTAGCCCTTGACGTCGCCAAAGCGCGAGCCCTGGAGGAAGACGCTGAAAGAGTTGACGCCATAGCCTTTGTAGAGGTCCAGGTTGGCGATCAGGCTGTCCGACGCCTCATCATTGACCAGCGCGTTGGAGAGGCGCAGGCCAATGGCCAGGAAGGGGCGGTCGTTCAGCCAGGTCTTTCCGTCGCGTACTGAAAACACGTTCCGGCTCATACCCTGCATCTGCCTTTCAGTAGTGGCTGTGCCACGCGAGGATCCACATGATGGTGACTGCAACGCCCGAGAGAACGGAGGGAAGGTAAAAGACCGTCCGCCAGACGCCCAGCCCTTTGACCTTTTGGTTAAGCAACAGAGCGAGGAGAAAGCCGCCGACCAACTGCAGCGGCACGGACATGAGGGCATACTTGGTGGTGACGGTCAGCGACTTGAGGACCAGGTTGTCGAGGGTGAACATGTGCCGGAAATTGGCCAACCCGACAAACTTCCAATTGAACATGTCATAGTCGGTAAAGGCCATCACGGCCGCCCAGATCATGGGGCCCAGAGTAAAGATCAGGAAGCCGATGATCCAGGGGGAAGCATACAGCCAGCCGTCGATCTCTTCTCGCGTGGAGAGTTTGAGCCTGAACCTAGAGATAGTCCGGGTACTTTTCATTATCCCCTTCCAAAGCGCCCGTGTGAGCGGTGCGGACCGTACCCACCGGCCGGCAAGCTCTAGAATATGGAATCCGCTGAACTACCTAAAGCTCAGGTGCCATTATACCTTAATGCATGCTCTCTGTCAATACTAGGAATTCCCTCAAGGCCAGGTTATGCATTCCTAAACAGATATATACCGAATTCCCTATTTCGGGCATTTCGGAGTATAATGCACCTGCTCGCCAAAGATCAGAAGAGAAGACGCAGTGAGCCGCCGATCGATGCGCCGCTTCTTTCCGTGTGGAGAAAAGCGTTGTAGAATAGAGCCGTAGCGGCGCTTCAACAAGGGTAGGATGGGAAAGATGGGCACTTTCGGGGCATCGACCGCAGAGCAACAGGTCTACGACCTGGTCAAAGCGCGCATCATGGGGCTGGAACTCAAGCCGGGCGAGTATCTTAATGACAGAGAGGTCGCCAAAGAACTGGGCGTCAGCCGCACGCCAATCCGCAACGCCTTCCGTCGGCTGGAGTATGAGGGGCTGCTGAACAGCCAGTCGCGGCGCGGCTGGCAGGTCAGCCCGCTCTTGCTGGACGATATCCGTGAGATCTTTGACATCAAGGAGGCGCTGCAGGGCATGCTCGCCCGGCAGGCTGCCGGCTCTGAAGACGAGACTCTGCGGGCAGAGATGGTCGCGATTCTCGTCTCCATAGAGCAGGCCCATGAGAGCCAGGACTGGCCCGCCTGGGGCCGCGCCCATGCCCGCTTCCACGAGTTGATCGCCCTCATGTCGGAGCATCCCGACGGCCGGACCAACGCCATCCTGAGCAACCTGAACGACCAGTGGCGGCGCGTGCGCCGGCGCCTCTATGCCATCCCCGGCTACCGCGCCCGGGAGACCAACGAGCACCTGACCATCGGCCGGGCGATTCTGGACGGAGACGGCGAGACGGCCGAGGCGCTGACTCGCGCCCACCTCAAGCGGGTGCGGGGCGAGCTGCTGCAGGTGCTGGGGAATCTCGTGTTGCCCTTTGCGGCAAGCGGCCTGTAGCAGCAGCGGGCCGAATCTCCCTCACCATGCCAGGGCGGACCTGGAGCCCGGTGGATTCGACAGGCACCGCGCCCCGTGTTATAGTCGCAGTAGGGTAGGTTCTGTGCGGGGTGAGAGCATGGCCAAGAGCAGAGAAGGTGTCGTCGTCGGGTTGGACCTGGGCACGAGTGGGGCGCGAGCGGTGGCGGTGGACCCCACAGGGCGCATCGTCGCCGAGGGTGTGGCGCCTCTGCCGGCGGCGCAGCCCAGGCTGCCCGAGGGCTGGTTCGAGCAGGAGCCGGCCGATTGGTGGGCGGCTGCCTGTAGCGCCCTTGCCGCCATGTCCACCGGCCTGGGATCCACCCCCATTCGCGCCCTGTCCGCCAGCTCCACTTCGGGCACTGTGTGCTTGGTCGATGCGAACGGCGCAGCCACTCGCCCGGCGCTGATGTATTCGGACACGCGAGCGCGCGCAGAGGCCGAGGCCGTCCAGGCGGCCGGGCAGGAACAGGCTGCGCGGCTGGGCTACCGCTTCTCCGCCTCTTTTGCCCTGCCCAGGCTGCTTTGGCTGGCCCGGCAGCGGCCGGCCGAGCTGGCGCAGGCGCGCTGGTTCCTCTCCCCAACCGATTACCTTTTGGGCCGCCTGGGCGCTGAATGGGGCGTCACCGACTGGTCCAATGCCCTCAAGACGGGCTATGACCTCTTGCAGCAGCGCTGGCCGCCCTTTATCGCCTCGCTGGGCCTGCCGGTGGAGCGCTTCCCGGCCGTTGTAGCGCCCGGCACACCGGTGGGGCGGGTCTCGGCGCAGGCGGCGGCGGAGACGGACCTGCCGGTGGGCACCCCCCTCCTCGCCGGCGCGACCGACGGCTGCGCTTCCCAGTTCTCCACCGGCGCCGTGGCGCCCGGCGAGTGGAACTCGACCCTGGGCACGACTCTGGTGGTCAAGGGGGTGAGCGCGGCGCTCATCTGCGACCCCCTCGGGCGCATCTACAGCCACCGCCACCCGGAGGGCTACTGGCTGCCCGGCGGCGCCTCGACCACGGGCGGCGAGGCGGTTACGGCGCGCTTTGGCCGCGAGCACCTGGCCCGGCTGGATGCCCAGGTGCTCGCCGTCGCGCCCACGCCGCTCATCGTCTACCCCCTGGCGCGGCGGGGCGAGCGTTTTCCCTTCGCCCACCCCTCGGCGGAGGGTTTCACGCTGGGCGCGAGCGAGGACCCGGCCACCCTCTACGCCGCCCACCTGGAGGGCGTGGCCTATGTGGAGCGGCTGGCCTATGATGTTCTGGCGGGCATCGGCTTCAAGGTAGGCGATGCGCTCTACACTGCGGGCGGGGCCAACCGCAGTGCGCCCTGGCTCCAGCTCCGTGCGGATATTACCGGTCGCCGGCTGTCCGTGCCGCAGACCTCCGGCGCGGCCATGGGCGCCGCCGTACTGGCCGCCGCACGCGTTTGGTTCGGCAGCCTGGCAGGCGCCCGTAGCCTGGTGCGCATCGCGCGCACCGTCGAGCCCCGGCCGGCGCTGCGCGCCGCCTACGACGAGCGCTATGGGCGATTTGTGAAGGCGTTGGAGGAGCGGGGGTACGTCGGACATACTGCGTAACCTCTCGCATAGCTGCGTGCTTCGCGTTACGCGACATTACGCAGTGCGCAACGTTGTGTACTCTCCGAGGAGGAGGCTTGAGCATCTTCAAGGCCTGCGATATCCGCGGGCGGTATGGGACGGATCTGACGGAGCCGGTTGCGCGCCGGCTGGGGCAGGCTATCGGCAGCCGCCTGGCCGGCGATACGGTGGTGGTGGGCGGCGACGTCCGCCTGAGCACGCCCAGCCTCAAGGCCGCACTCATTGAGGGGCTGGCCTCTGCGGGCTGCCACGTGCTGGATGTGGGCACCGTGCCGACCCCAGCCCTCTACTTTGCCAAGGCCCGGCTGCAGGCCGGCGGCAGCGTGATGGTCACCGCCTCGCACAACCCGGCGCCGGATAACGGTTTCAAGCTCATGCTGGGCAGCCGGCCGGCCTGCGAGGCGATACTGCAAGAGATCGCCGGCGAGATGGCCGAGGGGCGCTTTGCTGTGGGGCAGGGGAGCGTTTCGCAGGTGGATATCCTGCCCGAATACCAGGCCTTCCTCGTGCTGCGCTTTGCCCCCTGCGGGGGCCTGCGGCTGGTGGTCGATTGCGGCAACGGCTGCAACGCGCTCACTGCGCCGGCGGTGCTCTCGCGGCTGGGCTATCAGGTAGAGCCGCTCTACTGCGAGCCCGATGGCCGTTTTCCGAACCGCCCGCCCAACCCGGCCGTGCCGGCGAACCTGCAGGCGCTCTCGCAGCGAGTCCGGGAGACTCGGGCCGACCTGGGCCTGGCCTTTGACGGCGACGGCGACCGGGTGGCTATTGTGGACCATTTGGGGCAAGCGCTGGGGGCGGACCGGGTGGCCGTGCTCATGGCGCGCCGGCTGCTGCGCCACGAGCCGGGCGAGGTGGTCTATGACATCAAATCCTCGAGTGTGCTCAGGGAGGCGGTGGAGGCGGCCGGGGGCAGGGCGATCATGGAGCGCTCCGGCCACGCCTTTATCAAGATGACGCTCTTGGAGCGGCAGGCGCTCTTTGGCGCCGAGATCAGCGGGCACTTTTTCTTCCGCGAGCTGGGCGGTGACGACGCCCTCTACGCCTCGTGCCTGTTGCTCG
>DAOUGZ010000320.1:0-8561 GCA_034428955.1 Anaerolineae bacterium | reverse complement strand
CAGGTGGGCAGGTCACCTGTCATCAACGACACAGGAGATGGGCCATGTCCGCCTACGAGTACAAGGTCGTTCCCTTTGTGGGCCGGATGGACACAGGCGATCAGGGTGGTGCCATAAAGGTGGCCGGTCAGCTCCAAAAGCTCATCAACGATGTGGCGGCACAGGGCTGGGAGTTCTACCGCATTGACCACGTACAGATACAGGTACGCCTCAAGTACTCGGGTGCTCTGCTGCGCGCCAAGGTCGCCTACATCGGATCCGACCAGGTGGTGTTCCGCAGGGAGAGGCAGCCCGTGTAGGTATCCTGTAACCCATCCGGCACAGCCGGCCGACCCATAGCCGGTTGGTCCTGGATTGTCCCAGTGGGCCGCCTGCCCCGCAGACGCCCTATGGCAGCCGCGAGCGCAGCGAGGGGAGCGGCGCCGAGATCCGGACCCCCGGCTTGCTGCGATAGCCCAAGAGCCGGCCCCACACCGTCTGCCCGAACTGCACCGGCCACTTGGCCACCTCGGAGGCCGCCCAAAGCCAGGGTGTGTGCCGGGCGAGGTTCTGATAGGGCACCCTGCCCAGGTGGATGACCAGGACCGCCGGCCGGGGCTCGGGCCACAGCGCAGCCAGCACGGACTGCAGCGCCTGGCGGCAGCGGGCCACGTGCTTGTCGTGGGCCATCAGGGCGACGGCTGTGGTGTGCGGATACGACGCCTTTAGCCTCTCAACAGCGCAGACCAGCGCTTCGAGGGTCCCCACATAATAGGCGCTGTGCTGGTGCATCTGGGCCACCGGCGCGCCGTTCTGCAGCCGGTCCCCATGGAGCAGCGCGTCGGAGACGGCCTTCTGGGTCAGGACGAGGTCAAAACGCTCGGCGCATTCCTCAAGCCTCTGGGCGATGCGCTCGTTCGCCGCGCCGGGCAGCAGCTTGCCGTTCGGCGCCTGACCCAGGTTGGAGAAGGCGGGCGCCAGGACGATGGTGCCCGGGGGTATGCTGGGGCAGGGGGTCTCTGGGGGAGACGGCGCGAAGCGGAGGTAGACGACGAGCATGCTCGCCAAGGTGGCCAGGGCTGCGATGGCGGCGAAGGCATAGCCGAGGGGGTTTCCGGTCACCATGCTGCCCTCCAGCGGACTGAACTATGATATCTCTGGGGAGCCTGTCGAATCTGCAGCTCTGCGCAGCTTGCTGCGATAGCGCCCAACCCTGCGCTGAATCTCGGCCTTGTACGCCCCCAGATACGCCTCAAGCAGGGCCTCGCGCGGAGGGCACGCCGCGGCGGCGAGTTGCCCCTGCGTGTCGAGGTAGGCCAGAAAGCGCTCCAACTCCTCCGCCAGGAACACCCGCGCCCCGTAGCCCTGCACCGTCACGGCGTAGCGCTGCTCGCCCAGGCTCTCGACCTCCGGCTTGCCGAACCAGAGCTGGTAGGGGTTGCCGTAGCCCGAGAACGTCATCGGGTGAGACGTGAGCAGAGCCTTGAGCGCGCGGAGCACCCCCTGCCGCCCGCCCGGGCCGCGCAGCACCCGGCGCACCGGGTACACATAGCGCCCTGCGCCCTCCCCCTCGTGGCCCACCTCCACACTCTCCACCAGGAACGCGCCGAGGCGGTCGCCGGCAAAGGGGAAATCCAGCATGGCACGAAACTTGTCGGCAAATGGCATATTGTCCCTCCGTGTCTTACAGCAGGCCCAGGCTCAAAGCCATGACGGCCATGCCTGCCATCACCCCCACAATCGAGAGGTGCTCCTCGCCGAAGGAGCGCGCGGCGGGCACGAGTTCGTCGAGGGCGATAAAGACCATGACGCCGGCGACGGCGGCGAGCACGACGCCGAGCAGTGCCTCGTTCAGGAAGGGCATGAGCACCAGCGCGGCCAACGCCGCGCCGGCCGGCTCGGCGACGCCGGAGAGGAAGGACCAGAGAAAGGCCTTGCGGCGGCTGCCGGTGGCGGCGTACACGGGCGCGGAGACGGCCAGCCCCTCCGGGATGTTGTGAATGGCGATGGCCACGGCGATGGCGATGCCCAGCGAGGGGTCCTGCAGGGCGCCGGCGAAAGAGGCCATGCCCTCCGGAAAGTTGTGGACTCCGATGCCCAGGGCCACAAAGAGCCCGGTCTTGAGGAGCCGGCGCTTGCGCGCGTCCTCCTCGCCATGACGGGCCTCGGCCATATAGTCGTGGGGGATGAGGGTATCGATCAGGAACATGGCCAGCATGCCGCCAAAGAAGGCCAGGTGGGCGGCGCCAAAGCCGATGGCCTGGATTCCCCCTTGCAGCAGCTCGACGAAGGAAACCAGGACCATCACCCCGCCGGAAAAGCCCAGGGTGAGGGACATGAAGCGAGGTCCGGGTTTGCGTACCAAGGCCCCCAGCAGGCTGCCGATGGTGGTGGAGAGGCCGGCCAGGGCCGAGAGCAGCAGGGCGAATTGGATGTTGCCGGTCATAGTGGGTCTCCTGTGCGTGTTGGGTAGTAGGTGGAGCATCAGGTCCGTCAATCAGATAGTATCATGGTTGCACACTGTGCGCAAGCGGATTGTTCATCGGAACTTGTTGCGCCTGATCCTGCCCTGTACGGCGGAGCTGGCCGTCTTTTCGGTCAGTGCCCTGGTGCACACTTGGTGGCTGAGCCGCCTGGGAGGGACGTCGCCGGCGGCCGTGGCCGTCAGTACGACGCTGCGGTTGGCCCGGTGGCCCTCCACCCCATGCCGGTGCTGCGCTTTTTCACGCAGGAAGAGCACGTGCTCGCCGTGGGCGCGGCCGCCATTCCCCTGCTCTTCATGGTGCCTGTCTTTACCGCCTGGCTGCTGGTGATGCTCTCGGCTCTCTCTGCCGCCGGAGATGCCCTGGTGACCATGTGGTTGGCTGTGGGCTATCAGGCGGCGCAAGCCCTCCTCTGCCTGGCCCTGCGCCCCGCGTGGGGGCCGTGCGGCATATGGTTGGGGCTGGCGCTGGGGGCGTTGGCCGGCGCTGTGGCCATGACCGTGCGCTTTCACCGGGGGGCGTGGAAGCGGATCGTCGTATAGCAGATCCGTAACCGGTCGCCTACCCGGCAATGGTACGCTTGTTGCTCGTGCTGGCTCGGACACGCTGCACGGTAAGGAGTGTGAGTTGAAGGCTGACGAGTTCCTGGATAGGGTGAAGGAGCGCTTGGGCTCGAACAGGCAGGAGGCAGACAGGCAGGCGCGGGCGGTGCTCGCGGTGGTGGCCGAGCAGGTCTCCAGCGACGAGGGTTTCGATCTGGCCAGCCAGTTGCCCGGTGAGTTCAAGGATGTGGTCATCAGCCAGCTTGGCTACAGCCTCCATCGCGGCAAGATGAGCAAGGACTATTTGGTCGGGCGCGTGCAGGTGGCGCTGGGCCTGGACAAGCCGGGCCAGGCGGAGCGGGTAACCCGCGGCGTCCTGAGCGTCCTCCCAGAGGCCATCACGCCGGGTCAGTTGGAGGATATTGTCGACCAGCTCCCGCCCGAACTACGGGCGGAGCTTGCCGTTCCCCAACGGTAGGTGCTCGAGCCGGTACGTTGGGGAGGCTATTGGGCCGGTGAACCACCGCAGGGAACGCGGAGGCCGGATAGACGCCTCCTGCTCTCTGCGGTGGGTGCCCCTCTTGGCGCCGCAAGCTCACGACCGGCTCCGTACACGGTCCCGTGCGCAAGGGGCATGCAGGACCGAGTGACCATGTGAGACCAACAGGCTAAAAGCTATAGGAGGCCGGTAATGAGGAATACAGCGCGCATCCTGGGGATCGCCGGCGGCATCGTCGGCATAATCTCAGCGCTTGTCGTTCTCCTTGTCGGAGGCGCTGGAGAAGCCATCGGCTTGCCGGGGGCAGGGTTTGTCACCGGTCTGGGCTGGCTGTCGCTGGTAGGGTCGGTCGTGGGCATTGTGGGCGGCGCAATGGCCATTACGCAGCCAATCGTCGCCGCTGTGCTCATGTTGATCGGAGCGATCCTCGGCTTTATCGGCATCTCGTGGATCTTTGTGGTCGCGGGCCTGCTGCTGATCGCGGGGGCCGTCGTTGCGTACATGGGCAGGGAAGGGTGAACGGCTGGGGCCTTGGCTACACGGTAGTGCCTATTGTATGCTGCGTGATGAGCGAGTCAATGTAGGAGCAGAGGCTTCATCTCTCGCAGGGTCGCGGAGGCCCACTGCTTCACCAACTCGCAGTAACTCGGCGCATCCCTGTGCCCGGACGCCACATCGGCAATGGTCATCGACCAGGCGATCTTGCGCTGGGGTGGAGCATCGGGCGGGCGGGCGACTCGCCAAGTGCGTTTGCTCTGGTCGGTCTCCTGCGCAGCCCGGCGGCGGATCTCTGCGACCCCTACCCCTTCCTCCAGGTAGGCACGGAGCTTGCTCTCGATCCAGGCAAGCCCTTCGTCGCTGTAGCGGCCATGCTGGATCCAGAAGCAGGCGACGGTGAGCATGTGGACCTCACCGTAACCCGGGTCCGAGAACTCGAGAGCGAGGAATGAGTCAAAGATGTCTTGGCAAGTGACGCCTTCGCTGAGGATGGCGCCACACTCAGGGCACGTATGGGCCACACCGACCTCCTTCCGATGTGTGGGGTGCTGAGGACCAGGCGCACCCCGGCGCGTGGGATCCCCCGTTCAGTATACTCCCCACGCTCCCTATGGTATAATCCACCTAACCCTTGCCTGATGGTTACAACCCCCCGGACAGGTAGAGTGCGCAATGGACCCTTCTCGTGATTCACCCCTGCTGTCTGTCGACAGCCTCGGATACGAATATGGTGGCCGCCCGGCTCTGAGCGATGTGTCTTTCCAGGCCGGCGCAGGCGATCTGGTGGCGCTGGTGGGGCGCAATGGGGCCGGCAAGTCGACCCTGTTACGCTGCCTCGCCGGCTGGGCGCGGCCGCTGAGTGGTGAGGTCCGCATCGCGGGCCTGCGCGTTGCCTCGGCCGAGCGCGAGGCCCGCCGGCATGTGGTGCTCGTGCCCGATACGCCGTCGTTCTATGATGAGTTGACCGCCTGGGAGCACCTGCAGTTCAGCGCCCAGGCTCGCCACCTGTCGAATTGGGAGGAAGAGGCAGAGCACATTCTGCAGCGCTATGGCCTCTGGACCGCTCGTGATGCCTACCCGTTCACCCTCTCGCGCGGCATGCGCTACAAACTGGCCGTTTGCCTGGCGCTGCTGCTGGAGCCGCGCCTGCTCCTTCTCGACGAACCCTTTGGCCCGCTGGACCCCGTCTCGGTTGCAGAGCTGTGGGCGGATCTCGTCCGCTTGTGCGAGGAGGGCATGACGGTCCTCTTCAGCAGCCATCAACTGCCGCCCGAGGCCCGACCCGGCCGCTATCTGATCCTGGAGGAAGGACGGCTCATCGCTGAGGGGGCGCCTGCCGGCCTGCAGCGTAGCCTTGGGGTCAGCGACCCCTTCTCGCTGGAGGCGCTGCTGCGGGCGGCGCGGGGTGCGGGGGAGGAAGCCGCGCATGCGTGACCTGCGCCTCGTTTTCTGGCTGCGCGGGCGCCAGTTGCGTAGTGCCGCCCTCTACTGGCTCACCCTGGTCGGCTACGAGCCCGGAAGGCGGGGGTTGTCTGCCCGGATGTATGACCTCTACCTGCTTTTCTTTGGCGCTGCCTGGGCGACGGGCATGCTGGCTGTGGCCTTTTATCAGGCGGCCGAATTCGGCGCGGCCCTGGGGCCCGACCTCCTTGCCCCGGCTCTGGCCGTGCTCCCCGCACTGGTGCTGATCATCCAGGTCCTGGCTGTTGTGAACGCCACGCGTGGGTCGCCGCTCAAGCTGACTTTTGCCGATATGGCTCACCTCGCCGGGGCGCCTGTGGCGCGCGTGGCGATGGCCCTGGCCGGGTTTGCCGGGCAGGCCGCGCGCAACGTGCTCGTGGCGACGGTGGTTGCGGCGCTCGTGGCCGAAGCGCTGGCGCCGCTCATGGGCCCGGCGCGGGTGGGCTTCCCGGCTCTGCGGGCGGCCGCGGCCGCCCTGCCCCTCGCAATCCTGACAACGGGCCTCGCCTGGCTCGCAGGGCTGCTACGGCTGCGGTTAGCGCGGAATGGGCGTTTGCGCTTTCTGTGGCTCCTGCCCCTGGTCGTCTTGCCTCTGGCCCGCCTGCTGCCGGGCCTGTTGCTCTGGCCCGGGCACATTCTCACCCAGGCTATCGAGGCTCCCCTCGCGGCCCGCGAGGTCGGTCTGCTGTGGCTGCTGGCTGGGGGCTCGGTGGGCCTTGTCGCCGTCGCCGGCCGGCGCGTGAACATGATCGACGTCTGCGCCGAAAGCCAGACCTATGCTCGCATCAAGGCGCTGGGCATCATGGCCTGGCTCTCGCCGGGACTGGCCCAGAGCGTCCGCCACCAGGCCTCTCTGGCCGGCCGCAAGGCGTTCCTGCGCCTGCCGCGGGCGACGGGGGCGGCCAACCTGGTGGCGCGGGGCATCCTGGTCTACCTGCGCCGGCCGGATCCCTTGCTGGTGCTCCCGCTGTGGAGCGGGCTCATCGCGCAGGCGGCTGGTTGGCTGGTCCTTCCCGGCGGCAGCGCCGGCTGGCTGTCGTGGCTGCTGTTGGTGTTGCTCGCGCCGGCTGACGGCCTGGTCAGCGTCTTTAGCGCAGATCAGAGCGAGCCTTTCCTGCGCCAATTGCTGCCCGTGGGCAACCTGCCCCTGCTCCTGGCGGATACGACGGCCCCGCTGGCGCTTGTCACCCTCGGCGCGATGGGGATCTGGTTGTGGCCCGGGCGGCTGCTCTGGCCGGCACTCATCGGAAGTGCCGCCATCGTCCTATTGAGTTTGCTCCTGATCCTCTGTCGCGGCCTGAGCTTGGTCCGGGTTGGCCTTCTCGGGGCGCAGGTTCCGTATCAGGTCGCCGTGCTGGCTTCCTTCGTGGTGGTGATCCTGGCCGGCGCCTCGAGCGCGGCGCCGCTCGCCTCGCTGGGAGCTGCCCTGGCGGTGGACCTCCTGCTCGCAGCGATGATCGCCGGGAGCCGCACGGTCACCAGCCGCTAGCCTCGCCCCTTCTCGCCCGCTCCCACTCTTCTCTGGAGAGGGCAAAGGAGTAGCCGAGAGACTCGAGCGGCTTGCCGTCCGGCCCGTTGCGGAAGGAGCCCACGCTCTCGCCGGTCTTGGCGAACCCCAGCCGCCTCAGCAATCGACAGGAGGGCGTGTTGGCTGCCGCGGTGCCGGAGACGACCCGCTCGGCCCCCAATTCGCCGAACGCCCGGTCGAGGAGTGCCCGGCAGGCCTCCGTCGCATAGCCCCGGCCGTGATAGTCGAAATTGAAGCAGTACCCCAGGTTGTACTCGGCCCCGGCCCCCTCCCCCTCGGGGTTCAGGCATACGAAGCCGATGAGCCGCTCTGTGTCTTTCAGGCAGACGGCCAGGTACTGCTCTCCCCCGGCGAACCACGCTGTGACCTGCCGGATCTCCTCCTCCGAGGTGGGCCAGGCATGGTCGTAGGGCGCATACTCGGACGCCTGGTACTGCACGATCATCTCGTGCAGGGCCTCCCAGTCGCCAGCGGTGAACCGGCGAATCCTCAGCCGTGCGGTTTCGATGGGCGTCATCGCGCTGCCTCCATCCTAGTTGGCCCGGATTCCACACTAAACAGGTCTAGCTCAGCTTGCGAATGCGCACCTCAATGCCCGGCTCATCGCGCAGGAGGTCCACGATCCTGGATGTATCGGTCTCTCCGTAGTGATAGGGGTAGAGGATACGGGGCCGGAGCATCTTGGCTGCATGGGCCACCATCTCGGGCGTCATCGTGTAGGGCAGGTTCATCGGCAGGAAGGCGATGTCGATATCCTCCAGTTCGGCCATTTCGGGGATGTCTTCGGTGTCTCCGGCCACGTACACCTGGCGATCACCGAAGGTGATGACATAACCGACTCCAGCCCCCTTGGGATGGAAGGGCTGGCCGTTGGGGCGGTGATGGGCCACATTGTAGGCCGGGACGGCCTCGACCGGGATGCCCTGCACCTCGCGGCGCTCCCCCGGCCACATGGCTACACCCCCCTGCACCTGGCCGGCGCCGGCCTCGTTTGTTACGACCGTCGTCTGGGGCGTGCGCACGGCGGCCAGAGCCTGCGGGTCCAGGTGGTCGTGGTGCTCGTGGGTCACCAACACGACGTCGGCCTTGGGCAGTTGGGCATAGTCCGCCACTTCACCGTAGGGGTCGATATGGATCGTCTTGCCTGCAAAGGTGAACACCAGACTGCCGTGGCCGAGGAAGGTGATCTGCAATTCTCCGGCGGAGGTAGGGATGACATCGGTCTCGAATTGCTCTTGAGCGGCCATGGTTGTTCCTCCTTGCTTCTTGTGCTGCCGTAGCGATGCCTGATTCCATGGTAATGTACCCTGCGCCTCTCGGCATGTCAAGAGAAGAGGGTGTGCCGGCGCTCGCTCGCGCCGTCCAAGAGCAATACTTGTCGGTTCTAGACCCTGCTGCCTGCGGCCTGCAGCCGCTCCCTCTCGCGCGCCGGGGCGCCCTCGGGCAGCGGCTTTGCGCCGCCGAGAGTCACAGCGTCGAGGGCGACTTGGGCGGCCTCTTCCAGCGTTACCACGAGCTGTGCCGCTTCCAGCGGATCGCGGCCAAAGGCCAGCAGCCCGTGGTTGCCCAGC
>DAOUGZ010000319.1:0-37277 GCA_034428955.1 Anaerolineae bacterium | reverse complement strand
GGTAGGCATCGAGTAGGGAGCGAGCCGGTCGCTCCCTACTCGATGCCTACCGGCGTGTGCTGGACGATTTGTAGGGTTGGTTGATCCATTGTCGCGTCCCGAATGTCTTTGGTGGGCGCGGGTGGGCTTTGAGCAGGCCGGCGAGCGCGCCGGCAGGAGGACAAGGATGAAACTCGCGCGGCGCATGAGTCGCCTCGGCACCGAGACTGCTTTTGAGGTCCTTGCTCGAGCACGGGTACTGGAGGCGGAGGGGCGGGATATCGTCCACCTGGAGATCGGCGAGCCTGATTTCGATACGCCGCAGAATGTCACGCTGGCGGCCATAGAGGCGCTGCAGCGAGGCGAGACGCACTATACGCCATCGGCAGGTATAGGGCCTCTGCGGGAAGCCATTGCCGAAGAGGTTGGCCGGACGCGCGGGATTGCCGTGTCACCGGCTGAGGTTGTTGTGACACCCGGGGCGAAACCTATCATGTTCTACACTATTCTGGCCCTGGCTGAAGAGGGGGACGAGGTCATCTATCCCAACCCAGGCTTTCCGATCTATGAGTCAATGATCAACTTTGTTGGTGCTACGCCGGTGCCCATCCCTTTGCGGGAGGAGAATGAGTTTCGCCTGGACCTGGCAGAACTGCGACAGTTGGTTACACCGCGAACCAAGTTGCTTATCCTGAACTCGCCCCAGAATCCGACGGGCAGCGTGCTATCGCGCGATGACCTGGCAGCCATCGCCGACCTGGCCCTGGAGCGTGATTTCGCCATCCTGTCCGACGAGGTGTACTCACGGGTTCTGTACGAGGGCGAGCACGCGTCGGTGGCGTCGTTCCCCGGGCTGAAGGAACGCACCATCATCCTCGACGGTTTCTCCAAGACCTATGCGATGACCGGTTGGCGCCTCGGTTATGGCGTCATGCCCGTAGAGCTGGCCGAACAGGTAAACAAGCTGATGGTGAACTCGAACTCGTGCACGGCGGGCTTTGTGCAACATGCTGGGGTGGAGGCCCTCCACGGACCTCAGGATGCTTCTCGCCAGATGGTGGCGGCGTTCAGGCAGCGGCGGGATCTGGTGGTCGCTGGGCTGAGGAGCATCCCAGGGTTGAGCTGCGTGGAGCCGAAGGGGGCCTTTTACGCCTTCCCGAACATCCAAGGAACAGGCATGTCCAGTAAAGCTCTTGCCGACTATCTCCTGGAGGAGGGCGGCGTGGCCACCCTTGCCGGCACATCTTTCGGGGCGTGCGGTGAAGGCTTTATCCGCATCTCGTACGCCAACTCGCTGGACAATCTCAGACGGGCGCTGGAGCGGATCGCGGATGCCGTGGCTAGGGTAGCCAAGAAGTAGTGATACGGCGGGTGACGGGATTTGGTAGGTGGTTGGTGCGAGCTCTTGCATCGTCTCCGAGGCTTTGCTCTGCACCAATCACCTGCCAAACTCCGCTCTCTAAGATGCGCCATCCTTGAGGGCCGCAACGTAGGGCAGGTTGCGGTGGAACTCGTCTATATCCAGGCCATAGCCAAAGACGTAGCGGTTCGGTATGTCAAAGCCCACATAGTCCACGGGGATGTCAACCTCGCGCCGGCTCGGCTTGTTGAGGAGTGTGCATATGCGCAGACTCTTCGGCCCGCGCTCTTGCAGGATGCGCACGATATAGTCGAGGGTCTGGCCTGTATCTATGATATCCTCGACGATCAGCACATTGCGCCCCTCGATGTTGGTTGCCAGATCCATCACAATGCGCACGACCCCACTCGAGACCCTGGCGCCGACGCCATAGCTCGATACGGCCATAAAGTCGATTTGATGAGGGACACTGAGGGCACGCATGAGATCGGAGAGAAAGATCACGCTGCCCTTGAGCACGGCGACTAATAGCAGATCCTGGCCGGCATAGTCAGCGGAGACGGCCTCTCCGAGTTCGCGGATGCGTCCCTGCAGATTTTCCTCGGTGATGAGCACTTCCTTGGCATTATTGGCGGCGTCCTGGATATGCATACGTGTTCCTCCCGTGCGGGTCACACGGCTCTGCAGATCAGCCCCTTCCGACAAGCTTTGCAAACGAGCGCAGTATGGAGTGATCCGGAGCCTGGAAAAGACTCTACAACCTGAATATCCCATCGGTATCGTCTATTGGCGCAGTTCCTGATCAGTGTGCTGGAACAGGAATGAGAGCAGAAGTGGCCATCATGGCTGCTTCGCCTCAGTAGCTTTCTCCTCCCAGCTCCGGCGGCACCAGCCGGAGGCAGAGGTAGGTGTGCGTCTCCGAGTTGGACATGGCGATTTCGCTGGGCCGCCAGCCGACGACCCAGAGAATGCCGCGTTCCGACACGAGCAGCGGAGCGCGGTCGCGGGCCCAGCGTGGGATCTTGGCATCGATCATATAATCCTTGACGCTTTTGCTGTGGCCGGCAAGGCCCTGCGGCTGGAAGCGGTCACCTGCCTGGCGAGTGCGCAAGGTTAGGTGCTGGCCTGCCCGGTCAGCATCCAAGCAGAGGTTCAACTGTCTCTCGCGGCCCACCCTCTGCGCCGGCAGGGGTTCACGGCTAACCCATGTCTCAAGAGCCCAGCCGTTCGGGGCAAGCTGCAGGCGGCCAGGAATCGGCAATGGAAGCTCATCTGTCTGCATTTGGGGGATGTGCCCCTCCGGCAGCGACCGGTGCGCCTCATGCAGGATGAGCCGGTTGTAGCTGATCGTCAACTGCAGGTCGGCGGGCAACGACACGCTGGCTCCTGTGGTCCCGTGTAGGGCTGCCTGGCGCGCTCGCTCCACATGGACCCAACCGAAATCGCGCAGGTCGGGGTGCAGGAGATGAGCCGCTTTGCGCAAAGCGCCGCGCTGAAGGCTCTTGGGGAGACGACGGAAAGCCTCGCGCCCCAGGGTGAGGATGCCTGGCTGTTCGGCAAGCAAGAGATCGGGCCACGCCTCCTCCAGGCAGTGCTGCAAGTAGTCGTAATCGTCGGCCAGCAAATCCGCCGTGTGATGCAGGATGCTGCGAATTCGCGGATTGTACGCCTCCAGGTAGGGAACCAAGTCAAGCCGGATGCGGTTCCGGAAGTAGGTCCGCTCGACGTTGGAGCGGTCGTAGCGCGGCGCAAGACGGTGCTCTGTGCAGTAAGCCTCCACGGCTGAGCGTGGAACATCGAGCAAGGGGCGCACGAGGACTGGAGGTGGGCATGCGCCGGTAGCTGCTTGCGGCCACGATGCGTAGCGAGACATGCCTCGGAGCCCGGCTAGGCCGGCGCCTCGTAGGCAGTGCATGAGCAGCGTCTCGACCTGGTCGTCGGCATTATGCCCTACAGCTACCGCCTGAGCATGTTCCTGGCAGGCTACTTCTGCAAGGAAGCGGTAGCGAGCAATGCGAGCCGCCTCCTCAACCGAGCGACGCTCGACCCTGGCCAGGGTGCGCACATCGGCCCGCCCCAGCGTGCAGGGCAGGCCCCACTCGATGGCCGTCCTCTCCACAAAGGCGGCATCCTCCGCAGCTTCAGCGCGCAGGCCATGGTCGAGGTGGGCAACGTGCAGGTGCAGATCGTACTCTGAGCGCAGGTGCAGAAGCGCGTGCAACAGGCATAGCGAATCGGGGCCGCCCGATACCGCCACGATTACTGTGCTGCTGCGCACAAAGAGATTGTGGGTATCTATGGTGGATCGCATCCGGGCAAGCACATCCATGCGCGCCATAATAGGCAAAGGCAGCGGGGCTGTCAAGGAGTGCAATTGCGCCAGATACGCTATGAGATTGTATTGACGCAATGTGCCGTTTCAAGTAGGATAGGACCACAAATGCGAACCCTTGGCTGGAGGCGTGGGGCAGGCGATGCTGGATGGACTGGCGCGCGAACGTGAAGCGATCCGCCCTCTTGTGTCGCTGTCGGATCCCGGAGATGCACTGACGGCGTATTATGCTCTGTACCATGCGCCGTCGTTGACGCGTCTCTACGTGCACAGGAATCAAGCAGGGGGTGTGGAGGGATTCCTCGCCACGTGCACCACAGGGGCTGACCTCTTCCGCCCGCTCGTGGTGCTGCGTGCCCGGAGCGACGATGTGCTGCGCGTTCTGCTGCGCCAGGGGTTAGTGGCCGGACGGCCATACCGCTTTGTCGTGCCACTGCACTATGCTGGGCGGCTCGACGACGAACTGGCGCTCTCGGAGCGACGTGTGGGCACGATCATGGCTCTCGATAGGGCCCGCTTCGCTCCCGTCATCAACGTCCTTGTGGTATCGGCATCGGGTGCGACTGGCGGATTGCGCTTTGAGATTCGCTCGCAGGGCAGGGTGATGGCCGCCTCGGGCACGAACTGGGAATCGCCCCATTTCGCCGAGATCTATGTCTTCCGTGAGCCTGAGGCACGAGGCAGGCGGTGGGGTCGCTCCGTGGCCTCTGCCTGTACAGAGGCGCTACTGGAGCGAGGCGTGTGCCCGCTGTACGTGGCAGGAGAGGAGGATGAGGCCTCGATGCGCTTGGCTCTGGACCTGGGGTACCGCGATACCGGGTGCAAGGAGTACATCGCTACTGGAGTGACCAGGGCATGACGTCCAACCGGCAGCGCCTAGGCCGCTGGGGCGAGGATCTAGCCGCCCGGCAACTGGCATCGGAAGGCTATCGGATTCTGGGCCGAAACTATCGCTGCCAGGCCGGCGAGGTCGATCTAGTGGCGCAGGATGGAGATTGCCTGGTGTTTGTCGAGGTGCGCACGCGGCGCGGAGACCAGTGGGGCACGCCCGAGGAGTCGGTGACGAGGCGCAAGCAGGTGAGACTGATTGCCGTGGCAGAGCACTATATGGCCGAGCAGGAATTGAGCGACATGGATTGGCGGATTGATGTGGTGGCTGTCGAGGTGAGCGCCGACGGGCGTGTAAGGCGTGTGGATATCGTGCGAAACGCGGTGAGCCTGTGACACGACGGCTGCTCGTTATCGTGGTGGGCCCCACGGCAGTAGGTAAGACGGCCGTTAGCATCAAGTTGGCCCGCGCAGTCGATGGTGAGATCATCTCTGCCGACTCGCGACAGATCTATCGTTACATGGACATCGGTACAGCCAAGCCGACGCCCACCGAGCGGGCCGCTGTACCTCATCACCTACTGGATGTGGTGAGTCCCGATCAAGCGCTCACGCTTGCCGAGTATCAGGAACTGGCCTACGAGGCGGTTGATGGTATACTGAACCGCGGACATGTGCCTTTTTTGGTTGGCGGTACTGGACTCTACATCCGGGCGGTCGCTGAGGGCTGGACGGTTCCGCGCGTGGCTCCCAATCCTGTACTGCGCCAGGTTCTGCGGGAGCGTGCCGAACGTGAAGGGGCGGGGGCCCTCTATGCCGAGCTAGAATCGGTCGATCCGGAATCGGCTGAGCGTATCGATGCACGCAACGTGCGCCGCGTAATACGGGCACTAGAGATCTATTACGAGTCCGGGCAGCCGATGTCCCAGCAGCAGGGAAAGCAGCCTCCTCCGTATGATACGCTCTGGATTGGCTTGACGATGCCGCGCGCGGAACTTTATGCTCGAGCGGACGCACGCATCGAGCGCATGGTTGCGGCGGGGTGGGTCGACGAGGTGCGCGATCTCCTGGCGCGCGGCTACGGGCTTGATCTACCGGCGATGTCGGCGTTGGGATATCGAGAGATTGGTGCGTATGTACAGGGTGAGTCGACTCTGCCGGAAGCGGTGGCGCTGATTCGGCGTCACACGCGCCGCTTTATCCGGCATCAATACGCCTGGTTCAGCCGGCACGACCCCCGGCTGCACTGGTTCGATATGACTGAGCCCTGCTTAGAGGACATCAACGGCCTGGTTGTGTCGTTTCTACGGGACGGTTCGTGAAGGGGTAGCCTGTGTGGCAGCGTTGGGGGCAGGTAGTTCGGGCCATGATCTATCTTGGCCTCTTGGGCTTGATCGTGCCCTGGATTGTGCACGCTCCGGAGCCTGTGGTGAGCCTGGGTGGACCGCACGAGATCGTGACGGTAAACACCAAGATGGGGGTGCACACGCGGCTCACCGACGAGGTGGAGGAATGGAAGATCCAGCGCACGCTGGCGATGGTGCGGGAGATGGGGGCGTCATGGGTAGTAGAGTATTTCCCATGGGGCTACTATGAGTCACAGAAAGGCCAGTATGACTGGGGCCACGCCGATATGGTCATCGACCACGCTCTGGCGCAGGGCCTGACGGTTATTGCACGAATCGATTTTGTTCCCGAATGGGCACGGCCCCCGGATACGACCTTTCGCTACCTCGATGAGGCTCACTTTTCCGACCTCGGTGATTTTGTGTACGCATTTGTCGAGCGCTATCGTGGGCGGGTGCCCTATGTCATCATCTGGAATGAGCCGAATCTGAGCTTTGAGTGGGGATATCGCCCCGTGGACCCGGCAGCGTATACACGTCTGCTGCGCATCTGCTACGAGCGGGCCAAGGAGGCCGATCCGAACGTTCAGGTTGTGGCTGCCGGCCTGGCACCGACGACGGTCCCTGAGGGCAATGAATGGGGCATGGACGATCTTCTCTACCTCCAGCGCATGTACGATGCAGGGGCCAAGGGGTATTTCGATGCAGTAGCTGTGCATGCCTATGGGTTCACGTTCCCCCCTGATGACCCGGCGGTTCCTGATATGATCAACTTTTCGCGCGCAGAGTTGACACACGAGGTAATGGTGCGAAACGGTGACGGTCACAAGCCCTGCCTGATTACCGAGGGCGGCTGGAACGACCATCCCCGCTGGACACGGGCGGTTACCCCGGCCCAGCGCATCCAATACACGATTCGCGCCTACGAGAAAGCACAGGAGGAATGGCCCTGGTGCCAGGCTGTGGCCCTGTGGGCTTTTCGCTTTCCGTGGCCTGCCCAGAACTATCAGGACTATTTCGCTTTCGTCTCGCCGGACCTGACGCCCAAGCCGATCTATGCGGAAGTGCAGCGCTACGCGCGTGGTGAGGCATCGGACCTTGTGGGAGAGGAGCCGTGATGAGGTGGGTCAGGAAGGGGCGTGGCGGAGCTCTACTGGGAGCGTTGGTGCTGTTGGTTGCTGTAGCCGTGCTGGCTGCCATAGGCATGCAGAGAGGGCCAGGTCGAGGAAGAGATGAGACCTGGACGCGCTGCCAGCGGGAGGGGCTGCTGCGGGTAGGCATGGACGCCAGCTATCCGCCCTTTGAGGTCGAGGTCGATGGCCAGTTTCAGGGGTACGACGTGGATATGGCCCAGGAGATCGGTCGCCGCCTGGGTCTGGAAGTGACCTTTGCCAACACGAATTTCGATGGCCTATACGATGCTCTGGCATCGGGGCGGGTGGACATACTCATTTCAGCCTTGCCCTACGATCGCAAGATGCCGGACGTACGCTACACGGGGGGGTACTTTAACGCCGGGCAGGTGCTCGTGACCCGGCGTGACGATGAGCGCATCAAGAGCCACAAAGATCTGGGCGGCTACCGTGTGGGCGTAGAGATGGGATCGATGGCCCACCAGGAGGCGCGGCGCCTGCGCGAGCAGGAACGCATCTCGCTCACAATCGAGACCGGGCAGAGCAGCGACGAGGTGCTTGACTTCCTGCAAGTGGGGCAGGTCGATGCGGTTGTGGTCGACATGGTCACGGCCCGCGTCGCGTTGCGCGATCGCCCGGACCTAGTCATTCGGGGCAACCCCCTCACCGACGAGTCGTTCGTGATCGCCGTGCGCCGGGATAGCCCCGAACTCTATGCTGCAGTGAACGGGATACTCGATGTGCTGCGGGGCGAAGGATGGCTCGATGCGCTGGCAGACCGCTGGCTCTAACGATGCCCACGCTAGGCCTTGTAGCCGATCTTGCGCAGGAACCCTCGGCGCCATTCCTGACCCGCCTCATCTTCGGCACCCAGAGGCGTGAGGCCATCGATTACGCCGAGGATGCCCCGGCCCTGCTCGGTTTCCACCAGGATGACCTCTGTCGGGTTGGCGGTGGCGCAAAAGATGCGGCAGACCTCCGGCACCAGCTTGACGTCTCGCAGGACGTTCAGGGGGAAGAAGCCCGGGGCCAGGAAAACCAAAAAGCTGTGGCCTGCGCTCAGGGCCAAGGCATTCCGACGGGCCAGCTCGATCATCTTCTCATCGGTACCGCTCCATCGTACCAGGCGAGCGCCAGAGGCCTCACAGAAGGCGATGCCGAATTTGATCCCAGGAACGAATTGGACGAGGGCCTCGTGTAGGTCCTCGACGGTCTTGATGAAATGACTCTGGCCCAGGATAAAGTTGACGTCGTCAGGTTTCTCGATGCGGACAGTCAAGAGTTCCATGCGGCTACTCCCTTCCTGCTAGAATGGTTGCTGGCCTCTATCATACCAGTAGGGGTGAGCGTTGGCAAGCGATAGCCCTCGCGAGGAGAGATAAGCCGGGCAGACCTGGCCCAGTTGACGGGAGGTATGTATGCTGCGTTTCGACATTCTGACTCTGTTTCCGGGGCTCTTTTGTGGTGTCTTTGAGGAGAGCATCGTCCGGCGTGCGCTCGATATGGAACTGGTCGACATCCATCTGCACAATATCCGGGACCATGCGCCGGGCAAGCACCATGTGACGGACGATACCCCCTACGGTGGCGGGGGCGGGATGATCATGAAGCCTGAGCCGATCTTTCTCGCCGTCGAGGCGCTTGTGGGCCACGCCGTAGACAAAGCGGAGGACGTGGAAGCGCCGGTCATCCTCCTGACACCTCAGGGCCGGCTGTTCGACCAGAGGGTGGCCGCCGAGTTGGCCGGCCTGCCGCACCTGATCCTCATCTGTGGGCGCTACGAGGGGGTTGACGAGCGCGTGCGCGAGCACCTCGCCAGTGACGAAATCTCGATTGGTGACTATGTCTTGTCAGGTGGCGAGATCCCGGCGATGGTGATCGTAGAAGCCGTCACGCGCCTGCTGCCGGGGGCACTCGGCGACCCGTTCGGCGCGCTGAAGGATTCCCATGCAAGTGGATTGTTGGAGCACCCGCACTACACTCGCCCTCCCGAGTTCAAAGGCTACGGAGTGCCTGATGTACTCCTCTCCGGGCATCATGCCGAGGTCGAGCGCTGGCGGCGACGGGAGTCACTCCGGCGCACATGGGAGCGACGGCCGGATTTGCTGGCCAAGGCCCCGCTGACCGAAGCGGACCGTGCTTTCCTGCGGGATCTCGGCGCCGATATCTGAGGGCGCAACGCCTGGCGCCTGCCGGAGCGTGCCCCTCACCTCCAGTCAGCTCGAGCTCCCATGACTGTCTTGCCTATCCCCTGATGTGTACCATTCTCCCTTGAATCGCGGGCAGGTTACAAAAAGGTTGCTATCCGGTTACAAAGGGATTGTCAGCCTGCCTACGACACGTAGTAGTGGGGCAGCGCGCTTGCGACAGTGCATTCTGGTAGCGCGTATGCCGTAGTGCTGCGCTCACATATCAGAGATGGAGGGGCTATGGGTAGGCGCAGGGTTTGCTGGGGCATTGTGATGCTGGCAGTAGTCGTGGGGAGCGTGATGAGTGCCTGGATGCCCCCACCCGTTTCGCGGGCCAACTCCTCCGGCAGATTAGAACGGATGGCCACCGAGCGAGTGGCGCTCCTGACCATGCCCTTTGTCGAGAATCGGGGCCAGGTTGCGGATGGTGATGTGCTCTACTACGCCCGTACACTCGGCGGCATCGTCTTTGTCACTCGGGCGGGTGAGATCGTGTACGCCTTGCCGGCATTGTCGGGCGAGGGCGATGGGGCGGTCGAGGGCAAGGAACAGAGCCCGGTGCGCGTGGTGGGCTGGCGGTTGCGGGAGCGCCTGTTGGGCGCAAGCGTTCTCCGGCCCAGGGCCACCGATGAGGTGGAGACCAAGCTGGCCTACCTATTGGGCGACAATCTGGAGGGTTGGCAGAGCGGCGTGCCGTGCTTCTCTGGTGTGAGTATCGGAGAGGTCTATCCTGGAGTATTTCTGTCGCTCCAGGCGAGGGCTCGGAGCGTGGAGAAAGTGTTCACGGTGATGCCTGGCGCAGACCCGAGCGCCATAGAGGTGGTGCTCGACGGTGCCGAAGGGTTGACCGTCAACGATCGTGGCGAATTGGTTGCGGCCACCGGGCTGGGACCCGTGCGCTTTAGCCGGCCCGTGGCCTATCAGGAAGATGGGTGCGGCCGCGACTATGTTGACGTGCGCTACGCATTGCAGGGCGATGCCTACGGTTTTTTGTTGGGAGCTTACGACCCTGCTCGGCCCTTGGTCATTGACCCACTGCTCGCCTCGACGTTTGTTGGCGGAGGCAGTAATGAGTCCTTGCAGGCTCTGGCGCTTGACCAGGAGGGGAATGTGCTGCTGGCCGGGTCGACCACCTCGACGGATTTGCCGGCTGTAGGACCCACCGGACCCTATTCCGACACGATCGCCGGCGGCGAAGATGCCTTTGTGGCCAAGCTCGACTCCGACCTGCATACTCTGATCGCCCTTACCTATATCGGCGGCAACGGAGAAGATCAGGCTAATGCCCTGGCAGTCGATTCCTCGGGGAGCGTGTACGTTGCGGGCTATAGTAGGTCACAGGATTTTCCGACAGGCACCATTTTCGGTAGCGCTCCTGACGGGAACACCGCAACGGCTTTTGTCTGCAGACTCGACAGCACCTTGGGCTTACTCCAGAGTTGTGCGACGCTGGGAGGGGCGGGCACCGACTGGGCAACTGCACTGGCGCTAGGCAACGGCGATGTGTACGTAGCGGGCCACACAGAGTCTAGTGACTTCCCAACGACGGAGGGTGCTTACTCTGAGAGCCTGACGGGGGGCAGTGATGCCTTTGTCGCCAGGCTGAACGGTGAACTGAGCGACTTGCAGGTGTCCACGCTCATCGGTGGGTCTGCCACTGAACGTGACGTCAACATGGTGGTTGATGCGCAGGGACAGGTGTATCTATCCGGCTACACGGGCTCTGACGACTATCCCACCGAGGCAGAGACTAAGCCCTACGACGCCAACCATAACGGCCATGAGGACGTTTTCGTCAGCAAGCTGAGTGCTGACCTGAGCGCGCCCTTGCTGGGAACGACCTTTATCGGTGGACACAAGAGCGACTTTGGTCAGTCGCTGGCCGTTGTCGCCGACGGCGTCTATGTTGTGGGTTACACCGACTCGGAGGATTTCCCGACGCAAGGGAATGGCTCGCTCACCTACAATGGCTACAAGGATGTCTTTGTATGCAAGCTGGATACCGATCTGAGCGCTCTGGCGGGATCTGTATTGCTGGGTGGACTCGATGCCGACTATGGCATGGAAATCGCGACCGATTCTGTCACAGGCGACGTCTATGTGGCCGGATACAGTGATTCCTCCGAGTACACCGCTATGCACGGAACACGCAGCGAGGATACCGATTTCACGGTCTCCAAGTTACCGGCCGATCTGTCGCGTGTAGATATGACCTCCTTCGTGGGTGGCAGTGGCGCTGATGACTGCCTGGGGTTGGTTGTAGGCCGCGCCGGCGATGACTCAACCCTGGTCTATCTGGCAGGTACGACGGACTCTGAGGACTTTCCGATTACTGGCGAGCCCTATGAACCTGTCTACAAAGGCGACTCCGACGTAGCTATAGCAAAGCTGAATGAGGAATTGATGGGCGGCGAGGTGCCGACAACCGAGCCTACGGAGTCCGAAACGCCGACGGGCGAGCCCACGGAGAGTGAGACGCCGACAGGTGAGCCGACTGAGACCGAGACGCCGGTCGTACTAACGGGCCGAGTGTGCGAGGCCGGCGAGGACGGGCCGGTGAAGCCTATCCCCGGGGCGCGAGTTGCGGTCATCTTGTGTGACTCCGCCCGACTCGAGGACTTTTGCGATAAAGATGGCAAATACTCGCTGAGCATTCCAGCAACATCTCTGCAGGGGTGCGATCGCGTGACTGTAGAGTGCAATGCAGAGGGGTACGAAGCATTGCGAGAGCCTTGCCCTGTGGAGGTCTTGCAGGCCGGTTCATTCGACATTGATCTGCGCAAGCAGGATACCAGGAACGTCTGGCTGCCCCTGGTCCTCAGATAGTGGGGCTATCAGATGAGCACTGCCGACCACGAATCGCCGGCCGCATTTGTCAGAACCCCAGCCGCATGTTATAATCGCCGTTTGTGATTATCAGCGAAAGGTGGTGGCAACGTGGTTGACCTTTTGAGTTCTCTGGCGCGGCCGGAGCCGAATCCGAATATCCCGCCACTTCGGTCCGGAGACACTGTCCGCGTACACAATCGCATCGTCGAGGGGGATCGCGAGCGCGTCCAGGTATTCCAGGGCATTGTGATAGGCCTTCGTGGTGGCGGAAGCAGCGCCTCTTTTACCGTCCGCCGGATCGGTGCCCATGGGGTAGGCGTGGAGCGCACCTTTGCTCTCCTGTCGCCGCGTGTCGAGAAGGTCGAAGTCCTGCGCCATGCGCACGTGCGGCGAGCCAAGCTGTACTACCTCCGCGAGCGACGCGGACGGGCTGCGCGTCTGCGCGAGCGTCGCGAACCCCGACGGTCAGCGGCTGCAGAGCAGGCTACTTCCGAGGAGTAATCCGCCTTCCCTGACTGTACGCTGCAGGCACCTCCATCGGCTCCGGCCCGTCTACTTGCCGATGCGCGACTGGGTGGTGCTGTGAGGTTCGGTGTGCAATGGCAAGGAGAGAGCTGTGGCAGGTGCGTGGCCTACACTCAAAGCCGAACGGGCAGCCCGGGCCAAGGGGCACAGGATGATCGCCGGTATCGATGAGGTGGGCCGTGGTTGCCTGGCCGGGCCCGTGGTGGCGGCTGCTGTTCTTCTGCCCCTTGGTGCACATCGCGGGTTGGAGCACATCTCCGGAGTGCGGGATTCGAAACTGCTAACCCCGCAGCAGCGAGAGGTGCTTGCGGCGAATATCGAACAGATTGCTCTGGCGGTTGGCCTAGGCGTCTCCCCCTCATGGGAGGTAGACGCTGTTGGCATTGTTGCGGCAACGCATCGCGCAATGGCGAGGGCGGTGCACTCACTCGACGTCGTCCCAGATGCCTTGCTGATCGATGCACTCCGCCTGCCCGAGTTGCCATATCCCCAGGATGCGATTGTGAAGGGCGATCGGAAATGCCTCTCTATCGCTGCCGCTTCGGTGGTGGCCAAAGTTTGGCGTGACCGATGGATGCTCGCGCTGGATCGCCGCTGGCCAGGGTATGGCTTTGGTGCTCACAAGGGCTATGGCACAGCCGCTCACCGGCGCGCACTGCTCGAGTTGGGACCCTGCCCTATACACCGGCGCTCCTTTGCTCCGGTGGCAGTCTTGCTGGATGGAGGGACAGGCCTCAAGACTGTGCCCTTGTGAGCTGTGTACCATTAGCTCGGCTTGTCCCGCTTCGGCTGACAGGTTCAGTACTCTATAGTGGGGTGGCCAAAGCCTGATGGCACCCTCGCGGCCACACCCTCTGGCGCTCTTGGCAGCGTTGCCGTTACGGGGAAGCACATGCCCGAATTGCCTGATCTTGAGGTTCTGAAAGAGTTCCTGGCCCGAGCTATCCTGGGGGCTACCGCCTCCCAGGTGGAGATCAGGCGCCCAGTTGTCGTGCGGGATTTGATGGGGAACGGTTCGGGCGACGCGCTGATTGGGCAGACGGTAGCGGGGATCGGGCGTCACGGCAAGTTCCTCTGGCTCGAATTCTCCGCCGATTTGAGCCTAGCGATCAATCCCAAATTGACCGGAAGGCTTGCATTGCGCACGCCGGACGAGTCGTCCCCTCGCCATACCGCGCTGGCCATCTCCTTCACTTCAGGCCGCACGCTCCACTACACAGACTCCAAGAGCATGGGACAGGTCTACATAACGCCAGCCTTGGGACAGGTGCCAGGGTTTGCCGCACAGGGCCCGGATGCTCTGGATGCCTCACTGACCCTGCAAGCTTTCGAGGACCAGTTGAGACGCTTCCGGGGCGAGATCAAGGGCGTCTTGATGCGGTAGGATTGTGTCGCCGGGATTGGCAATGCCTATGCCGACGAGATTCTGTTCTGTGCTGGCATTAGCCCGTTCCGTAGGCGAAGCCAGTTGGAGAAGAGAGAAGTGGCGCAGTTGTACGAGGCGACGCGCTTGGTGTTGCTAGATGCCGTCGAGGCCCTCCGGCAGCGCGTGGGAGATCGTGTCGACGTCGAGGTGCGCGATTTTCTACAGGTTCATGGGCGGGGTGGGTTCCCGTGCCCCCGCTGTGGGCGCCCGATCTCAGAGCTGCGTGCTCGCAAGAGGATTACGAGCTTTTGCCGGGCATGCCAGCCTGGAACGTTGGTGGGCAACTGAGCGGCTGGCGATTGGGAGAGGCGACCACACGATGGCGCGCCCTTGGGTTTGCCCTGGAAAGAGGGCGAAAGGAGAGGAGAGCGAGTGCAACTGGCAGAGTTCCTAAAGACGATCACAGAGGCGAGCGGTGTCTCTGGGATGGAGGTCGGGGTCGCCGCGATCATTGCCGAAACCTATCGCAAGTGGGCCGACGAGGTGCGGATTGATACGCTCGGCAACCTCATTGCCCTCAAGCGTGGGGAGGGCCTGCCGTCGGGCGAGCACCCCCGCATTCTGCTTGCCGGCCATATGGACGAGATCGGCCTGGTGATCACCAAGGTGGATGGCGCGTTCTTGCGTTTTGGGATGGTCGGTGGCTTTGACGTGCGCACCTTGCTGGGCCAGGAAGTCCTGGTTCATGGGCGCCAGCCCCTCAAGGGGCTCGTCGGCTGTCGCCCGCCGCACGTGCTCTCCCCTGGCGACAATGAGCGAGTGGTGCCGCTGGAGGATCTGTTCATCGATGTTGGACTGGGGCCGGATGCGCTCTCCGAACTGGTGCAAGTGGGCGATATGGTCACTGTGCGACGTGACTTGGTGAGCCTATCAGGGGACTATTTGGCCGGTAAGGCGATGGATGACCGGGCGGCTGTAGCCGCCATCGCCGTATGCCTCGAGACCTTGACCAGTCGCCGGCACAGTTGGGATGTGTATGGCGTGGCGACAGTGCAGGAGGAAGTCGGACTTCGCGGGGCTACGACTAGCGCCTATGGGATCGCTCCACAGGTGGCCATCGCCATCGACGTGACCTTTGGCAATCAGATCGGGGTATCGGAGGCGGAGACGGTAGCAATGGGAGGCGGCCCGCCGATTGCGCTGGGGGCCAACTTTCACCCGCGGCTGCACGAGCGCTTGGTTGAGACGGCGAAGGCTTGCGAGATTCCATACCAGGTCGAACCGGTTCCCGGGCGCAGTGGCACGGATGCCTGGGCCATACAGGTTAGCCGAGAAGGCGTCCCCACCGCTCTGCTTGGCATTCCGTTGCGCTACATGCACACGTCCGTGGAGACCGTGAACAGCAAGGATATCGAGCGAACGGGTCGGCTGATGGCCGAATTCATCACCGGACTGGACGCGGCCTTTGCGGATGAGATGCGCGTGCAGGTAACGCGCCTCAACGAGCAGGGAGGGGCGACGTGTTGCTGAGGGAGCTAGTAGAGGCCGATGGGGTCTCCGGAAATGAAAAGGCGGTCCGTGAGGTACTTATCAGGGCGGTTGAGGGGCGCGTTGACGAATACCGCGTCGATGCGTTGGGCAACCTGATAGCGATCAAGTATGCGCGCGGGGCAGGGGGCACAGGGCCAAAGCGTGTGATGGTCGCTGCGCACATGGACGAAGTGGGGCTGATGGTAACCCGTGTGGACCGCGACGGAACGGTGCGCTTTGTGCCTGTCGGCGGTATCGACCCGAGGGTGCTGCTGGCCAAGGTTGTGCGCATTGGCGAACAGCGGATACCCGGCGTGATTGGTGCCAAACCGATCCACCTCATGGAGCGCTCTGAGCGTGGGCGTGTGCTGCCGTTTGATCAGTTGGGGATCGACACAGGCATGACGGCGGAGGAGGCCCAAAAGTGCATCAAGCCCGGTATGTACGCTGCCTTTGCCACAGTATTCGAGCAGCTCAGCGAGCAGGGCCTGCGCACGGTCAAGGGCAAGGCCTTTGATGATCGCGCCGGCTGCGCAGTGCTCGTCGAGCTCTTGGATGGCACCTATCCCTTCGATCTCTATGCGGCCTTTACGACGCAGGAGGAGATTGGCTTGCGTGGGGCCTGCGTGGCAAGCTATGCGGTGGAGCCGGATGTGGCCCTTGTCCTTGAGGGGACTGTTTGTGATGACAGCCCGAAGGATAGGGACATCAGCCCGACGACACGTTTGGGAGCGGGGCCGGCTCTAACGGTTATGGACCGCTCGGTAGTCTGTGACCGGCGATTGATCAAGATGCTGGTGTCCGTCGCTGAAGAGGAAAGGATCCCGTTCCAGTTCAAGCAGCCAGGCGTGGGCGGTACGGATGCTGGGGCCATTCATTTGCAGAAGACAGGTGTTCCATCCGCCGTAGTGGCTGTGCCCTCGCGGTACATTCACTCACCCGTTTCGTTGATGAGCCTGAACGATATGGACAATGCCGTGCGCATGATGCGTGCCATGCTGCAGCGCCTGCAAGGAGGCTTGGTAGAGTGAAAGAACTGATCAAGAGTCTGGTGGAGGCATTTGGCCCGGCCGGGACGGAGGGCCAGGTACGCGAGGTGATCAAGGCGCATGCCGCCGGCTTGGCCGAGAGCATTCGCGAGGATGCGCTGGGCAACCTTATCGTCACTGCTCGTAGCAAACGTGGCGGTCGACGGATCATGCTGGCGGCTCATATGGACGAGATTGGCGTGGTGGTGAGCCACGTCGACGAGAAGGGGTTCTTGCGGTTTGGGGCGCTGGGGGGCGTCCGAACGCAGATCCTGATTGGTGGACGGGTGCGTTTTGCCGATGGGCTGCGTGGGGTGATCGGCGCAGAGCAGAAAGACATCGGCGGTGATCTGCCCCGGATGGACCAGCTTTTCATCGATGTGGGTGCCGGTTCGCGCGAGGCTGTGCCGGTTCGTGTTGGCGATGTGGCCTGCTTCGACCGACCGTTCGTCGATCTGGGAACGCGCTTGGTCTCGAAAGCCATGGATGATCGAGTGGGGTGTGCCGTGCTGCTGCAGGTCCTGAAGCAGCTTGGCGAGACACCCCACGAAGTTGTGCTGGTGTTCACCGTGCAGGAGGAAGTAGGGCTGCGTGGGGCACAGACCTCGGCCTATGGAGTCGAGGCGGATCTGGGAATTGCCGTGGATGTGACCATGACCGGAGATACTCCGGAGGCGCACACGATGGCCGTGGCGCTCGGGGATGGCCCGGCGATCAAGGTAAAGGATGGCGGGATGCTGACACATCCCGGTGTCCGTCAGTGGATGGTGGACACGGCGCGGGAAGCTGGGCTGCCGTATCAGATGGAAGTGCTGCTGGGCGGCACTACCGACGGGAGGGCGATGCAGACAGCGCGTGCAGGCATGCCTGTGGGTGTTCTCTCGATCCCTACACGCTATGTCCATACTCCCTCAGAGATGGTGGACTATCAGGACGTCGTGAACAGCGTCTCTCTGCTGACAGCACTGCTGCAAGGTCCGCTTCCATTGTAGGCAGTGAGGGATACTCTCCCCGGTGATGCTCGTTCGCTTCGCGGAGGGTTGTGATAGGCTTTGGCCTACCACAGCCCTCTCTCCCTTGTTTCTGCATTACCACCACGTTTGCGCCGGGCGATAAGCAATGGTATAATCTCCTTTTGATGGAGAGCATTTGGCTGACGCAGGTTGGTGAACGAACGCTATTTGGAAGCGCGGTGGCGTCTCCGACGCTTTCCATTTTGCATTCGCCGACGATGCGGAGTCGTTGCAGACCCAAGGCTAGGGAGCTTTGGGTCTCTTTTTTTGCCTTTGACGGGAGCATGGTATGAGCCGCGTTGCCTTGCCGGGGCTAATCGATGCCCACGTTCACCTGCGCGAGCCGGGGGGTGAGCACAAAGAGGACATCTCTAGCGGGACGGCTGCGGCGTTGGCCGGAGGCATCACTGGCGTGCTGGACATGCCAAACAACAGCCCGCCGATTGTGGATGCTGCTGGGCTGGCGATGAAGGCGCATCTTTTCGCAGAGCGTGCGCGGTGCGACTATGGCCTCTTTGTGGGCGCGGGCGACGAGGCTTTCCCTCTGGAGGGAGAGGCTGTGGACTCGGTAGCGCTCAAGCTCTTCCTAACGCCGACTTTTGGCCCACTGCGTTTGCAGAGCTTGGCGGGAATGATGGCAGCCTTGGATCGCTGGCCGCGCAACCGGCCGGTAGCCGTTCACGCTGAAGGGTTGAGCATGGCTATCCCGATCGGGTTGGCGTTGCTTGCCGGCCGGCGGGTGCACATCTGCCATGTGGCGCGCGCTGATGAGATTGCGCTGGTGCGCCGGGCCAAGGAGCGGGGAGCACCCATCACTTGTGAAGTGACGCCCCATCATCTCTTCCTTGAGCAGGCGGATGCCGACCGCCTCGGGGCGTTTGGCGCCATGAAGCCGCGGTTGGGCGCCTCTGCAGATGTTGCGGCGCTGTGGGCCAACCTGGATGTGGTCGATATCGTCGCCTCGGATCACGCCCCCCATGCGCGCGAGGAAAAGATGGGAGCGCAGCCGCCGCCCGGTGTTCCGGGTGTCGAGACGATGCTGCCGCTCTTGCTTGATGCGGTGTATGCGGGGCGGCTTGGGCTGGACCGGGTGGTTGCTCTCCTGCGCGATGGCCCCCAGCGCGTCTACGGCGTCTGTGCGGCCGATTCGGAGGTAGAGGTAGAGATCGGCGAGGCATGGACGGTATCTGCGAGCGCCTTGCATAGCAGGTGTGGCTGGACCCCTTTCGAGGGTGCTCGTCTGCGGGGGCGTGTCTCCCAGGTGCGATTGCGGGGCAACATAGTCTACCAAGATGGAACCGTGTTGGCGCAGCCGGGCAGTGGTCGGCCGCTGAAGCGGCTCGCCCTTGGGGAAAAGTAGAGGAGGAACTCGGATGGCAGTCGGTAGAGCGCCGCTGTTTGCACAGTTGGTTGCGAACACTAACAATGGTTTCTACAGGCAGGATATCATCTCGGTCCGTCAGTTTGACCGCGAAAAGCTGGACTATATCTTTGGCCTGGCTGAGGAGATGCAGCACATGGTGCAACAGATCGGCTCCGCGGATCTGTTGCGGGGGCGTGTGCTCGCCAACCTCTTCTACGAACCGAGCACCCGCACGAGTTCGTCGTTTATGGCGGCTATGCAGAGGCTCGGTGGAAGCGTTATTCCCATCAACGAGGTCAGATACTCGTCGGTGACAAAGGGAGAATCGTTGCCCGATACGGTGCGTACCCTGGAGTGCTATGCGGACATCATTGTCCTGCGGCATCCGGAGGCGGGGTCAGCTCAGATTGCGGCTGACTATGCCAGCAAACCCGTCATCAACGCCGGTGACGGCACGGGAGAACATCCTACGCAGGCCTTGTTGGACCTCTTTACTATCCAAAGGGAGCTGGGCAAGATCGATGGGCTGACGGTGGCCATGGTCGGTGACCTGAAATACGGCCGGACCGTGCATTCACTCACTCGGTTGCTCTCGATGTTCGACGTGCGCCTGTCTTTGGTCTCGCCCGAGATCCTGCGTATGCCAACAGAAATCATCCACGAGGCTGAAGAGAAGGGCATCTCGATTGCCGAGTACGATGATGTGGCGGAAGTAGTGCGCGAGGCTGATGTGCTCTATGTAACACGAGTGCAGCGCGAGCGCTTTGAAGATGAGGCGCTCTACGAGTCGGTCAAGGACTGCTATGTGATCACTTCCGAGTTGCTCTCACAGGCCAAAGAGCGCATGACCGTGATGCACCCGTTGCCGCGTGTGAGTGAGATCAGCTATGAGGTCGATAAAGACCCCCGAGCAGCCTATTTCCGGCAGATGGAGAACGGCATGTACATCCGGATGGCCCTTCTCGCGGCCATATTAGGGAGGGCTTGATGCGTGATGACTTATTTTGAACAGCTAGGCGAGCGGATGGAGCGGCTAGACAGCCTGCTCTGCGTCGGTCTTGACCCAGACCGGCGCTGGCTGCCTGCTGCGCTGACCGGTGTGGATGAGCCACTGTGGGCTTGGAACCGAGCCGTGATTGAGGCTACGGCTGATGTGGCGGCCGTCTTCAAGCCCAACTATGCCTTCTATGAGGCGGAGGGCATGGAAGGCCTGGCAGCGTTGCGGCGCACAATCGACTGCGCCCACGCGCACGGCGTGCCGGTCATCCTTGATGCAAAGCGCGGGGATATCGCGAATAGCTCTGATGCGTATGCGCGGGCCGCTTTTGAGGTGTGGGGCGCTGATGCGGTTACTGTGAGCCCCTATCTAGGAGGGGATAGCGTACGTGCATTCTCTCAGTACGCGGAGCGCGGTATTTATCTGCTATGCCATACCTCCAATCCCGGTGCCGCGGATATCCAGGAGCGGTATGTTGATGGCTCCCCACTCTATCACCTCGTAGCAGACCTGGCCGAACGGTCGAATGAGCATGACAACATCGGGCTGGTGGTTGGCGCTACATATCCGGGTGCCATTCATGAACTGAGGAGTCTGGCGCCGGGTGTGCCGTTTCTGGTGCCTGGGGTAGGTGCTCAGGGCGGCGACCTGTCGGCAGCCGTGGCGGCCGGGCTGAATCGGCACGGGGGCGGATTGGTGGTCAACACGTCGCGAGCTGTGATGACCGCTGACGACCCGCGGGCGGCGGCTGAGGGATTCCGCGCGGCGTTGGCTTGCGCAAGGCGTGCAGCCATGGAGGGCAACGCTGTGGAGGGCGCGGACCACGATAGCTTGATCGCGGCGCTGCATGAGGCGGGTTGCGTGCGTTTTGGTGATTTCAGGCTGCATTCGGGGCAGTTATCGCCTATCTACCTCGACCTGCGCATGTTGGCGTCCAGCCCTGCTGTGTTGCGGCAAGTAGCAAGAGCCTATGCCGCTATTCTGCGTGGGCTTTACTATGACCGGATGGCAGCCATTCCTTACGCCGCGCTGCCCATCGGTAGCGCAGTCGCCCTTCTCAACAATCGGCCGCTCATCTATCCTCGGCGTGAGGCCAAGGAGTACGGAACGCGACGACTGGTCGAGGGGGCATGGAAGGCGGGCGAGCGCGTGGTGATCCTGGACGACCTTATCACGACCGGGGGCAGCAAGCTGGAAGCAATCCGGCCGCTGGAGGAGAGTGGGCTCGTCGTGCGTGATATTGTCGTCCTCATCGATCGCGAGCAGGGGGGCGCTCAGGCCCTGGAAGCCGCCGGGTACAGTGTGCATGCCGTGCTCAGGCTGCGGGAGATCGTGGCGACACTTGCCCGGATGGGCCGCATCACGGATGATGAGCGACGCCGGGTTGAGGAGTTCATCGGGGGGCAGAGGTAGCAGGGATGGTTGATCTCTCTGTCGACCTCTGTGGCATGCAGCTCCGGAATCCATTTGTGCTGGCAGCCGGCATTCTCGGTACAAGCGCCACCCTTCTAGAAAGAGTGGCGCGGGCTGGCGCCGGCGCCGTGACCAGCAAGTCTTGCAGCTCCGCCCCACGGCAGGGGCACCCAAACCCTACGGTGTTGCCCTGGGAGGGGGGACTGATCAATGCCGTGGGCCTGGCAAACCCAGGCGCGGCGGTGATGGTAGAGGTTCTGCGGGATGCGCGTGCGCGCTGTGCTGGAGTGAACGTCCCACTGATTGCGAGCGTGTTCGGTGACACCGCCACTGCCTTTGCCGATGCGGTGGCTACCCTGGAGGCTGCCGAGCCGGATGGCTATGAGGTCAACATCTCGTGCCCAAACGTGGCTGCCGAGTTCGGCCGGCCCTTTGCCGCAGACCCGGCGCAGGCTGCTGAAGCGACTGCAGCGCTACGAGCGGTCACTCGGCGTCCGGTGATCGTCAAGTTATCCGCCAACGTGGCCGACATCTGTGCAGTGGCCAGGGCTGTAGTGGATGCCGGCGCGGATGCGATTGCGGCGATCAACACGCTCGGCCCCGGGATGTTGATCGATATCCATGCACGTAGGCCCGTGCTGGCGAATCGGGTGGGAGGCCTCTCCGGCCCTGCCATACGCCCTGTTGCAGTTCGCTGCGTATACGAACTGAGCCAGGCTGTGTCCGTTCCCATTATTGGGATGGGCGGGGTAATGACGGGCGAAGACGCTGTCGAGATGCTGATGGCCGGCGCAACGGCCGTTGGCGTGGGGTCGGTATTCTACTATCGCGGCATGAGTGCCCTAGCCGAGATGACCGACGAACTCTCAGCTTTCATGGCCGAACAAGGATATGGAAAGGTTGCGGCGATGCGAGGTTTGGCCCATGTCTCCTAGTGCTGCACACACTGCTGCCAGGGTCAAGAGTGTCGAACCGAGCGGCTCGCGAGGGGTGCACATCGAGCTTGATGTGGCACTCGACGCGCGTCCTGGCCAGTTCGTGATGCTCTGGTTGCCTGGGGTGGACGAAAAGCCTCTCAGCCTGGTGGATAATGACCCCGTCTCGCTGGCGGTGGTGCGAGTGGGGCCGTTCACCGAGCGCATGCAGCACGTGCGGGCTGGCGACGTACTGTACCTGCGCGGGCCGCTTGGCAATGGGTTCACGCTGTCCGGTGAACGCCCGTTGCTTATCGCTGGGGGATGTGGGGCTGCTCCACTTGCTTTCTTGGCCAAGATGCTGAAGTTAGAAGGACGACCGTTCTCCGTGGCCATCGGTGCTCGTACGGCGCACGAGTTGCTTCTGGAGGAGCGATTCGCAGCGGCCGACGCAGACATTCTGGTGAGCACCGACGATGGCAGCAGGGGAGAGCAGGGCCTGGTTACGGATATGGCCGAGTGCCGGCTGGCCTTGGGCGAGCACGATATGGTCTATGCCTGCGGGCCGGGCCCCATGCTGCATCGGGTTACGGACTTGTGCCGGGCATACGGTGTGCGAGGTGAGCTGAGCTGGGAGGCGTATATGCGCTGCGGTATAGGCGTGTGCGGCTCCTGTGACCGCGGCGATGGGTTGCTCGTGTGTCGGGATGGGCCGGTCTTCCCATCCGGATGAGGATTGCCCAGGGCCTACACGAGACATCGCCCGACTGCTTCAAGACCCACTACTATTGACATGGCCCATCTGTAGTGGCATACTGCCCCCACGCTTCTTTCCGCTTAGTCTGTTGGTACGCATCGCCCACCGTTCCTCTGAGAATGGTGGTTCTTTGAGGCTGGTATGGAACACGACATTCTACCCATTGGCAAATTGCCCCCCGAGATGCTGGAGAGACTGCTCGATTACTGCACCCCATGCGACCCGCGGGTCATTGTGGGTGCCTCTGTGGGCGAGGATGCAGCGATTTTGGATCTCCCAGATCGCTTTCTGGTAGCCAAAAGCGACCCGATCACCTTTGCTACCGATCGCATCGGCTGGTATGCGGTACACGTCAACGCCAACGATATTGCCAGCCGAGGGGCTACTCCGCGCTGGATGTTGATGACCCTTCTTCTGCCGGAGGGTTCGGCGACCTATGAAATGGCGCGAGCGATCGTCGACCAGACGGCTGCCGCCTGTTGCGAGTTGGGCGTTGCGTTGGTAGGTGGCCACACAGAGGTGACTCACGGGCTGGACCGGCCCATTGTAGTCGGGCATATGCTGGGCGAGGTGGCCAAGGCACGCCTGGTCACTACCGGTGGGGCGGAACCCGGCGATGTTGTCGTGTTGGCGGGGAGGATCGCCGTGGAAGGCACGGCGCTCATAGCGCGAGAGTGGGGGGCCAAGGCACAGCTGCTGGGCGTAGATGAGGCTACGCTGGCGACGGCGCGTGGCCTGCTGGATGATCCCGGCATTAGCGTCGTGCGGGCGGCAAACCTGGCCGTTGGAGCGGCGCCTGTCCATGCGATGCACGATCCTACCGAGGGCGGGCTGGCCACGGGGTTGCACGAGTTGGCCTGGGCGGCGCAGGTGGGCATGGAGGTGGATGGAAACGCTATCCCTGTCCTACCCGAGTGTGCTTGCCTGTGCCAAGCATTCGGCCTGGACCCGCTAGGGCTTATCGCCTCTGGGGCACTGCTCATCGTGGTGGCCCCGGAGGGTGTTCAGGCTCTCGGTAGCGCGCTGGCTGCGGCAGGCATTCCCTGGGCCAGGATTGCGACGGTGACGGATGCGAAGGGATGCATGCTTCTCCGGTGCGACGGTAGAGATCGACCTCTGCCCCGTTTCGACAGAGATGAGATCACGCGGGTCGTTGGCTGAGGATGGCGGCGCAGCGGCGAGCCCCTGTCATAGTCACCACGTCGGGGCGGTATGTTTGGGAAAGGCCCTGGGGAGATGCACGTGGCTGGTGAGGAACTGAGTGAACGGGAGCTGGAGATTCTACGCCTGGTTGCGACTGGGGTGACCAATCGCGAGATCGCATTGCGTTTGGCCATCAGTCCCAACACAGTGAAGGTGCACTTGCGCAATATCTTTGCCAAGATTGATGTCGAATCGCGTACTGAGGCGACCATGGTAGCCGTCAGGAACGGCTGGGTCCAAGTCCCGAACATCACCCCCGGCGGGGCGGTGCGCCCAGAGTCCTCCTTGCTATCATGGCGACGCCGTGGTTTTCTTGTGGCGGCAGTCGCGCTCGCCGCGTCACTCGCCGCTTGGCCAAAGTCGACAGGGCGAGCGCTGGGCCGAGATGCGCTAAGTGACCCCGGACCTGTGGTCAGTGGTTCCACTGACCCTTATGCTGTGCAGCGATGGAGTGCACGGGCTCCTATGGGAGTGGCCAGACAGCGATTCGCATGTGCCAGTCATGAGGGACTTCTATATATCATTGGTGGGGATACGGCGACCGGAGCCAGCCGAGACCTGGAGGTCTACGACCCGTCCACAGACCAATGGGAGGAGCGGAGTAGCAAACCGACTGCGGCCTCTAATGTCAGCGCAGCTGTTCTGAACGGCGAGATCTGGGTTCCAGGTGGCACAGATGAAGCGGGTCGCACTTTGAGCGTCTTGGAGGTGTATGACCCCTGTGAGGACATCTGGCGAGAGGCAAGCCCTCTGCCGGAGCCACGTTCCGCCTATGCCCTGACAGCCGCGGAAGGGCGCCTCTATCTCTTTGGCGGATGGGATGGGAGCCGATTTGTGCCGGATGTGCTGATCTACGACCCTGAACAGGATTGCTGGTCTGTAGGTACACCCCTGCAACAGGCACGCGGCTTTGCGGCGGCTGCGGCTCTGGATGGCTACATCTACCTCGCCGGCGGCTACGATGGTGCGGCAGAGTTGGCTGTATTTGAGGTCTACGATCCGGCCCTGGAGGGGAGCGAGGTCTCGCCGTGGGCTCCTCTAGCTCCGATGAGCCAGGCAAGGGGCGGTTTGGCGATGGTGACGGCAGGCAGGCGCCTCTACGTCGTGGGCGGGGGGTGGAATGGCTCGTTGGCATATAACGAGAGTTTTGACCCAGCCCAGGGCTGCTGGCAGTCCTTCCCCTCGCCTGTGTTAGGGCAATGGCGTACGCTGGGGCTGGGCGTTGCTGATAGCGCCATGGGTACTACGCTGTATGCCCTTGGCGGCTGGGCAGGCGATCGAGTAGCCATCAATCAGGCCTATCGAGCGCTGCTGAATGTCTACCTGCCCCAACTTCCCTGAGTGGATGCGTCTGCCACGCAGGGCACAGATGCGGCGTAGCATGAGAGAGGATCCCGAGATGAGCGAACAGTTGCTGGCACTTGCCAGGATGATCGACCATACCCTGCTCAAGGCGGAGGCTACCGCTGAGCAGGTGCGTAGGCTGTGCGACGAAGCTCGCGAATATGGCTTTTGCTCGGTATGTGTGAATCCGAGTCGTGTGGCTTTGGCGGCGGAGGCGCTCGCCGGCTCGGGTGTGCGCGTGTGTACGGTAACAGGCTTTCCGCTGGGGGCGACGGTTGCCGAGACCAAGGCATTCGAGGCCGAGCGCTCTATCCGAAACGGCGCGCAAGAGATCGACATGGTGCTGAATATCGGGGCGCTGAAAGATGGCGATTTGAGCTTCGTGCGCGACGACATCGAGGCTGTTGTCAAGGTCTGCCATGCCGCCGGTGCGCTGTGCAAGGTTATCCTGGAGACCGGTTACCTGAGTGACGCCGAAAAGATCCAGGCTTGTCAGTTGGCCGTAGCGGTGGGAGCAGACTTTGTCAAGACTTCGACAGGCTTTGGTGCCGGCGGCGCTACGGCAGCCGACGTTGCGCTGATGCGAGCGACTGTGGGGCCGGATATCGGAGTGAAGGCGGCCGGCGGCATCCGAACCTACGAAGCGGCCGTGGAGATGATCGGCGCTGGCGCTAATCGTATTGGCGCATCGGCAGGGGTGCAGATCATCAACGCTGCGCGCCAGAGGTTGGCATGAGCCGCAGGGAAGACCGGGTGCGAGAGGAGGTCATCCGTGTCTGTCGGCTGCTGTGGGAGCGCGGGTACGTTGCTGCGACCGACGGGAATGTCTCGGTGCGCATCGATGATGAGCGCCTGATTGCCACACCCTCCGGCTTTAGTAAGGGCTTTCTCTCGCCCGAGCAATTGGTGGTCACTGACCTGGATGGCAAGCTTGTGCAGCCCTCGCGAGATGGCGCATCGTTACGTCCTTCGTCTGAACTCCCCATGCACTGTGCGGCCTATCGTGCGCGCTCTGATATTGGTGCTGTCATTCACGCGCATCCGCCTGTCGCTACCGCGTGCACTCTGGCGGGAGTCTCTCTGCAGGAGGGAGTGCTGCCTGAGGTCTTGGTGAACCTGGGTGGCGTGCCAACCACACGTTACGCCAGGCCGGCTACTGCTGCTGGGGCGAAGGTGATCGAGGATCTCGTGCGGGAGTATGATGCCCTGCTCCTCCCACATCATGGGACGCTCACTGTGGGGGAGAGTGCCTTTGATGCCTACCTCAAGCTGGAGAAGGTTGAGAATGCGGCGCAGGTGCTGTTGGCGGCGCACCAACTCGGTGGAGCGCGCCTCCTGCCTGCGCAGGAGGTACAGGATATGCTGGCTCTTTATCGGCAGCGGAAGCATTCCGGGCTGCCCGAGTAGAGCTGCTACGGGTGACACAGAAAAGCCCCTAGTCTTGGGGGCGCCTCGTTCTAAAGGGCCAACAGCGCAAACTGAGCTGGCCCTGGTATTGGGAAGTGCTATGCCAGACAGAGAGAGACTGTATAGAACCGAGGGAATCGTCCTCAAAAGGAGCAACTTCGGGGAGGCAGATCGCATCCTGGTCGTATTGACGCCAGGCCTGGGCAAGCTGCGTGTGCTGGCCAAAGGGGTTCGCAAAGTGCCGAGCCGGAAGGCCGGGCACGTGGAGCCGTTCATGCGCACCGAGTTCTTGCTGGCACGCGGTCGGGACCTCGATATCGTGACTCAAGCGGAGGTCATGGAGACGCAACGCGGGCTGCGTGAGGATCTGACGCGAGCTACTCATGCCTACTACCTGGTCGAACTGGTAGATGCGTTCACTCGTGAGGGCGAGGAGAGCCAGGCAATCTATCACCTGCTGGCGGCCTCTCTGTCTCGCTTGGCAGCGGGAGACGAGCCCCGCTTGTTGTGCAGGTTCTTTGAACTGCGTCTGCTCGGCTATGCCGGCTACCGCCCCGAGTTGCAGCGCTGCGTTTGCTGTGGAGCGTGCCATGAGCCGGGAAATGCATTTTTCAGCGTAAGCGAGGGTGGCGTACGCTGCGCGCAGTGCGGGCAGGGGGCTGTGGGGGCTGCTGAACTCTCTCTGGCTGGGTTCAAGGTGCTACGATATCTGCAGTCACAGGAGTACGACACAGTGCTCCGGCTGAGGCTGAGGCCCGGAACATTGCGTGAGGTCGAGGCTGTGCTGCATCGCTATCTCGTGTACATACTGGAGCGGGAACTCAAGACTACGGGCTTGCTGAGTGTGGTGAAGAACGGAGATTAGCGGCCTCTCCGCTGTGCTTGACGGAGTGGTACGAACAGAGTAGATTGTGTTGCACAATTCCGGTCGACATTTCCGTGGCGCGACCGCAGGGAGAGTGGACAGTCTATGAACTTTCAAGAAGTCGTCATGCGCCTCCAGCGCTACTGGGCAGACCAGGGATGCCTCATCTGGCAGCCTTACAATGTCAAGGTCGGGGCAGGCACCATGAACCCGGCAACGTTCCTCCGTGTATTGGGGCCTGAGCCATGGAAAGTGGCGTACGTCGAACCCTCAGTGCGCCCTGCGGATGGTCGATATGGAGAGAACCCCAATCGGTGGGGCCAATACTATCAGTTTCAGGTCATCCTTAAGCCGGACCCGGGGAACCCAGTGGAGCTTTACCTGAACAGCCTGCGTGCCCTGGGGGTTGATCCTGCGCGGCACGACGTGCGCCTGGTCGAGGACAACTGGCAGTCTCCTGCGCTCGGCGCTTGGGGACTAGGCTGGGAAGTGTGGCTGGACGGGCAGGAAATCAGCCAGTACACCTATTTCCAACAGGCAGGTGGGTTCGATCTGGACCCAGTGTCGGTCGAAATCACCTATGGCCTGGAGCGGATCGTGATGGTACTCCAGGACGTGCCCGTGTTTCAGGACATGGTGTGGATAGATCAGGTTAGCTACGGCGATATCCTGGCACGTGGCGAAGTGGAGCAGTGTCGCTACAACTTTGAGGTCGCGAGTATTCCGCGCCTGCGGGAGATGTATGATCTCTTCGAAGCAGAGGCCAGGGGCGCTTTGGGTGCCGGCCTTGTGTTGCCGGCCCACGATCATGTGCTGCAGTGCTCACACATATTCAACGTTCTTGATGCTCGTGGGGCTGTGGGCGTCACGGAGCGAGCACATTTCTTTGCGCGCATGCGCGATCTCTCACGTGCTGTTGCCGAAGCCTACATGGCGCAGCGTGAGGAGATGGGGTTCCCGCTCGCTCGCAAAGCGTTCTCTGCAGCCGGTTTGGAACCGACGACGCGGGCGCCGTCTAGGGTTGCTTCTGGTGAGGCGCGGACTTTTCTGCTTGAGGTTGGGACCGAGGAACTCCCAGCGAAAGACCTGACTTCGGCCCTCGAGCAGTTGAACAGCGTTCTGCCGGAGGCTCTGGAGGCGACACGGCTGCCGCACGGGCAGCCAACCGTGTTGGGCACACCCCGACGGCTCGTGGTCCTCGTGCCGGATGTTGGGCCGATTCAGCCGGATGAGGAGCGAGTCATCAAGGGCCCCCCGGCCAAGGTAGCTTACGATGCTGAGGGCAAGCCCACGAAGGCTGCCCTGGGGTTTGCGCGCAGCAACAGCGTTCCTGTTGAGGACCTCCAGCTTCGGAGCTATGAGGGACGTGACTATGTTGTGGCGGTTCTGACGGAGCGAGGGTTGCCGGCAAGCGAGGTTCTCGGGCAACTGGTTGTGGAATTGCTTGGGCAGCTACGCTTCAGCATGTCTATGCGCTGGAATGATACGCAGACGACCTTCTCGCGCCCTATCCGTTGGCTCGTAGCTATGCTCGGGGAGGCGGTGGTCCCTTGCGTCTTTGCGGGTGTTGCATCGGGAACTTTGTCTCGCGGTATACGCCCTGCAGGCTCTCCAGATATTGTAGTGCCCTCGGCTGAGATGTACCCGGAGGTCATGCGCCAGCATCACATCATGCTCAACGCGGAGGATCGCCGTGCCGCGATCGTGGAGCAGGCGCAGACGCTGGCCAAGGAAGTTGGGGGCCAGGTAATGGAGAACCCCGAACTCCTTGCTGAGGTGGCCAACATGGTCGAGTACCCTACGGCCATCCGGGGTAGTTTTGCCGAGGAGTACCTGCTTTTGCCCGAGGCTGTGCTGATAACGGTGATGCGCGAACACCAGCGGTACTTTCCGCTCGTCAGAGACGGGGAACTGCTCCCCGGCTTTATCACTGTCGCTAACGGGGTGGACCTGGACTGGAACATCGTACGGCATGGAAACGAGGACGTCCTTCGTGCCCGCTATGCAGATGCCGCATACTTTTACCGTTCCGACCGCGATCAGCCCCTGGCGGACTTTGTGCCCAAGTTGGCGACGCTCACCTTCCAGACGGATCTGGGCTCCATGTTGGATAAGGTGCACCGTCTGGAGCGATTGGCACCCGTGCTGGGCAGCCTGCTCGGGCTCGACGCGGACGCGATGGCGATAGCGCAACGGTCGGCCTTTCTGAGCAAGGCCGACCTGGCTACCAAGATGGTTGTCGAGCACACTTCGCTGCAGGGTACGATGGGTGCACATTATGCCCGGCACTCTGGAGAGCCCGAGGCTGTAGCGCGGGCAATCGGTGAGCAGTATCTGCCCAGGGGCCTCGGTGACACACTGCCTGGGACGACCGCGGGCATTGTTGTGGCGCTGGCAGACCGGCTGGATAGTCTGGTTGGTCTCTTCGCTGTGGGCCTGGCCCCTACCGGCTCGGCCGACCCTTATGCTTTGAGGCGGGCCGCCCTGGGCGTGGTGCAGATCCTCTTGGACAAGGAAATCGCACTGCCTCTACCGGAGGCGGTCGATGCCGCGGCGGATGTGCAGCCGGTGCCTGTGCGCCCAGAGGTGCGGCAGGAGGTACTAGCTTTCATCCAGCAGCGCCTCAGGGGCTTGCTGCTCGACCAAGGGCTGCGCTATGATGTGGTGGACGCAGTGTTGGCTGAGCAGGGCGGTGAGGTTGTACGCGCTGCAGGGTCTGCTCAGGCTTTGGACCGCGTTGTCCGAGAGCCTGAATGGGGCGATATCCTGGTAGCCTATGCGCGCACGGCGCGCATTACCCGTGATCAGGCTGCGCAGTATGAGGTGCACCCTGAACGATTCGCAGAGCAGGCTACGAGTGATTTGTACGCAGCCTACCGGACTGCAGCGGAGCAGGTAGCGGCGCGGCCCGATGTTGAGGTGTTGGTCGAAGCCTTGCGCGGGCTGGCAGGGCCGATTGGGCGTTTCTTCGATCAGGTATTGGTGATGGCTGAGGATCCGGATGTCCGGGCGAACCGGCTGGCTGTGCTGCAGCGCGTAGCTGCGCTGCCAAAGGGGATAGCAGACCTAAGCCGGCTGCAGGGCTTTTAGCCGTAGCCGCTGAGCAAGATCAATCTGCATAGTGCGAACAGAGGGCGCTTCGCTTGTGATGCGCCCTCTCCGCATCAAGTCGTTAGTGGTAGCGGCGCACTTCGAACCGGCTGAGCTGAATGGGCTCGTTGGGGCCAATCCCCGCTTTGCGCCGTGCAATGTCGATCTGGCACTCTACCGTATCGACTCCTTCCAGGTCTGGCAGCAAGAGCCCGCGGCGGAATCCGCTCTGGACGATGACACCATACCTGCATGGGTCGAGTTCCCGGCTCGAGGATACGGGCTCGGGGCGGGTGAGGACGTCGACCTTGATCTCAAGCTCCGACAGCTCGTGGGGTTCCACTGGTGGAAAGCGGGGATCCTCGGTCGCCGCCATGATGGCGTTGTGGATCACCTCGAGGGCCAGGTTGGGCTGTGATGGCTCAATTGTGCCGATACAGCCACGTAGCTCGCCATTCCTGTGCAGAGAGACGAATGATGCCGCCTGCTGCCGCATTTCCGGCGCCAGCTCGGACGGGGGCTCGATCTGCCTGCCTTCCCGCACATATGTCTCGATCGTTTGCCTCGCCAGTCTAACCAGCGGGTGCGACTGCTCTTCAGACATCGCTTGACCTCCCTTCCCGCGCGCTTTTCGGCGCTAGACTCACTGGGGTAGTGCCCAGGCCAGGAAGAGCACCGGATCCACCGGTTGTCTGCCGGCCCATATTGTCCAGTGAAGGTGCGGACCGGTCGAGAAACCAGTGCTCCCAACCAAACCAATGGTCTCCCCGCGATCGACGCTCTGGCCCTCGGCGATGCCTACTCGACTGAGGTGATAATAGCCGCTGTATAGCCCCCACCCATGGTCAATGATCACCGCGTTGCCGCGTACAGTTAGCGAGCCGGCAAAGACAACTCTGCCGCTATTCGTTGCGACGACAGGTGTTCCCTCGGTCGCAGCGAGATCCAGGCCGGCGTGTTGCTCGAACACTGATCCATCATTATAGCTGCGGCGGGCGCCGTAGGCGGAGGATACTGCGCCCTCGACCGGCTGCAGGAAGGTTCCACTCCATAGACGTTGCGCGGTATGTGGCGTAATCAAGTCTGTGATGAGCACAGCTTCCTCGTGTGCCGTGTGTGCGTCGAGAATTAGGTCCAGTACCGGCTGAGGCATGTAGATGGCCTCCAGTTCGAACTCGCGCTCGGATATCCGCAGCTCGCTGCGCTCTATCACCCTGAGCCCACTGTTCTTGTCCGCCAGGTCGACAACGACCGGCTGGCTGGTGGGCAGAGCGGCGGCCCACACTCCGATCAAGCCATACCACTTGCCATCCTCCTCAAAGAGGGGCAGGGACTCTCCATCCAAATTGGCTGTCACAGAGACGGGCCGGTTCGGCTGGACGACTAGCGTGCCCAGGCTGCCCTGAGCGATGGGATTGGGCTCGATGATCACTTGTGCCGCTAGCGGCACTTCTGTAGGGGGCGCGGTGGGCGTCGGCGTAGGTATCGCCGTAGGAGTGGTAGTTGGCGTGCTGGTGGGCGAAGGGGTGGCCGTGAACGTTGGCGCAGTAGGCGATAGGCCGCACCCCATAGTGGATAGCGCCGGAACGCAGACCGCCAATGCGGCTGCACAGAGAACAACTATGCGCAGTGTTGGGGATCTTTGAGCCATGGGAATCCTGACCTAACCACAGTGGGGCGCAGGTGGCCCTGCAAGCGCCAAAGCCGGTTGACATGGCCGGAGTGTAGCATCGGATATTGGGCGTGTCAAGCTATCAGCGCTCGCTAGCGCCTCTCTCTGCCTGTCGCTAGAGGCGCTAGCTTTCCTTTGGTCTATTTGGCGCTGCTAGTGGTTGTTGGCTTATCCATTCGCGTGAGGCGATAGACGTGTACGATGCGTTGCAGGGCCGTCAGGTTTGCCAGGGCAGCCAAGAGCCATAGTGTGGGGCGCACCTGCCCAATGAGTAGACCGGCGGAAAGGAGTATGATGCGTTCTACACGCGTGAACCAGCCCGACTTGCAGGAGAGCCCCAGCCCTTCGGCACGCGCCCTGGCGTAACTGACCATGAAGGAGCCTGTGAGGGCCAGGAAAGAGAGGTACTGGTATGTTGCCTCGCTCCTCCCTGAACGGCCAAAGTAGATCAGCAGGCCAAAGAACAGCCCCGCCTCCACGTAGCGGTCGAGAACCGAGTCCAGGAATGCGCCGAAGCGGGTTACCTGCCCCGAGAGGCGCGCCAGCGTTCCATCGAAGGCATCCAGAGCAGTGAAGGCCAGAATCAGTGCGCCCGCCAGGGGCAGGCGGCCTGTAGCCAGCAGCCAGGCGTTCGCTAGGCTGAGCAGAAAGCCGAAGATGGTCAACTGGTTTGGGGTCAGCCCGATGCGGTTGAGCACGCGAGCGATGGGTTCAACGATCCAACGGGTACATTGCCGGAGTCTGTCACTAATCATGAGACGCGAGACGCCCTTCCCTGCAACAGTTCGTTGTAATAGTCCAGAATGCGTGATGCGACGCGTTTCCAGCCAAAGCTCTGTGCGGTCTCCTGTCCCTCGGATCCCATCTGCGTCCGTAGAGTGGGATCTCGCAGCAGGCGGAGCAAGGCATCGGCTAGCTTCTCTGGATTGCCGGGCTCTACGAGCAGGCCCTGGCGGCCGTTGGCGAGCACGCTTCGGTAGCCCGGAATATCTGAGGCGACGATAGGGCGCGCGGCAGCCATGGCTTCGAGCAGCACAATGCCAAAGCTCTCGAACCCGAGAGAGGGAGCGCAGAACACGGTGCATGAGCGGAAATAGCGCGGCTTTTCGGCCTCTGGGACATATCCCACAAAGTGCACGCCGCGTATGCCTTCACGTCGAGCCTGGAGGACGTACGGTTCCTTGTCCTCCTTGCTGTATGCGCCCACTACGAGCAGGCGTGCGTCCGGCATCTCCCTGCGAACTCGCGCAAAGGCTGTGAGGAGGTACTCGAATCCCTTGCGCTTCTCGAGCCGACCAAAGAAGAGGATTGTCGGCCGGCCATCGCAATAGGCCGGAATGGGCTCGACGCCGTTGCTAAAGCGCTCATAGTCTATGCCGTTGGGAATCACCTCATACTGGCCCGGAAAGTACCGTGAGACGGCGTCGCGTGCTGCCTCCGACACGGCAATCTTGCCGCTGAGACGGTCGAAAAAAGGCTGCAGCAGATGGCGCCCGTACTCATAGCCGGGATGGCTGATCTCACGGTAGGCATGAAAGGTGCCGATATTGATAGTGTGCGAGTGCCGCAAGACTACGAGTGGCAGTACTGGCATCAGCGGTTCGTGGAGGTGGACGATGTCGAAGCGCTTTTCGTTTAGTATGCCCTTCACGCGCTGGTAGGCGCGTGGCGAGAGCGAGATGCGGGCCACAGAGCCGCTGGTGGGGAGGGGGAAGACGCCGCCAGCGACCTTGAGTACGTTGTGGTCGAGCTCATCCTCGTCTCGGCTGGAAGCTGCAAGCACCCAGACCTCGTGTCCCCACTGCCGGAAGATGCGATCGAGGTTGGCAATATGCTCGGTGACTCCTCCCGGATAGGGATAATCGTAGGGGGTAACCAACGCGATCCTCATCGCGCTGTCTCCTGGGGCGTAGCGCCTGCTGTGGATGGAGGTATTTCGGAGGAGTGTGTTCTCGCTATTGCTCCGGGCTCGTGCGCAGGCGCTATGGTCTGCGCTGGCAGCCACACGCGCTGGAACAGGACCCATTGCTCGGGTTGCCGACTCAGATACGCTTCAAAGATATCTAGCACACGGGGCATATTGACCTCTATGTCTAGCTCCGCATTACCGCTGCGTTCGAGCTCCACTTCAGGTTCGACCTCTATCAAGAAGGAATTGTCAGGCAGACGATGGCAGAAAGCCGCGACTAGGGCAGCGCCGGTATGCAAGGCCAGCTTCAGATAGCCGTCGGGCAGGCGTGCCGGCTGCCCGATAAATTGAACCTCGCGGCCGGCGTCAGTGACGTTGCGGTCCAAAGCAAGGCCAACAATCTCGTTAGCACGGAGGGCGCGAAAGATCGGTCTCAGCGAGACATCGACTGGGATGAGTCTGATGCCATGACTCGCGCGAACCTGGCACACATAACGAAACAGCCTATCTGGCTTCAGGTGCTCAGCCACTGCGGTCATGCGGTATCCCCGGATGGCCAGATTCTGCGCAGCGAGGTCAAAGTTGCCATAATGACCGCTCACAAGAACAACACCACGGCCCTTGCTCAGAGCACGATCCAGATGCTCCAAGCCGGCAATGCCGCGCACGGTCTCCATGATGCCCTTCTTACTGAGGGCAGGCAGCCGGAACAAGTCGTAATAGTTCTTGCACTGGTTGCGGTAGACCTGACAGGCGATGGCACGAACGCGAGGGGAGTCGACAGGCATGCCGGTGATGTGGGCCACGTTGTCTTCGACATTACCACGTAGCGGCGACAAGCGGTAGGCGATGCTGCCGGCCCACGTAGCTGCCCGGTAGGCAAGCGCCGGTGGGACATGAGGCGCAATCACGCCGGCCAGGCGAAATGCATAGTAAACCAGTGCGTCCAACTCCATTGGAGCCAACACCTCGTGCCGTCAGAGCAGCATTGTTCTGGGCCTGGCTGGCGCCGGCAGGCTGCTGCCGACTTTGGCAGCCAGCCGCGTCGATGGGGCTAGTGTAGTGAAGTTGCTGCTGATTGTCAAGACTGCACTGTCGCGGCTAGCCGCAGGCGCACGGGCGCTGGACGCTGGTGCACTCTGTGGCTATAATCGGCCCATGTCTATCTCGTGTGGCCGCGTTATCGTGGGATGGCGGAGGTGGAATAGATGGCTTCTGTGCCTGTTGTATCTGTTGTAGGCCGTTCGAATGTGGGCAAGACGACGCTTCTAGAGAAGCTCATCGCTGAGTTGAAGCGCAGGGGTTACCGTGTGGGTACTGTGAAGCACTATGCGCATGGTTTTGAGATAGACCGCCCGGGAAAGGACACATGGCGGCACGCCCAGGCTGGGAGTGATGTGGTAGTTATCTCGGGCCCTGAGCGCTTGGCGATGATCGCGCGCGCGCCCGAGCTCGCACTGGACGAGATCGTGAGACGGATGCCAGTTTCGGTGGACATTGTATTGACCGAAGGCTACAAGAAAGGGGATAAGCCCAAGATCGAAGTCTCACGCGCTGCGTGTGGTAGGGGACTTCTCAGTAGTGATAGGGAGTTGCTGGCTGTGGCAACGGATCAGCCCCTGGATACGACGGCGCCGCAATACTCACTGGAGGACGTATCGGGGTTGGCAGACCTGTTGGTGCAACGCCTGCTAGATGACCCTTCGCATAGTCACAGAAACAACAGGAAACGTCCTGCCGCTCACACTCAGTAGGGTGGTATAGGCTATGCGAAGGCAACCAGTCGCGCCAATCGTAGACACTTGGCGCGACTGGACTCAGGGGCAGTCTATAGATACTGGCCGACGAGGAGATTCAGGCGCTCTCGCTGAGTCGGTGGAATCGCTTGGCGCTGGGTGATGAGGGCATCGCGTAGGGCGGTGACGCAAGGACAGGAGCGAGCTTGAGCGATATGGGGGATAGCAGCACGAACAATAGCTTGCGCCGTCGCCACGTTCTTTTGCAGGTTTGCGACAACGATTTCTACGGTCACGCTTTCCTCTGCAGCCTTCCAGACGTCATAGTCAGTAACCATAGCCAGAGTCGCATAACAGATTTCGGCTTCACGGGCTAGTTTGGCCTCAGGAAGTGCGGTCATACCTATGATGTCCAGGCCCCATTGACGGTAGATGTGGGACTCGGCCTTGGTGGAAAACTGGGGCCCTTCGATAACTACGTAAGTGCCGCCACGATGAACTGGGGCGTTAACTTCTTGCGCTGCGCCGTGTAGCACTGCACTCAGCTCGGGGCAGAAGGGGTCAGCAAAGCTGATATGTACGACCAGGCCGTCGCCGAAGAAGGTGGCCGGCCTGACTCCCTTGGTGCGGTCGAACAACTGATCGGGGATTACGACATCAAGCGGAGGTAGATCCTCGCGAAGCGAACCGCATGCACTCACCGAGATGATATGTTCGACACCGAGAGTCTTCATAGCGTAGATATTGGCTCTTGATGGGACCTCCGAGGGGGAGAGGCGGTGCCCTCGGCCATGGCGTGGGAGGAAAGCAACACGCTCTCCGGCCAGAGTACCGATTATGATGCTATCACTGGGAGCGCCGAACGGGGTCTCAACGCTGGTTTCCTCGACCTCGGTGAGACCCTCCATCTGGTACAGACCGCTGCCTCCGATGACGCCGATCCGCGCATGGGCCATTTCGTCCTCCTTGTGTTGTTATCATGTCGTCTACTGGGTTGGAATCCGAAAGGTGTGGCACTCGAAACACAAGAGGCGCAAGCCCCCGGCGCGCCGGGGGCTTGCGCCCTTAGTGGAGATGGCGGGAATCGAACCCGCGTCCAGAAAGTTCAGCCAGCGATATGCTACAAGCATAGTCGGCGCTACAGGTTCT
>DAOUGZ010000318.1:0-6528 GCA_034428955.1 Anaerolineae bacterium | reverse complement strand
GTTGTGGTACAGGAACGTATGACCCAAGCCGGGATGCGCTGGAGCCGTGTAGGAGCTCAGGCCATGCTCGCCTTGCGCTCCCTCTTGCTCAGTGATCGCTGGGAAATGGAGTGGACTTCGATGTTTCCTACGCTGTCACCTTCCTAATATCTTGGACAGACCCGGAGGTGGGGCGGGGAGAGGAGTGGGCAAGCGGCGGGGCGCCGGCGAGGGTCTTGCCGGCGCGAGGCTCTCAGTAGTCAGTGCTTGTGCGGTGGTACCCTCCCGCAGGTTTGGGGGGCTGCAACAACGCCGAACCTGCCTCGGAAGTCGCGATTCCGTCAACAAGGCAAGTCGTGAAACCTGCGGGAGGGACCGACCGCGCAGGTGCTATCAGTAGTGGGCTTTGCGGCCGACCAGGATGCCTATGGCAAAGCCGAGCAAAGCCGGACCCAGATACATGAGACCCATACCCATCGGGGCCATGCAGGGTCCGTGATGCCAGCCCCAGGGGCCGGCGTAGGGCATCATGCCGGGGTACATCATGTGCCTCCGGGCCTTGTGCCCCCACGGCGCGTGGTGCCTCCCGCCGCACACGGGGCAGCAGCACACCGTAGTGCGCTCGCCCTGCTCTTGCGGTCTGGTCTGCTCTTGCTGCTCCATACAACCCTCCTATGGGCTTGGATGCTGCGGACCCGTGTCCACACCCGGCACGTGCGGCAAGGGCCGTGCCAGTGGGCGCGGCAGGGTGGCGCGCTTGCCTCCGGGCACCGAATCGCCTATAATGGATACGTTGCTGAGAACCAGCCCCTGTAGCTCAGCGGACAGAGCGAGGGCGTCCTAAGCCCTGCGTCGGGGGTTCGATTCCCTCCAGGGGCGCCAGGGAGCGCTATCTTGTGGCTATGAGTATAGCTGTGAGGTGGCGCTTTTCTCTTTGGGGCTGATCCCCTTACAGCACAGGAGCATGGGCATGAAAATCCCCTACTACCACGTCGATGCCTTCACCCGCGAGCGCTTTCACGGCAACCCGGCTGGGGTCTGCCTCCTCGATGCCTGGCTGCCGGATGAGACCCTGCTGAGCATTGCCGCCGAGAACCGCCACTCCGAGACGGCCTTTGTGCTGCCCCAGGGCGAGGAGTATGCTTTGCGCTGGTTCACCCCGACGACCGAGGTGAGCCTTTGCGGCCACGCCACGTTGGCCGCGGCGCACGTGCTCGCGGCGGAGCTGGGCCGTATGGGCCGGGCCCTGCGTTTTCAGAGCCGGAGCGGCCCGCTGACCGTGACTCAGCAGGGCGACCTCCTGGTGCTCGACTTTCCGGCGCGCATAGCAGAACCCTGCCCCGCCATGCCGGAGGACCTGGTCACAGCCCTGGGCAAGAGGCCCGCCGAGGTCTGGCGGGCGCGCAGCTACCTGGCCGTCTACCCGGCGGCGAGCGATATCCTGTCTCTGCAGCCGGACATGGAGGCCCTCGGTGCGCTGGACTCGCGGGCGGTCATCGTCACGGCGCCGGGGGAGGATGTGGATTTCGTCTCGCGTTTCTTTGCGCCGCAGTTGGGCATTCCAGAGGACCCGGTGACCGGCTCGGCGCACTGCACCCTCGTTCCCTACTGGTCCCACCGCCTGGGCAAACGCAAGCTTTCGGCTCGTCAGCTCTCTGCCCGCGGCGGTGAGCTCTGGTGTGAGGATTGCGGCGAGCGGGTGCGCATCGGCGGGCAGGCGGTGACCTATCTGCGGGGTGAGCTGGAGATCTGACACAGGCAGCGTTTGGGGCCGCGGCGCGAGCGCCGGCCGGCTGGGTAAGTGCCGACCGGTGGCTCGTGCCCCGTGGAGGAGATTGCAGAGGCGCTGTCTGAGCCCCTACCTCAGGCGAGATCGGTGGCTTGCTGTTGGCCGGCCTGCTCCGCCGCCATCTGTTCCTCCAGCATGTGCCGGGCCCATGTATCCACACAGGATACGCACAGGCCCGACCGGTGCAGCTCGAGGGCGCGGCACCAGGCCTCGCAATGGGTCCAGGCTGTCTCCAGTTGATCGCTGCCGGATACTCTGATGATGAACCTCGGCGCTCTGGCCATTCGTCCACCTCCTAGCGCTGCCTCACACAGACCATGACTGTTACATGGCGCCGCTCGCTGCGAGCCTTGCCTGTCAGAATCTCTATGAAGCACTCCCAGTGACCTGCAAGAGTGACGGACGATGCCGGCCGGCGCGTGATATGGGCCATCAGCCCCGGGAACCGGCCAACTCCATCGCTCTGCGGTCGAGCATCACACGACGGACTGCCCTGACTCCAGCCTTCTTATACCGTGTGTGGGCCGTTTTGTCAACATCGGCGAAGCAAAAGCCGCCGCAGGTATGACAGGGCGAGTCTGAAACGACTGTTCAGAGGCTTGTTGCGAGTGCCCAGGGTTCGGAGACCCTGCGCCATTCCAGCGTTTGTACCCCATGACCATTGTCCGTATACTGAAAAGAGAGCGCATACATTGCCGGTCGCATTCCCAGGCGTAACGCTCCGCATTGCGACCTTTTGTCTTGTAGCCCAAGGAGGGCATTGTGTCACAATACCAAGGCTACCAGAGCTATCCGCCGCCGTACCAGCCGGTGCCCGAGACCTGTTCGCTGGCGACAATCAGCCTCGTGGCGGGCATCGCTTCTTGGGTGATCCTGCCGGGCATTGGTGCCATCGTTGCCGTGATCACCGGGCACATGGCCAAGAACCGGATCCGGGATAGCATGGGCCGGCTGACCGGCGACGGCCTGGCGACGGCGGGCCTCGTGCTGGGCTATGTCCAGATCGGGCTTTCGATCTGCGGTATCTGCGCGGCAGTGCTCTACTTTGCTGGGATGCTCGGCGTCATTGGGCTGAGCAGCAGAAGCTATGGCCTATCGGTAGGCCTCCTCGGCCTGCTCGGCTGAGGGGCGCAGTCCCCCCTTCGTGCGCAACCGGAGCCGCCGGCGGCCACCTGGCGGCTCCGCTTTTTGGGCGGTCCGACGATGGGCGCGCACGGGGGCAGCCGGCTGGCCAGCCGTGGTTTCGGTATGGGTTGCGGGGATATGCCGCCAGGCACCCCGCTTTGCACAAGGAGGGGACTGTGCTACGCGAGTTCAAGGCCTTCGCCGTGCGGGGCAATGTAATCGACATGGCCATTGGCGTCGTCATCGGCACCGCCTTCGGCCGGATCGTCACCTCACTGGTCAACGACATCCTCATGCCGCCGATTGGAATGGTCCTGGGGCGGGTGGACTTTTCCAACCTCTACATCAACCTGTCCGGAACGGCGTACGAGTCGCTGTCGGCCGCCAGGGAGGCCGGTGCGCCGACGATCAACTATGGCGACTTCTTCAACGCGGTGATACACTTTGTGATCATCGCCTTCGCCATGTTCCTGCTGGTGCGGCAGGCCAACCGGCTCCGGCCGAAGGAGAAGGAGGCCGAGCCCGCGAAGGAAGAGCCCACCACGAAGGAGTGCCCTTACTGCTGCTCGACCATCCCGCTCAAGGCCATCCGCTGCCCGGCCTGCACATCGCAGCTCAAGGCGCTCCAAGAGCAGTATCCTTCGAGTAGCTAGGCTTCAGGAGATGCAGAGGCCATGCCGCCCGAATGGAGCTACTTCTGCTCCGGCTTGGGGCCGATGCCCAGGCGTTTGGCGGTGTGGTCGCGGCCCAGGTAATAGTTGAGCCAGGACGAGGTGCGATAGAGGTCATAGTCGACCGGCGGCACGCGGCCCTCGCCGAGTTCGCCCTCCTGGCCATAGTGCTTGAGCCGGTTGTAGGCGCGCACATAGATGCATTGACGCTCGCCCGGGTAGACCTCGCACCATCCCTGCTGGCTGCCGCCGCAGGGGCCGTTGCGCTGGTTCTTGGGGCATTGGCTCATGGGGCAGATGTAGGCCACGTCGAAGAGGGCGCAGTCGCCGCAGTGCAGGCACTCGTTGGTGACCTGCTTGCCGATGTGCTCCAGGCGCGTGAAGAGGTGCTCCAGGCGCGAGCCGTCGACAGCGCGGGATAGGGCACTCATCAGGCCGAAAAAGATGCCCTTGGGATCGAAGAGGGTGCGGTGCAGCAGGCGAAAGCCGCGGTAGCCGAGGGGCGAGCCGGGGCGGTTCTGAGAGCGGTCGGTGGGCGTCTCGGTGTTCAGGCCGGTATGGGGGTCGCGCTGGAAGTAGTACCAGCCCTCACGCTCCGCTCCAGGCTGGGCCTGCCGCTCCGCTCCAGGCTGGGCCTTCCGCTTCGCTCCAGGCTGGGCCTTACGCTCCGCTCCAGGCTGGGCCTTACGCTCCGCTCCAGGCTGGGGATAGTCGAACTCGGCGACGAGTTCCTGCCAGTTGGGCGCCAGCTCTTCGCCACGCTCGATGATGAACTCGACGTCCTCATACTTGAGGGCGTGGCCGCCAATGTGCACGCCCGCGTAGCCCATGCCCTTGAGAAGGGCGTAGAGCCTGGCAGCGCGCTCCAGCCGCTTTGCTTTGGCCGTGGCCTTGTCCTGGGCCTCTTGCTCCAGCTCGGCCAAGAGCTTGTCCGTCACTACGCAGCCGGGCACACCGCCCTTGTTCATCAGGCGGGCGGAGGCAACGCCCAGGACGTAGAGGTTGCCGATGACTGGCACATGCCCGTAGCCCAGCCGGCGCATGATGAGCAGCACTTCCTGGAACTTGCGCGCGTCGTAGCCAAGCTGGGTGACGATGAATTGGGCGCCCGCGGCCAGCTTTTTGCCGAGTTTATAGTACTGGCCCATCTGCTCGCTCTCCAGCGCCTTGAAGGGGCTGACGGCAGCGCCGGCGAAGAACCGCGTGGGCGCCAGGGTGGTCGTGCCGCGCGGGGTGGGGACCTCGAGGCCCCGGTTCATCTCGGTGAGCAGCGCCAGGAGCTGGCTGGGGTCCAGGTCAAAGACGGGCCTGGAGCGCCCCTGGTAGCCGGCCGTCGGATAGTCGCCGCTCATCACCAGCAGGTTGTGTACGCCGGCGCGCTCCAGGCCGTAGAGGAGCGCCTCCAGCCCGTTGCGGCTCTTGTCTTTGCAGGTCAGGTGGACGAGCGGCTCGACGCCCAGCCTGGCCACCTCCGCGCCCAGCATCTCGGGCGAGATGGCGGGCCGGCCGGAGGGGTTGTCCGTGAGGGTGAGGGCGTGGATGCGCCCGCCCCGGGCGACCTGCTCGGCGGCGGCGATGACCGCCTCCTGGTCTTTCTCGAACGCCCCACGGCCGGGAACGAGTTCCCAGGTGATGCTAAAGGTGTTCGGGTCGAGGAGCGATTGCTGGAACTTGTCATACTCAGGCATGGGATTCTCCATTGCTCAGAAGCGGCACACTGCCCGGCGTGAGGGCAGGGACTAACCGGCCCATGGCGGCCACGTTCGCCGGCAACCAGGGCGTGTCTTCAAACCCAGCCGAGGCGGCGCCCATGCCGCCTCGGCTGGTATGCAAACGCAACCCAGTATACCACGGGTGAGAACAGAGTTTCAACATGGTTGCTGATGTCAATGAACCGCGCGCGAGTTCCTGCGGCTGATTGACCGCCTCGCGTGTTTGCATTATACTCATTTTGACGTGGATAGCCCGGACGCACCGTTGGCCGTGCGATATCCTCTGCCCAAGCAGAGGGACTCACTGGACTGAATAGGGCGTGACCTCATATCCCCAGCACAACCGCACGGCCAGGCGCTGCCTGTCATCGCTTGCCAGCACGCCGGCTCCATTGCAGCCCCCGGGTCTGGGCGACGGCACGGACGTTTTCCTCATCTCCGTCTTGGGCCGCTTCCTCGTCTACGCGCCTCTCCATGACTGCGCCGCCCTGTTAGACCGCGCAGCCGCTCTGGAGCTGCGCCGGAGCCTCGCCGGCAAGGGGTGTAGCGGCGCGGGAGCGCTGAGTGATCTCTGCCGCACCCTTGCCGCCCCGGGCGAGGCCGCGCCCGATCCCCGGCGAGGCCGCTTTCTTCCCCTGTTCCTGGGCCTTTTGCCCACCCGTGGCTGCAACCTCGGCTGCCGCTATTGTGGCTTCCAGACGGCGGATGCGCCGCAGCCGGCGATGGACCTGCAACTGGCGCGGGATGCGCTGGACTGGTACATGGGGCTCCTGGCCGCCGCCGGCGCAGGGCACGCCGAGGTGCACTTTTTCGGCGGGGAGCCGTTCTGTGCGCCCGAGGTGTTGGGCCTGGCGGTGCCCTACGCCCGGAAGAAAGCGAGGGAAATCGGCTGCACGGTCCGTTTCGAGGTTGCGACAAACGGCGTTCTCGACGAGCCGCGCTGCCGCTGGGCGGCGGATAACCTGGACACCATCGTCCTGTCGCTGGACGGCCCGGCGGAGGTTCAGGACCACCACCGTCCCTTCCGCAACGGCGCCGGCAGCCTCAGCACAGTAGCGCGCAGCGCCCGCATCCTCTCCGAGGGCACGTGCCAACTCTGCCTGCGCGCCTGTGTGACCCAGGAGACGGTGGAGCAGATGCCCGAGATCGCCGCCTGGTTCTGCCGCGAGTTTCGCCCCAGTGCCGTGAGTTTGGAGCCGCTGCAGCCCTCTGCGCCCTCGGCAGAGGCAGGCCTCTTGCCGCCTGACCCCTG
>DAOUGZ010000317.1:0-18752 GCA_034428955.1 Anaerolineae bacterium | reverse complement strand
GCCAGATGACGGCCGGCTCCTGGATCTATATCGGCACGCAGGGCATTCTGCAGGGCACCTACGAAACCCTGGCCGCCCTGGCGGAGAAGCATTTCGGCGGCTCGCTGCGTGGGCGCTTTGTGCTCTCGGCCGGCCTGGGCGGCATGGGTGGCGCCCAACCTCTGGCCGTTACGATGAACGAGGGCGTGGCGCTGATTGTAGAGGTGGACCCGGCCCGTGCCCAGCGCCGCCTGGCTACGTGCTATGTGGATGTGCTGGCCGGCGACCTGGAAGAGGCAATGGTCCTGGTCGAGGAGGCGCTGCGCCGCGGGGAGCCCCGTTCGGTGGGGCTGATCGCCAACGCCGCCGACGTCTATCCCGAGCTGGCACTGCGTGGTGTCGTGCCCGACGTGGTCACCGACCAGACCCCTGCCCACGACCTGTTGAGCTATGTGCCCAACGGCCTCCCCCCGGCGGAGGCGGAGGCCCTGCGCCAGGCTGACCCGGTCACCTACCAGGCGCGGGCCGCCGAGGCCATTGCCGGCCACGTCGAGGCCATGTTGGCTTTCCAGCGACGTGGGGCCGTGGTGTTCGACTATGGCAACAACCTGCGCCAGCGCGCCTTTGACGCCGGCGTGCAGGATGCCTTTGACTTTCCCGGCTTTGTGCCGGCCTACATCCGGCCTCTTTTTTGCGAGGGCAAGGGGCCCTTCCGCTGGGTCGCGCTCTCCGGCGACCCCGAGGACATTCGGGTCACCGACGAGGTGGTGCAGCGCGAGTTCGCCGCTGACGAACACCTCTGCCGCTGGATCCGCCTGGCGCGGGAGCGGGTGGCCTTTCAGGGCCTGCCGGCGCGCATTTGCTGGCTGGGCTATGGGGAGCGCGCTCGCTTTGGCCTGTTGATCAACGACCTGGTGCGCCAGGGCAAGATCAAGGCGCCCATCGTTATCGGGCGCGACCATCTGGACTGTGGCTCTGTCGCCTCGCCGCGCCGGGAGACGGAGGGCATGCGCGACGGCTCCGACGCCGTCTCCGATTGGCCCATCCTCAATGCGCTGCTCAATGCCGCCTGTGGTGCGACCTGGGTCTCCTTCCACCATGGCGGGGGCGTGGGCATCGGTTACAGCCAGCACGCCGGGCAGGTCATCGTCGCCGACGGCACGCCCGAGGCTGCCCGCCGCCTGGAGCGCGTGCTGACTGTGGATCCGGGCATGGGCATCGTGCGCCATGTCGACGCAGGATATCCTGAGGCGGTGGCTGCGGCGCGGCGGCACGATATCCGCATACCCCTGCTGGGCGACACGTAGCGAGGAGTGGCGATGGCTAAAGACTGCGTCTTTTGCACGCGCGCCGGGCAGCCGCCCCGCCTGTTTGAGACGCGCCGGCTCTACGTCATGCCGGACAAGTTCCCGCTGGTTCCGGGGCACACGCTGGTTATCAGCAAGGCGCATCTGCCCTGCTTCGCCGCCGCAGCCCCCAAAGTGCTGCAGGAGCTGGAGGAGACCGTCGCCTATGTGAGCCGGTTCCTGCGCTGGGCCTATGCGGCGGACGTGCAACTCTGGGAGAACGGCGTGGCTGGGCAGACGGTCTTTCACGCCCACCTCCACCTCATCCCAGCGCCTGTCGACCCGGCACCGGCCGGGCTGGTGGGCCATGCCGACGTCCGCGCGATCAGCGGCTGGGATGCTATCCGCGAGTACTATCACCGCTCCGGCAGCTACCGCTACGCCGTCTTGGGTGGCGGCCGCTACCTCATTGCCGGCCACAGCCCGGTCATGGCCGAACTGCGTCGCCACTGGCAGCGCCTGCTTGGCTTGCGCTGGAGTGGGCGGGATTGGGTCAGGAGTACAACGCCGGAGGATGTGGACGATGTCGCTCGCCGTTGGGCGGCGTGGCCGGAAACAGGCAGTAGACAGTAGGCAGTGGGCAGGGCAGGTGGCAGCCCCTGCGCTCGCTGACGACTGATCGCTGTCTACTGCCGACTTTACAGGGACGCGCGTTTTGCACACGCACTCCATGTGTGCTATACTCGCGCAAACCTCAAGCTTCTCCAGGGCTGGAGCGCTCCCCCGCTGCTGTGGCACCGCCATTGTTGGTAATCCCGGTCGATGCCAGACCTACCTGTGCCGCGCCCCAACGCATCATTCTCTCTATGCCTGTGCGCCTCTGGCGGTTGCGGCGCGGGCGATCTCTTTCCTGTTGGAAGCGGTCTCGTGGGTGGGGTTCGGGCCCCACTGATGCGGGGCCGGCGACATATGCACCAAGTGAGGCACGAGATGAATCTGCGAGTACCTGGGCCAACCCCTCTTCCGAAGCAGGTGCGGGAGGCCACCGCGGCGGATATGATCAACCATCGCGGTCCCGAGTTCAAGGAGATGCTGGCCGGCATCTGTTCGGGCCTTCAGTACCTCTTTGAGACTGGCAATGAGGTGGTGCTATTGACTGGCTCGGGTACGGGCGGCCTTGAGGCCGCCATCGTCAACCTTGTCAACCCCGGTGACCAGGTGGTTGCCGTCAGCATTGGCGCTTTTGGCGAGCGCTTTCGCGAGATCGCCGAGACCTTTGGCGCCCAGGTCACGACCGTTGCCGCCGAGTGGGGGCAGGCCGCAGATCCGGACGCCCTGGACGAGGCGCTCTCCCGCACTCCCAATGCACGGCTTGTGCTCGTCACGCATAACGAGACCTCTACAGGCGTCACCAACGACCTGCAGGCGCTGGCGGAAGTGGTCCATGCCCACGATAACGGCCAGGGCCCGCTCCTGGTGGTGGACGGCATCAGTTCTGTCGGCTCTATCCCGCTGCGCACTGATGCCTGGGGTTGTGACATCGTCATCACCGGCTCCCAAAAGTCCTGGATGAGCCCTCCCGGCGTGTCCATGCTCAGCGTGAGCCCGCGCGCCTGGGAGGCCATCGAGAGTTGCATCTGCCCCCGCTACTACTGGGATCTGCAGCGGGCGCGCAGCTACGCCCGGAAGGGGCAAACGCCCTGGACGCCGGCAGTCAGCGTCTTGTATGCCCTTAGTGCCGCGCTGCAGTTGATGCGTGCGGAGGGGCTCGAAGCGATTCATGCTCGACATCGGCGAGTGGCGCAACATATGCGCGAGGGTGCTCAGGCCCTGGGCCTGGAGCTCTTTGCCGATCCGGCCCATGTCTCCGACACGGTGACCACGTTGCGTGTGCCGGCTGGAATGGACGGCGACGCCCTCGTGGCCAAGGTGCGCGAGCAGGGAGCCGTCATCGCCGGCGGGCAGGGCAAACTCAAGGGCCAGGTTGTGCGCGTTGGGCACCTCGGCTATGTCGATGATGCCGACATCGACGAGGTCCTCCGGGCGCTGGCTATCGCTTTGGGCAGGGGGTAAGATGGCGCCATGTACAGGGTACTGGTTACGGAGACGCTGGCGGAGGAGGGCCTGGCCCGACTGCGCGAGTGCACAGAGGTTGACGTTCGCAAGGGGCTCAGCCCGGCTGAGCTCCAGGCGGCCATCGGCGACTATGACGCGCTGATTGTCCGCAGCCGCACTCAGGTGACGGCAGACTTGCTGCAGGCGGCCACCCGCCTGCAGGTCGTTGCTCGTGCCGGGACCGGGGTCGATAATGTTGACGTAGAGGCGGCCACGCGGCGCGGGATCGTCGTGGTGAATGCCCCCAACGGCAACACCATCGCCGTGGCCGAGCATACCATGGGCTGCATGCTGGCCCTGGCGCGCCACATCCCGGCGGCAGATGCCGCGATGAAGGCCGGTGGCTGGCCCAAAGGTAGCCTCTCCGGCACCGAGTTGCGGGGCAAGACGCTGGGCATCGTCGGGTTGGGACGTATCGGTATCGCTCTGGCTCGCCGCGCGGCAGCCTTTGATATGCGCATCATCGGCTACGATCCGTACGTCGCGGCCGACCACGCCGCTCGCCATGGCGTTGAGGTGGTCCCGCTGGACGAACTCTTGCGGACGGCCGACTTTTTGTCGGTGCACGTCCCAGGGAATGAGCACACGCGCGGCCTGATCGACGCCGCCAAACTGGCCCTGATGAAGCCTACCGCCTATGTCATCAACTGTGCCCGTGGGGGCATTGTGGACGAGGCGGCGCTGCAGACAGCGCTGGAAGAGGACAGGCTGGCCGGTGCGGCGCTGGACGTGTTCACACAAGAGCCACCGGGTCCCTCGGGGCTCGTCACATCGCCCAAGGTCATCTGCACGCCACACCTCGGCGCTTCCACCGAGGAGGCGCAGCGGAGCTGCGCGCTCGACGTGGTGGAGCAGGTGCTGGACGTCCTCAGCGGCCGGCCGGCGCGCTATCCTGTGAACGTCCCGGCGCTGAGCGGCGAAGAGATGGCGGCGCTGAGGCCATACCTGGACCTGGCCACTCGGCTCGGCAGCTTTTACAGCCAGATGACCGGCAACGGCATCGAGCGGCTGGAGATGATCTACAGCGGCGATGTGGTGAACTATGACACCGATCTGCTGCGCGCGGCGATCCTGGCGGGCCTGTTGCGCCACTTTGAGGAAGCGCCCGTGAATCTGGTCAACGCCATGGCCTTGGCTGCCGGTCGCGGCATCTCTGTGTCGGAGCGCAGGGAGCCCCAGACAGAGGCGTATACCAACCTGTTGACCATCCATGCTTTCACCCGCTCCGGTGAGCATGCCGTCACGGGGAGCCTGGTTCACGGCCGGCCGCGCGCCGTCTGCATCGAGGGCTTTTGGGTTGATTTCCCTCTAGAGGGGAACCTGCTGCTCTCGGAGCACATCGAGCAGCCCGGCGTGTTGGGCCTGATGGGCCAGGCGCTGGGCGAGGCGGGTGTGAACGTCTCCTTCGCGCAGGTAGGCCGCAGCGGGCGTGGCTCGCGGGGGCTCTTGGTGTTGGGGCTGGATGATCCGGCTCCGCCCAGCCTGCTCGAACACGTCCGCGCGCTGTCGAGCATCCGTTCCGCGTGCCTCATACGCGTGTAGAGGGCGCCAGCGGAGCGACAAGCAGTGATGATCCACGGGGCCGGTGCCCGATCGTGAGGCCGGGCACCGGCCCTCGGTTTGTTGCATGGCATTACCACAGAAACTCGATTCCGATGGCCGAGCGCCCGCCAGGCGGCGGGCGCTCGGCCTCTAGGAAGGCACGCTGTCCATGGATCGCTCCACGCACGGCCGGGCGCCCTTGGCCCGTCGGAGCATGACCGGCACACTCTGTGCCTGGCTCGTAGTGGCTCTGTTCCTGGTGTCGCTTTCCGCCTGCGCTCCGGCACGGCCGACGGCGACGAGCATGCCGACGGCGCTTGTGGCGGCGAGCGTTGCGCCTACGATCACTCTGCTGCCTACCCTCGCCGCGCCGACCAACAGTGCGACTCCTGTGCCGGTGGCGACGCATACCAGCACCCCAACGCACGTCCCCACCGATATGCCTGCGCCGACGGTCACACCCAGCCCCGAGCCGACCGGCACACCGACGGCCGAGCCGACCGACATGCCTACGGCTGCACCGACCTCTACGCCGGTCGTTCAGGTCGAGGTGGCGGTCGCCGCCGGCCACAGTGCCGGCGAGCAGGCCCAACGGTCAGGCCCCGTCCTGGCCAACTACTTTGCCTGGTATTCGGCAGGCGGCTGGGACGGCTGCAACATCAGCAATGGAGACAAGCCGCTCCAGCCCTACGACTCGGACGATGCCGCGGCCATCGGCCGCCATGTGCAGCAGGCGCTCGATGCTGGGATCGACGGCTTTACCCTGCAATGGTTCGCCCCCGGCGAGCGCACAGACAACAACCTGAATGCGCTGCTGGCCCAATCTCAAGGCACGTCGTTCCGCTCGACCGTTGTCTTTCTGCGGCACATCTGGGGCGGCACGCCTGCTCCCTCCCACGACGAGATCGTGCACAGCATTCGTTACCTGCTGGATCGTTACAGCGGGCACGAGAACTTTGCCAAGCTCGAGGGCCGCCCGGTGATCTTTTTCACCGATCTCTATCGCGTGCCCACGGCGCCGGGCCAGTCGCCTCAGGATGCCTGGGCCGAGATTCGGGCCGAGGCTGACCCTGACCACGCTGCCTGGTGGATTGCCGAGGGGCTCGACTCCTCCTACCTGGCCGTCTTTGATGGGCTGTACGTTTACAAGATCGTGCACGCCAGCTATCCCGATGCCTACCTCAAGGCCACTCAATGGGCGGCAGAGGTGAGAGCGTGGGAGGAAAAGACCGGGCAGCGCAAGCTGTGGTGGGCTACCATCTCGCCCGGCTGGGACGATCTGCGCTCCGCCTGCGCGTCCGATATCCGCGTGCCCAGCGAGCCGTTCCGGCGCGATCGGGCCGACGGCAGCTTTTACCGCAGCACCTTTGAGGCCGCCCTGGCCAGCCAGCCGGACGGCTTGTGGATCAATAGCTACAACGAGTGGGTTGAGGGGACGTACATTGAGCCGAGCGTGCAGTATGGCGATCAGTACCTCACCCTGACCCGCGAACTGGCCAACCGGTACCGCAGTTCGGACCAACCCTAAGGGACCCGCTCCGCTCAATGGGCAGGGCGATGCTCCCCTCGCGCTCCTTCCACAGGCTATAGCGGGTCGGTAGCGATCGGCTCGAGTTGAGCGATGCGCCGCCAGGCCTCGCGCGCGGCAGCCGCAGTGGAGAGTGATCCGGTGGCGACGACGAGACCGTTGGGCCTAGCCAGGTCCAGGGCCAGCCGGAAGGCGCGATCAAAGTCGGGCTCGACGGTTACCGGTGTGTCATAGCGCTCGGCGGTCCGGGCCAGGTCATGGGGGTCCGCGGCCCGCGGGTGCCCCGTGCGCGTGATGATTGCCGTCTCAACACTGGGGAGCAGGGCTGCGCACATGCGTGGGACGTCCTTATCGGCCATTGCCCCAAAGACGGCCACCCGTCGCCGGCCTGGGAAGTGCGCATCCAGCCCCTCGACCAGCCGCTGCATCGATGCTCCGTTGTGCGCCCCATCCACGACTACCAACGGCTCGCGGCTGATGATCTCCAGCCGGGCGGGCCACCTTACGGCCTGCAGGCCCTCGCGCAGTGCCGACTCCGGCAGCGGCAGGCCGCGCTCCTGCAGCACAGAAAGCGTAGCCACAGCCACCGTCGCGTTCACCAGTTGGTGGGCGCCCAGCAGGGGGATGAACAGGTCGGTGTAGGTGACGCGCGGACCGTGCACGGTAAAGCGCTGGCCGTCCCATGTGCTCGACTGCAGGGCATAGCTCCAGTCCTCGCCGACCTCGGTCAGCGGTGCGTTCAGGTTCTTGGCCGTCTGGCGGATGACGTTGGCCGCCTCGGGGGCCTGGGGCGCGCTGACCACCGGCGTATCCGGCTTGATGATGCCTGCCTTCTCCTGGGAGATGAGTTCCAGCGTCTCGCCCAGCACAAGGGTGTGGTCATAACTCACAGGCGTGATCACCGCCACCTCGGGCTGGATGAGGTTGGTCGTATCCAGCCGGCCGCCAAGGCCCACCTCGACCACGGCCCAGCTCACCCCCGAACTCATGAAATAGTCAAAGGCGATAGCCTGGGTGGCCTCAAAGGTCGTCAGGCCGTCCAGCGTATCGAACAAAGGGCGCAGCCTGCACAGATGGGCGAGCAGGGTGCCTTCGGGGATGGGCTGCCCATCCACCTGCATGCGCTCGCGGAAGGTGTGCAGGTGTGGCGAGGAGAAAAGGCCCGTCCGCAAGCCTGCTTTCTGGAGTACGGAGGCGATCATGGCCGCCGTCGAGCCCTTGCCCTTCGTCCCGGCGACGTGCACCGAGCGGAACTGGCGGTCCGGCCGCCCTATGGCGTCGAGGAGCCGCTCCATGCGGCTGAGGTCGAAGAGTTGCCCGGCATACTGCGTGGCCAGCTTGTGCTCATAGTTGGTCAGGCCGTAGAGATAGTCGAGTGCAGCACGGTATTGAGTGCTCATAGGTCAGGTGTACCCCCCAAGCGTCCGAACATTGTTGCCCACTATAGCACGGGTTGCCGCGGTTGGCAACGCACTCAAATCGGGTGTGTGTCATCATTGTTTGACGCACCCGCGCGCTCCGTGGTACACTTGCCGTACCTCTATACCCTGATGCACATATTGCGCGCCGGCTGGGCCGCTGAGGCTCCATCCACTTGCCATAGCCGGTGGCCGCTCGCCCAAGGAGACGTGAAGGTGAGGGTTTGCTTTATCCGGGGCACGCTGCTGGTGGGCCTCTTGCTTATGAGCCTGGGCGTCGTGGGCTGCCAGGGTGGCCCCTGGCTCTCAGATTTGTCGATTGGCCCTGCAGAGATCTCCCCCAATGCGGACGGCACGGACGATGTGACGCGGATCAGCTATCGCCTCGGCCGCTCGGCGACGATTTCGCTCTATTTTGTCGACGAGTCCGGTAACCGCTACGATTTCCGTCAGGATGCCCCCCGCGCCTACTCCAAGGATGCCTACCAGGTCCTCTTTGGTGGGGCTGTCAATGGGCAGTTGCTGCCGGATGGGCGCTATACCTGCGTTCTGGAGGCTACCGACAAGAACGGCAATGTGGCCCGGCTGGAGGAGCCGCTGACTATCCGTGACGGCGACTCGACGCCCCTGCGCATCGAGAACCTCAGCATCAGCCCGCCGAGCTTTACGCCCAACCGTGACGGTATCGGCGACCGTGTGCGCATCGGCTACTACCTGAACAAAGAGGCCACGCGTGTCAACGTCTACCTGCTGGACGAGGACGGCAAGCGCTACCCCGTCCCCGAGGATGCGATACGCGAGCCGGGCAGCCAAGGCAGCCATGAGCACGATTATGACGCCGGGGTGGATCACGGCGCCCAGCCTCCGGCCGATGGCGCCTATACCGTCGTGGTGGAGGCTGAGGATGCGGTCGGCAACCAGGCGCGCGTGGAGGGGCCGCTCAGCATCGTCAGCGGCGGCGTGCCCCTGGTCGAGATTGTCAACGGCGCGGCGCAGTGGTCCTCACCGATCGTCAAGCTGGGGGATACGCTGACCTTTACCTGCACGGTGCGCAATATCGGCACCGTGCCCGTGCGCACCAAGGGGCCCGAATCCGGGACGGTCTATTCGATGGACCGCAATTTCAACGCTTTGGATCAGCCTGAAGAGCCGGGTATCTTTCGGGTGGGGCTCGATTACGAGGGCAACTCGTCCGGACGTACCTATCCCTTCCGTTGGCAGCTTGGGCGCGACGACGAGCTGACCATCATCGACGGCGAAAAGTATCTCATGCCCGGGCAGACGGCGACGGTCGTCGGGCATCTCGAGGTCAACGAAAAGACGGTGCGTGTCGCACCCTATTTTTGGATTGGCCTCATCCACGAGAACGTGTGGATTGTCATGGATCGGGTTGAGAACACGCAGATCACCGTCGAATTCTGACGGCGCCGCGACTCTCGGCCTTGCCCGGCTGCATTATGGCCGGCAAGAGTTCTGGGATAAGAGATGACTATGCGGGAGGCCGGATTGCCCCAACTGGGCATTGTAACCGTCAGCTACAACACGCGCGATCTGCTGCGGCAGTGCCTGCACTCCGTCTCAGAGAGCTTGGCCCGCTCCGACATGGCGGCCGAGGTGGTCGTGGTAGACAATGCCTCGACCGACGGCAGCGCCGAGATGGTGCGACACGAGTTCCCCTGGGCGCGCTTGTTGGCTAATACCGAGAACAGCGGCTTTGCGGCGGCTTCGAACCAGGGCTTGCGTGCGCTGGGCCTGCCCGGCCCGGCAAGCCCTGCCTATGCCCTGTTGCTGAACCCGGACACGATTGTGCGCGGCAGGGCGCTGGGCGAGTTGGTCTCCTTCATGGAGCGCACGCCCGGGGCCGGCGTCGCCGGTGCGCGCCTCGTCTATGGCGACGGCAGTTTTCAGCACTCGGCCTTCCGTTTCCCCACCCTGGCCATGGCTTTTTTCGATTTCTTCCTGCCGAACTATCGCCTGCTGGATAGCTCGCTCAACGGCCGCTATCCGCGCCGGCTGTACGCGGCCGGCGCGCCGTTTGCTATCGACCACCCCCTCGGTGCGGCGCTGCTCGTCCGCCGCGAGGCGGCAGCCCAGGTGGGGCTGCTCGACGAGCAGTTTTTCATGTACTGCGAGGAGGTCGATTGGTGCCGGCGGATCAAGGCGGCGGGATGGGGCATCTACTGCGTTCCGGCGGCCGAGGTCGTGCACCTGGCCGGCCAGAGCGCGCAGCAGTTCCGCGAGCGCATGTTTGTCGCCTTGTGGCGCAGCCGGTTTCGGCTGTTTGCCAAGCACAACAGCGCCTTCTATCGCCGGGCGGTGCGCTTGATCGTCGGTATCGGGCTGTGCCGGGAGGCCGGGCGGACGCGGCGGGCGCTGCAGCGAGGGGAACTCGATGCCGCCGCTGCGGAGCGCCGGCTGGCCGCCTACGCCCAGGTCCAGGACCTGGCCAAGGAGCTACGATGACCCCGTTGACCACCGTCACCCTGGCCCTGAACGAAGAGCAGAATATTGTTGCCTGCCTCGATAGCGTCTCCTGGGCTGCCGAGCGCATTGTCGTGCTGGACCCGCGCAGCAGCGACCGCACCGCCGAACTGGCGCGCCGGATGGGGGCGCACGTGGTGCAGCGCCCGTTTGTCAACTTTGCCGACCAGCACCAGGCCGCGCTGGCCCTGGCCGGGCACGACTGGGTGTTCTCCATCGACGCCGACGAGCGCATGACGCCCGCCCTGGCCGCCGAGATTCGGGGCATCATTGAGCAAGCGGCGCCGGAGGACGGCTCTGCGCCGGTAGGCTGGTGGGTACCCAGGCACAATATCATCTGGGGGCGGCGCATCCGCCATACCGGCTGGTATCCCGACTATCAGCTCCGCCTGATGCGCCGCAGCCGCGCCCGCTACGACCCGGTGCGTGAGGTGCATGAGCTGGTCATCCTCGACGGCTCAGAGGGTTATCTGAAAAATGCCCTCGTGCACTATAACTATCGCACGATAAACGAGTTCCTGCACAAGACCGGGCGCTACACCGAACTCGAAGCCGGCATCCTGCACAAGACGGGCGCGCCGGTCCGCTGGCGCAGCCTGGTGGGCCAGCCCCTCCGCGAGTTCTGGCGGCGCTACATAACGCTGCGAGGGTTTCTGGACGGCGGTCACGGTCTGCTTCTCAGCTTGCTCATGGCCTACTATCGGGGCCTCACCTATTGGCGCCTGCGCCGGCTGCGGGCTTGATGCGTAATAGCAGAAGATTGACGCTGCATTGGGACTGTGCTATACTGCCGATAGGTGACTATAATGAATGTCGCTAATGCAGTTGTACTGGTCCTGAACCAGAATTATGAGCCACTGAACGTCTGCGATATGCGGCGGGCCGTGAGCATGCTCATGGGTGGCAAGGCAGAGATCGTCGAGAACGGGCGCGGAGAGATTCGTAGCGCCAGCCGGGCGTTCCCCCTTCCCTCTGTGATCCGTCTGGCGTACCTCATCCGGCGACCGCGTCCGCGCGTGCGTCTCACCCGGCGCGAGATCTTTCGGCGCGACGGCTACACCTGCCAGTATTGTGGGGCTGAGAGTCGCTCGCTGACGATGGACCACGTGATGCCCCGGACCCGGGGCGGTGAGCATAGCTGGACGAACCTGGTTGCCGCTTGCCCGAGCTGCAACCGGCGCAAGGGCGGCCGCACCCCCGAAGAAGCCCATATGCCACTCCTACACACCCCTTACGAGCCGCGCCCCAATATCATGTACCTCTTTGGCCAGCACCTCGAGAATAACCGAGACTGGCGCAAGTTCATCGAAGGATGGGGCGGCGGCGAATAGCCTCGCCTGCCTTCCGGCCCATCGCCTTGCTGTGAACCAAAACCCCTCTTGACGCCCTCTTCGCCCGCTACCGCAAGATGGTCCGCCGCCGCCTGTTGCGCATTGTGCGCGACGAGGGTGCCGCCGAGGACCTGCTCCAGGTCTCTGCGCATCTGGACGCGGGCGGACCAGTGGTTGGGGAGGGCTCGGCGCGCGGATGGCGGCGGGCGAGGTGGCACAGGCCGGACCGCCCACCCCCATAGGCGGTAACTTGAGCAGGACATGGCGAGCTGTCGGCGTAGAAGACCCCTCCCCCTGCCCCGCGCTGTGTTGGACCTAAACCACTCCAGCGCGGGAGAGGGGAAGCGCCTCCGCCGGCACACGTCCCCTTGGAGTCGGTCTGCACGCGCGTGGCGCCAGGGGCATGGCCCCTCTCCGGCGCTGGACGAACGTAAGGGCTGATCTATCAAGGGCAGGATTTGCCCGAGTGCGCAAATTGCGTTATACTGGGATTGTCGTTTCCACCCATCCGGAGAGCAAGCCATGATCTACTTCTTATACTCCTGCCTGGGGAATGGCCCCAGCCCCGACCGGGACTGCGCCTGATCGGGGCTGTACCATTCGCCGAGGCCGCCTGCTGGCCCCATAACGCTTAGCACACGCTTCCATCGCTTCCCCGAATGGAACAGCCTCACTTGCCTGCAGCACATTCTGCGCTGCGACTGCCTGGCCGTTGGCGCTCGTCCCTGGAGCCCCACGACCTGCTTGTTATCTCCCTCTCTTTGCATCCCTATCGGGACTCCGCGGCCGTGGGTCCAGCCCGCAACCAACGGCCTGCCGACTGTGGAGTTTCGCGATGCAACTCATTATGAGCCGCAAGAACGCTCGTGTGCGCGAATGGCGCCGGTTGCGCCGGCCCGAGGCGGCACGCGCCTCGTCGCGAGTGCTCATCGAGGGGGCTCACGCCGTACTCCAGGCTCTTCGCTCCGGTAGCCGGGTGGAGGCCTTACTGCTCAGCCCTGAGTTGGCTGGGGCCGACGTGATGCGCCGGGTGGGCCCGCATGCCGCTGTGGCGCGTTCGGTACACTATCTCTCGGCAGAGGCCTATGCCTCCCTCTCCAACCGCGATGGCCCGCCGGGCGTCGCGGCGGTCGTCGAGCTGCGTGTGGGCCACCTGGACCCCTGCTCCTTGGCGCCGCGCGACATCGCCGTGGCCCTGTGCCAGGTGGAGAACCCGGGGAACCTGGGCACCATCATCCGCACCGCCGATTCCTTCGGCGTGCGGGCCGTGATCCTGGTGGGGCGGTGCACGAACCCATACCACCCCCTGGCGGCCAAAGCCAGCATGGGCGCCATCTTTCACACGCCGCTGCTGCAGTGTGCGGACCTGCCCGAGTTGCGCGCCTGGTGCGACCGCCAAGGCGCTGCCCTCGTCGGCACCTCGGCGCGCGGCACGCTAGAGGCGGGGTGGTGGCGGCCGAGCCTCCCCTTGGTGCTGCTCTTTGGCCGCGAGGGTGGTGGGCTGGGCGCAGACGCCATCACGACCTGTGACTATACGGTGCGCATCGAGATGAGGGGAGTGAACTCGTCGCTGAACCTGGCGACGGCGGCTAGCATTCTGACCTACTGGTGCTTCACCCAGAGGCCGGCAACCGGGGCGTGCCCGTAGTGCCTTGGCCGTGGCTGCCCCAGGCGTTTCTTCAGACCTAGCCGAGGCGGCGTGGAAGCCGCCTTGGCTAGTATGCAAACACAATCTAATCGCCGTAACATCGGCTTGCCGTATTTGACAAGACTGTGCAACCTCTGCTATACTGGCGCGGTTGTAGCATACTCAACATGAGGAGCAGATAGCAATGGTATACCCTCGTAGTTGCGTCATTTCCTATACCTTCCAGGGGGTTCTTCCCCAACGAGGGAGTGCACTCTAGGGCTGCGCGTTTTTCCAAACGAAGCCAAATCCGCGCAACGGATAGTTGCAGCCCTAACCTGCCGACAGTAATACCTTTGCTGTGAATGACAGGCCGTGGTGTGCTCCTACATACCCACGGCCTGTTTTTGCGTCTTACTGTCGTCGCTCCTGGTTACTTGCCCGAGGCCGTGGGTCAGATCGATACCCGCGGCCTTTTTTCTTTCGCCAAGGAGTGCGAATTGCAGACGACCCTACGACGCTATGGGGAGCTCTTGGTTGTCTATCTCAGACCGCAGTGGCGGCGCGTGTTGCCGCTGGCGGTTCTGCTCTTGACCAGCATCGGCCTGCAGCTCTACAACCCGCAGGTCCTGCGCCGGTTCATTGATATGGCTCTGGCAGGTGGGGCAACCAGTGCGCTGATCCGTGCCGCCGTCACGTTCATCGTGGTGGCGCTGTTGAACCAGGTGCTGGCGGTGACGGCTACCTACCTGAGCGAGAACGTGGCCTGGTCCGCGACGAATACGCTGCGCGAGGACCTGGCCATGCACTGCCTGCGCCTGGACATGCCCTTTCACAAGACGCACACGCCCGGCGAGATGATCGAGCGCATCGACGGCGACGTCACAGCGCTGGCCAACTTTTTCTCCCAGTTGGTCATCCACGTCTTGGGCAACGTCCTGCTCCTGGTGGGCGTGACGGCTGCCCTCTGGGGGATCGATTGGCGGGCGGGCCTGACCATGACGGGCTTTGCCCTTCTGGCGCTGGTCATCCTGGCCTCGATCCGTCGCATCGCCGTGCCCCACTGGGCGCTGGCGCGCCAGGCGGCGGCTGACTTTTCTGGGTTTCTGGTGGAGCGGCTCTCAGGCACGGAGGATATCCGTTCCTGTGGTGCAGTGCCCTATGTGCTGCGCCGCTTCTATGCGCTCATGCGCGAGCGGCTGAACAAGGAGCGCCGGGCGGCGCTGATGGGCGGCCTGACGAGCATTGCCATTCTGCTGGTGATGGCTCTGGGCACGGCGGCGGCTTTCATCCTGGCGGCGCAGCTTTTTGGGGCCGGCCTGATCACGATCGGCACAGCCTATATCATCTTTCACTATACGCAGATGATGTTCCGTCCGCTGAACCTGATCTCGCGGCAGATGGAGGACCTGCAAAAGGCGACGGCGGGCATCGAGCGCATCGACGGCCTCTTTCGGCTGGGCTATGAGGTCCGCGACGGTGAGCGGGCCAAGCTGCCGGCCGGCCCGTTGGGCATCGAGTTCTGCGACGTCTCTTTCAGCTATGACGGCGACGAGACGGTGCTGGAGCGCGTGTCATTTCGCCTCGAGCCGGGGCGGGTGCTGGGCCTCTTGGGCCGCACCGGCAGCGGCAAGACGACCATGACGCGCATCCTCTGCCGCCTGTACGATCCGGTGAACGGGGCGATATTGCTGGGCGGGGTGGATACGCGACATGCCCGCCTGGCCGATTTGCGGCGGCGCGTGGGCGTAGTGACCCAGGATGTGCAGCTCTTTCATGCGACCGTGCGCGATAACCTGACCTTCTTTGACAATAGCGTCTCTGATGCGCGCATCGTGCAAGTGCTGGAGGAGCTGGGACTGGGTGACTGGTACCGCTCCCTGCCCGACGGGCTGGACAGCATGCTGGCCGCGGACGGCACCGGGCTCTCGGCGGGCGAGGGGCAACTCCTGGCCTTTGCCCGAGTCTTCCTTCTCGACCCGGGCCTGGTCATCCTCGATGAGGCCTCGTCTCGCCTGGATTCGGCGACCGAGCAACTCATCGAGCGTGCGGTGGACCGGCTGCTGCGCAACCGTACCGGGCTGATCGTGGCGCACCGTCTGGGCACGGTGCAACGCGCGGATGAGATCATGATTTTGGAGGACGGTCGCATCTCGGAGCATGGCGCGCGCGAGGTGTTGGCCGGCGACCCGGATTCCCGGTTTTCCAGCCTGCTCCGGACGGGGCTGGAGGAGGCGTTGGTATGACGGCTGAAGTAAAGAGGCTCTCGGCCTGGCGCTATCTGTGGCGCCTGGTACGCTACGCGCCCTGGCTCTACGCCTTGGCTCTGGGCATCGAGACGCTGCACTATCTCATCGAGATGGCACCCGGGCTCCTGGCGCGCGAGTTTCTCGATTCGCTCACCGGCCATGCCCCGGCGACTATTGGCCTGTGGTGGGTGATCATCCTGCTCGGCACGACCTACCTGGCCCACGGCCTGTTCTTCTCTGGGAGCATCGTCTCGATGGTCACCTTCCGTTTCACGGCGGGGGCGCTCTTGCGCAAGAACCTGTTCGAGCATGTGCTGAACCGGCCGGGCGCGCGGGCGCTGCCGGCCTCCGCCGGCGAGGCGATCAGCCGCTTTGCAGGCGATGTTGACGAGGTGATGGAGTACCTGGCCTGGGTGGCCTCGCTCTTTGGCGCGCTGGTCTATTCGGTAGTGGCGGTCATCATCATGGTGCGCATCAACTGGCAGGTCACCGTCGTCGTCTTCCTGCCCCTGCTGGGGGTGGTGGTCATCGCCAATGGGGCCAGCCAGCGCTTTCGCCGCTACCGGGAGGCCAGTCGCGCAGCGGCCGGCCGGGTGACCGGCTTTCTGGGCGAGACCTTCGGCGGCGTGCAGGCCATCAAGCTGGCCAACGCCGAGAAGAGGATCATTGGGCACTTTCGCTTGCTGAATGAGGAACGGCGCAAGGCGACCGTGCGCGATCGCTTGTTCCACCAGGTCTTTCACTCCATCTTTTGGAACACGGTCAATCTGGGCACCGGCGCTATCCTGATTCTGGCTGCCGGGGCGATGCGCGCAGGCACCTTTACCGTCGGCGACCTGACGCTGTTTGTTTTCTTTCTCGAGTATGTTACCGACACGACGACCTTTGTCGGCGAGATGGTGGCTCGCTACAAGCAAGTGGGGGTATCCCTAGAGCGCATGCTGGCCCTGATGCAAGGGGCCGAGCCGGACCGCTTGGTGAGGCCGGGGCCGGTCTACATGCGGGGTCCGCTGCCTGACGTGCCCTACCTGCCGAAAGCGGCCGGCGACCGCCTGGAGTGCCTGGAGGCCAGTGGCCTGACCTATCGCTACCCGGACTCGGGGCGCGGCATCGAGGGTGTCGACCTGCGGCTGCGGCGGGGCTCGTTCACCGTGGTTACGGGCCGCATCGGCGCGGGCAAAACGACCCTCCTGCGGACGCTGCTGGGGCTCTTGCCCAAAGAGGCCGGTGAGGTGCGCTGGAACGGCACTCCGGTTGAGGACTCGGGGGTGTTCTTCGTCCCGCCGCGCAGTGCCTACACGGCGCAGGTGCCGCGGCTCTTTAGTGAAAAGCTGAGCGAGAACATCCTGCTGGGCATTCCTGAAGACAAGGCCGACGTGCAGGCCGCCATCCGCTTCGCTGTGCTGGAGGATGATGTGGCGGCGATGGACGACGGCCTGGACACCATGCTGGGGCCAAGGGGCGTGCGGCTATCCGGCGGGCAGGCCCAGCGGACGGCCGCAGCGCGCATGTTCGTGCGCGATGCCGAACTCTTGGTCTTTGACGATCTCTCCTCGGCACTGGATGTCGAGACCGAGCGCATTCTCTGGGAGCGCTTGTTTGGCCGGGGAGACTCTTCCCGCGATGACAGCGCCCCCACCTGCCTGGTAGTGTCGCATCGCAAGGCGGCGCTGCGGCGCGCCGATCACATCATCGTACTCAAAGACGGGCGCATCGAGGCCGAGGGGACGCTCGATGACCTGCTCGATTGTTCGGAGGAGATGCGGCGCCTCTGGAGCGGCGATCTCGGTAACGGCAACAACGGCCGCCATGGCCGCAATCATTAACGCAAACAAGGGGGAAAACATGAATATGATGGCAATGACCCAGGCAGGCAGACCTTTGTGTCCGGTAGGAATGCAAAGACGACCCTCGCAGCGGCATGGGCAAGGAGGTTCCATGCGTGCCCCTGCGCTTGCCGGCGGCTCGGCGCCGAGCCGCCTTGAACTCGGAGGCCGATATGTCTGCAAGGCAGATGCTGGAGGTCCGACGCGCTGAGCGCGAGGCCCTCATCCAGCGTGTGACCATACTACTCAAGGATGATGAGCGAGTCGTCGGCGCCTGGCTGGCCGGTTCGTTGGGCCGGGGCGAGGCTGACGATCTGAGTGATGTCGATTTGTGGTTGGCCGTAGCCGACGAGCACTGCCCGGCCATAGTCGCCGGGCGGCGCGACTATGTGGCTCGCCTCGGGCGGCCCCTGCTACTGGAGGATGCGCCGCAGAATGCGCCTGCCGGCGGTGGATACCTGTTGGTGCTGTACCCCGGCCAGGCCGGGCCGCAGCATGTGGACTGGTACTGGCAGCCCCGGTCTGCAGCGCGTTTGCCGACGGATGCGCAGTTGCTCTTTGAGCGTGAGAGGCTGCCGCGCGAGACGCCGCTCGCGGCGACGCGGATCGCCCGCGCTGAGGCGCTCGACGAGCGCGTGGCCTTCTTTTGGGCCATGAGCAACATCGCCGCCAAATACGTCGCGCGGCGCGAACCCTGTGCCGCGCTCAGGATGCTGGAGCTGGTGGGCGAGGCGCTGACGGATGTGCGCGACATGGTGGGCGGCGAGGGGAAGGATGTGGAGATCGATAGCGCTCTGCCGGCGCTGCAGCCCGTGCATCAGCTCGCGCTCCTGCGCAGCCTGGCGGCGGGCATGGAGGCGCTCACGCCGCGCATCGTGGCCGTGGGGGGCCGCATACCGGTGCAGGCCATTCTGCAGATATATCGCTTCTTTGATCTGGCGGCAGAGCTGGTGGAGGAGTCGGCACTGCAACGAGTTGAGTGAGATCGGATGGATAGGAAGTGTCGTTGCAGTACCAGTCCTCTCCCCACTGGATGAGGGGGAAAACCCGAGGTAGCGTGCATGGACGATACGATGGTAGGTGGAAGGGAATCCCCAACTGCATTGGCCGGGCTGCGCCGGTATGCGAAGACTGCCGCCATGGCCGCCACCGGCTATGTGGGCGATAGCCCGTTGTTCCTGCTGGATTACTTGCTGCGTTTGGTGCGTGTGTTGGTGCTCCTGGCGCTCTGGCGCACTATCCTGGCCGGCAAGGGCGAGGTCTCGGGGATGGGCATGCAATCGGTGCTGACCTACACCCTCGTCGCTGAGGCCTTTGCCCCGCAATTCGCCTGCCGCACAGGGATGGATGATGCGTTGTGGAACGGCTCC
>DAOUGZ010000316.1:0-72463 GCA_034428955.1 Anaerolineae bacterium | reverse complement strand
GGGTGGGGTCCACGCTCAGGCGAGCGAGCCTCTCCTCCAGCTCCCAAGTTACCGCCTATGCCCCAGCCCTCTCCCTCCCCAGAGGGAGAGGGGGATGGGCCAACGGGCGTATAGGCGCTCCAGCCCATTTCGGCCAGGCGCGCAAAGGCCTCTGCCGGGGGCGCGTCGACGATGACCCGCCCAGCCGCAAGAAAGATCAGGCGCGTGGCGTAGCGGCGGGCGATCTCGGGGTCGTGGACGGCCAGGATGGCCGCGCCGCCCCGCGCTACCTGCTCGCTGACGAGTTCCATCAGAAAGGCAGCGTTGGCCGGGTCCTGGCCGATCAGCACTTCGTCCAGCAGGGTCAGTTGTGGCCCCAGGGCCAGGATAGAGGCCAGGTTCAGCCGGCGCTTTTGCCCGTAACTCAGGCGATAGGGATGATCTTCCAGACGGCCGCCCAGGCCGCTGCGCTCCAGCAGCGCCCCCACCTGTGCCTCCGTCTCCCCATCCAGCAGGCCGGCGTTGCGCGGCCCAAAGGTGGCCTCGTGCCACACGCTATCGGCAAAGAGCTGGTGGTCGGGGTTCTGGAACACGAGCCCGATGCGCCGCGCCAGTTGCGAGATGGGCACCCGCCGCGTGTCGCAGCCCAGGACCTCCACCCGGCCCTGCGCCGGCTTGAGCAGGCCCAGCAGGCTGAGGAGCAGGGTCGTCTTGCCCGAGCCGTTGCTGCCCATGAGGGCTACGAACTCGCCCGGCTGCACAGAGAGGTCGATCCCCTGCAGCACCGCCGCACCGCCATAGCCCGCTGAGAGCCCCTCCACGCGCACCAGCGGCGCAGTCGGTTGCCCATCACCAGGCTCTGGGAGATACCGAGGGCCACAGAGGGATCGGGGCCGTTCGTCTGGTGTCCCTTCAGCGGGCTCCTCAGCAGCAGGCTGCGCGCTGCAAGGCCGCATCGTAGCCTCTGCGGCGCTCAGTTCCTCTGCGCCTCTCTGCGCCTCCCCATCGGCCGGCTGCCGGCCCTCCATCGGCCCATCGTAGACGATGCGCCCGGCCTCCATGGCCACCAGGCGCGGGTTATAGGGGCGGAGATAGCCCAGCTTGTGCTCGATGACAATCACCGTCAGCCCGGCCTCTGCCCGCAGCCGCGAGATGACGGCAAAGACCTGCGCTGTGGCTGCCGGGTCCAGGTTTGAGGTGGGCTCGTCAAGGATGAGCACCTGCGGCCGCGCGGCCAGTACGGCGGCGATAGCGATTTTTTGCTTTTCCCCGCCCGAAAGCGACGCCAGGTCCCGCCCGGCCAGGTGCGGGGCGCCCACCACCTCCAGTGCCCAGTTCAGGCGCTCGCGGATCTCCTCCGGCGGCAGGCAGCGGTTCTCCAGCCCAAAGGCCACTTCGTCCTCGACCTTGAGCGTGCAGAACTGGGTCTCGGGGTTCTGTTGCACCAAGCCGACGACCTCGGCCACGTCGTAGACCGGCGACTGACGGGCATCGAAACCGCCCACCCTGACGCTGCCCTCGGCCTCGCCATCATGCTGCTGGAAGAGGTAGCCGCCTATGGCCAGGGCCAGAGTCGACTTGCCGCAGCCCGAGGGGCCGGCGACAGCTACAAACTCGCCGCGGCGCACCACCAGGTCCACAGCGCGCAGGGCGGGCTGTTCACTGCCGCGAAAGCAAAAGCTCAGCCCCTGTATGGAGATCAGAGGATTGTCTGCCGAAGCGCCCACCACGGGCTACCTTTCCAGGGATGGGTTTTGTTGGTCTGGCCGGCAGCCCCGCAAGGTCGGCCAGACCAACAATCAGCGCAGCTCAATGGCCGCGAGGTGCGGCACGAGCACCGTCCCGTCCATACGCGCCGCGGCATAGGAAACCTCGCCGTCGCCGATGATGGTAAAGAGCCGCAGGTCGTCGTCGCCCAGCACCTGGGCCAGGTCGAGGGTGACGTCCTCGCCGCCATCGGCGGCTTGCAGCACAACCTGCTGGGCCTCCGCTTGCAGGCCCATCGCCTCCAGCACCCGGCCCAGCGGGGCGCCCTGGTATTTGTGCGCACCGGCGCCCACGTCGAGCTGCGTGCTGTCCATCTCGAACTGCCAGGCGTCGGGGTCGTAGGCGCCGGGGTTCTCCAGCGCGCCGCCGATGGGCAGGGGGGCCGGCGCGATGACGGTAAGCGCAGCCACCCCACGCACCCAAGCCTTGGCGTTCTCCGGGCCGACCAGGTCATAGGCGGCCTTGTCGCCCTGGCCGCTGGCTACGAGGAGGATGCTCTCGTTCTGCTGCACTTCATCCATGCTGACAAAGAAGGCATAGCCGTCGGACCCGGTGATGAGCAGGAGCGAGGCACCTGCCTGGGGCTGGGCGCGGGCTACCAACTCGCGCACAGGGGTCCCTTTGTAGCGGGTGGTCACATTGCGCAGCGTGGCCTCGGCGGTGACGGCCGCCACGTCGCTGTGCGCGCGCGGATACTCGTAGGCCACCGCGACGGCGCCGTCGATGCGCACATTGGCCGGGCCGCGCAGCGCCTGCCGCAGGTAGAGCCCCATCCCCGCCGCCAAGAGGGCCACAATCGCCAGGAAAGCCGGGTACAGGCGGCCGTTGCCGCGCAGTACGGGCCGGTCTTTGACCACGCCGGCGCGGCGCAGGGCGTTCACCAGTGCCCGCCCCAAAAAACCGGCAAAGAGCACGCCCGAGGCTCCGGCCACCACGGCCACCAGCAGCATCGCACCGTAGGCCAGCATGTCCGCCGGCAGGGCGGCAAAGAGCTGGAAGACCAGCACGTTGGAGGCGGAGGCCAGCCCGCCCGCCAGGCCGTAGGCAGGGAGGGAGTCCTTATCGCGGAAGGGCAGGAAGCCGAGATCGACCAGCAACCCGGCGATGACGTCGATCAGCACCACCAGCAGGCCGTGGGTGTTGCCGCTGAGGAACTCGACCGCCCCTTTGAGGATACCGGCGACTGTGCCGCTGCCCGGCTTACCCGTCAGCCCGACGGCCAGGGTCAGCCAGAGGACGTGCAGGCCGGCGGCCCACTGGTTCGTGCCGGCAAAGCCGAGCACCGACTGGAATACGTCGCCGATGGCGTTGATATAGGTACCGGTGACCCCACCCAACGCGGCCAGGGCGGCGAGGATCAGGAGGTCGCGGGTCGAAAAGTAGTAGCGCTTGCGCACCATGGGCCCTCCATGAGGAACAACCGTGGCCCGGGCGCAGCAAAAAGCGGCGCCCGGTGGGAAAGGGGCGCCGCCAAGCGGGCAGGACCTAGCTCTGGGCGTAGCAAAGAGCGGCGCCCAGGAGCGGGGCGCCGCCATACATTCGCAGCGAGCGAGAACCCCATCCCCTTTCCAAACATGGGAGGCATGGCCGTTTCCAGCCACACCCATCGGCTTTGCGCCGTGGGCCGGGCCTGTAGGACGCAAAGCTCGGAGATGTCTGTATTCTCTTATTTTCGAGTGTACCACATGAGCCTGGATCGGTCAAAGAGCCCGTAGGGGTTTTTGTGGGCTGGCGAGGCCAGCCCACAAAAACCTGGAACCTACAGGAAGGTCACTTGAGCGCCTCGACGATTGCCGAAACGTTGTGGCGGGTGTAGGCGATATAGCTGTCGGCGTCGCCGCCGGGCGGCGTGAGCGAGCCGGTGTAGAGGGTTACCAGCTTGGCGCCCGTATCGCCGGCGATGCGCTGGGCCAGGCCCGGGTTCACCGTGCTGCCGACGAACAGGGCCTTGATGCCCTGCCGGCGGATGGTATCCACCAGGAGGGCCACCTCCTGCGACGAGGGCTCGGCCAGGGTCGTGAAACCACTCACGACGGTGCCCGCCTGCTCCAGGCCATAACGCTCCGCCAGATAGCCGAACGTCATATGGTCGGTGACGAGCTTGCGGTTGGCCTCAGGAATCTGGGCCACTTGCTCGCGCACCCAGGCGTCGAGTTCTACGAGCTGCGCCCGATAGTTCTCAGCGTTGGCCCCGTACGTAGCGGCGTTTTCGGGGTCCAGGTGGCTGAGGGCGGCAGCGATGTTCTGCACCCACACCAGCACATTGTTGGGGTCCGTCCAGACGTGGGGGTCCATGCCCTCGTGTCCGTGCTCGTGCTCCCCCGCTTCCTCATCATGCCCTGCGCCGAGTTCGCGCAGCTTGATCCCCTCAGATACCGAGACGATCTCTGCCTGGCCGCCCGCGTTCTGTAGGAGCGGGTCCAGGAACGTCTCCAGGCCGACTCCGTTGGCAAAGACGGCCCGTGCCCCGGCCACTGTGGCCACGTCGCGCGGAGTCGCCTCGTAAGAGTGGGGGTCGGCGCCAGGGGGAAGCAGCACCTTCAGATCGATGGCCTCGCCCCCGACCTGCCGGACCACGTCGCCCACGATAGTCGTGGTGGCCACGACGTTGAGCTTGTCGCTTTGCTCGGCCGGCGGGGTGCCCTCTGTGCAGCCGGCCAGAGCCAGGGCCAGGGCTGCTACGACGAGCGCGGCGCGCCTGGCGCTATTCCAACGAAACATCGACTTCACCTCCGCTCAACCGGCGGCGGCGGGCCTGCAATGCCTGCGATACCAGGCCCCGCTGAGGGGCCAGCAGGAAGGCGAGCAGAAAGAACGCCGTTGCGACCAGCACAATCGCCGCGCCGGAGGCGATATTCACGTAAAAGCTGAGGTAGAGGCCGGCGACGCTGGACACGGCGCCAATGGCTGCCGCCAGGGCCATCATCGAAGGCAGGCGTCGCGTCAGAAGGTAGGCAGCCGCGCCCGGCGTGACCAGCATCGAGGCTACCAGCCCAACCCCCACCGTCTGCAGCGAGATGACGATGGTCAGGGCCAGGAGGATGAGCATGGCATTGCGCAAGGCTTCGAGGGGCAGCCGCAGCGTCTTGGCCAGGACGGGGTCGAAGGAGACCAGGAGGAACTCTTTGTACAGCAGAGCGACCATGCCCAGAACGATGAGCCCCAGGCCGCCGATGAGCCAGAGGTCGGCCGGGCTTACGCCGAGCACGTTGCCGAAGAGGATGTGCGTCAGGTCCACGGCATATGTCTTCATCGTGCTGAGCAGGGCCACGCCCAGGGAGAGCGCCGCGGCAAAGAGGATGCCGATGGCTGTGTCCTCTTTGACGGCGCCCTGGCGGGTAAAGACGCCGATGGACAGGGCTACGATCACGGCGGCGACGAGCGCGCCGACGATCAGGTTGCCGCCCAGCAGGTAGGCGACGGCCACACCTGGGAGGATGGCGTGGGCCAGGGCATCGCCCAGAAAGGCCATCGAGCGCAACACGACGTAGCAGCCGATGACGGCACACAGGATGCCGACCATCAACGAGGCCAACAGACCGCGCTGCATAAAGCCGTAGGACAGGGGGGCGGTGAGCCAGTCGATCATGCTCTTTCCCCCAGAGCTTCTCGTCCGGGTGGGCAGCAGTTGTCCACGATGACGGTTCCGCCGGGCAGAATGAGCAATTGCTGCCCAAACACTTCCGTCAAGATCTCGGGCGTGATGACCTCCTCGGCCGGCCCACAGGCCACCAGCCGCCGGTTGAGCAGCATCACCTGCTCAAAGTGCGACATGGCCATGTTCAAGTCGTGGGTGGAGGTGATGACCGTTACCGACTGCTCGCGCAGTTGCTCCAGCAGGTTCAGGGTTGTCTCTTGCGTAGAGACGTCGACGCCGTTAAAGGGCTCGTCGAGAATCAGGATGTGCGGCTCCTGGGCCAGGGCGCGAGCCAGAAATACCCGCTGCTGTTGCCCGCCGGAGAGTTCGCCGATCGCTGATTCGGCCAGGCCGGCGATGCCCATGCGCTCCAGGGCGCGCAGGGCCGCCTCGCGCTCTCTCTTTCCGGGGCGCCTGAGCCAGCCCAGCCGCCCGTAGCACCCCATCAGAACGACGTCCAGCACGGTCACCGGAAAGCCCCAATCGATTTCCTTGCGCTGCGGCACATAGGCGATCGAATCCGGCTGCTGCGCGAGCGCCTTCCCGTGGAGCAGGATGCGCCCGCTGCGCACGGGGAGCAGGCCGGCCAAGGCTTTGAACAGGGTGGACTTGCCCGCTCCGTTCGGGCCGACCACCGCCACCCGTGTGCCATGGGCGATTCGGCAGGTGACGTCCTGCAGGGCTATATGCTCCGCATAGGCGACCGTGATATGCTCCAGTTCGAGGTACGCGGGCTCGCCGGGATCCACTCCCGAGCCTTGTAGCTGTCCTATCATCTCAGCCTTCCCCACCCTGCTCCGGCTTTGGGTCGCTGGGGCCTGTTTCCCCCGCCTGCGCCTGGCAAGCCGGGCAGAGGCCGATCATCTGCAGGATGTGCCGCTCAATCTCGTAACCGGTCCGGGCCTCCAGCACGCCGACCAGGGGCTCCAGGTCGCAATCCGTGAACTCGAGGGTTTCACCGCAAGAGGAACAGAGCAGGTGGTGCCCGTGCGGCCGGGCCATAGCCACATAGCTGTGGCAGCTATCCTCACCGTGTACGCGCTGTACGTATCCCAGGCGCGTGAGGATATCCAGCGTGCGATAGACGGTCGTCAGCCCCAGCTTGGGGTAGTGCGCCTTGGCCCGCTGGTAGACTTCGGTAGGCGTCAGATGCTGCTCCGCCGCGGCGACTACCTCCAACACGGCCCGGCGTGGCCGCGTGAGCTTGAGCCGGCTCCGGCGCAGGCCTGCCTGCAGGATGTGGGCATCGGTCGCCACAAAAACCTCCCCCTCATCGCCGGCTGGCGGCGCTAATTGAAAAAGCCTTTCAGTTAGGAGGGAGTGTAACATAGGGGGGGCTTGTCGTCAAACCGGAAGAGGGGACACGGAGACTCTCGGAACCAGGAACGGAGCCAGAGCCAGAACCAGGAACGGAGCCAGGGACACGGAGACTCTCGGAACCAGGAACGGAGCCAGGCCGGGTATGGAAACCCGGCCTACTTAGTAGTAGACCGGGCGTGGGAGCCCGGTCTGCTATTGAGGGGTGACTCTCCGGCAGCCTGTTAGGCGCGAAGTTCCGCGCCGACCTGGTGCTCGAGGGTGCGCACGATACGTGCCTGCAGGCGTGCTGCTTCTTCATCGGTCAGCGTGCGGTCCAGCGCTTGATAGGTCAGTGCGTAGGCCAGCGACACCTTGCCCGGCGGAACCTGCGGGCCACGATACACGTCAAAGAGCACGGCATCGCGCAGCAGGTCGCCTCCGGCCTGCCTGATCAGCTCCAGCACGCGCGCCGCCGGCACAGCCTGGTCCACGACGACCGCCAAGTCCTGCGTTACCGCCGGGAAGCGCGAGATGGGCGCCATGGCCGGCATGACCGTGGCCAGCTCGATGAGGGCCTCCAGGTCCAGCTCGGCCAGCGGCACGCGGGCCGCCGGCAGGTCAAAGGCCTCGCGGACGGTGGGATGCACCTCGCCCAGCACGCCGAGCGCACGCTCGCCCACGCGCACCTCAGCGGCGCGGCCGGGCTGGAAGGTCGGGCTCTCGACCGGTACATAGCCGGCGCCCCGCACACCCAGGTGCTCGAGCAGCGCTTCGATGATGCCCTTCAGGTCGAAAAAGTCCAGCGGCGCCGGCTCGTCGCAGCCCCAGGCGCGCGGCCCACGGGGGCCGGCCAGGCCGATGGCCACGCGACGCGGCTCTGCCGGCAGCGCCTCGTCCGGCTGAGGCAGGTAGACCCGTGCGACCTCGAAGAGGGTGGCTCGCTCGGCCACGCGCAGGCTGTTCGCCAGCGTCTCCAACATGGCGTCCATCAGAGTCTGGCGCATGACGTTGCGCTCCTGGCTGAGCGGGTTGGCGATCCCGACATAGCCTTCAGGGTTGGGCGGCGGCGCACCGGGGATCAGCCGGGCCGCGCCGGCCACGTTGGTCATCGAGTAGGTGATAATCTCCTGCAGCCCGCAGCCTACCAGGATGTCGCGCGTGCGCTGCTCCAGGGTCAGCAAAGGGTTCGTGCGCTGCGGCGGCATCTCCTCTTCTATCAGTGTGTTGGGCAGGTTGTCGTAGCCATAGATGCGGCCGACTTCTTCCACCAGGTCCGCCGGAATGCGCACATCCTGCCGGTAGGTGGGCACGGTCACGGCCAGGGTGCCGCGCTCGGTAGCCAGCACACCGAACCCCAGGGACTCCAGGATGTCTTGGATGCGCTGCTCGGGCAGGGCTACACCCAGAAGCCGCTCGACCTCATGCGGGTCCAGGTCTATGGTCGGCTGCTCCGCTGGTGCCGGGTAGACGTCAATCAGCCCGCGCTCGATGGTGCCCCCGGCATACTGCCGCATCAGCTCGGCGGCACGCAGGGCGGCCAGGGGCGGCAGCTCGGGGTCGAGCCCGCGCCCGAAGCGATACGCGGCCTCGCTGGCCAGCTTGAGCAGTTGCGAGGTCCGCCGCACACTCAGGTTGTTGAAATTGGCCGCCTCCAGCAGGACGTGGCGCGTCTGCTCGGTGACCTCGCTTTCCAGGCCACCCATCACGCCGGCAATGGCCACCGGCCCGGCGCCGTCGGTGATGAGCAGCATCTGTTCGTCGAGGGTGCGCTCCACCTTGTCTAGTGTGACCATGCGCTCGCCCGGATGGGCACGACGAACGATGATCGCCGGCGCACCACCGGGCTCCTTGCCGCGCAGCAGGTCCAGGTCGAAGGCATGCAGCGGCTGCCCCAGCTCGAGCATCACATAGTTGGTGATATCGACGACATTGTTGATCGGCCGCATGCCCGCCAGGGTCAAGCGGCGCTGCATCCAATCGGGCGACGGGCCGATCTCCACGTTGCGGATGATCGCCGCGATATAGCGCGGGCAGAGGTCCGGGTCGAGGATTTCGACTGTGGCCTGCCCGGCTGCGGGGTCGCCCGTGCCGTGCTCGGTGGGGGCGGGCAAGCGTAGCTCCTGGCCGGTCAGGGCCGCGACCTCGCGGGCGATGCCGGTGATGGAGAGAGCATAGGCCAGGTTGGGCGTCAGCTCGATATCCAGGATGGTGTCACCCAGATAGTCGACCAGGGGCCGGCCTACCGGCGCGTCGGGCGCCAGCTCGATGATCCCCTCGTGGGCTTGCGAGATGCCCAGCTCCTTCTCCGAGAGGACCATGCCCGCGGAACGCACCCCGCGGATCTTGCCCGGCTTGAGGGTCATCATGCGGAATTCCTCGGCGTGGCCATCGATGACCCGTGCGCCGGAGATGGCGAAGGCGACCTTGATGCCCCGGTCGCCGGGCTTTAGATTGGGCGCCCCCGTGACCACCGCCATCGGCTCGGCGGCACCATAGTCCACCACGGCAATGACCAGCCGGTCGGCATTGGGGTGGGGCCGCACCTCGCGCACCTCGCCGACGAAAATCTTGTCGCGGTCCCAAAAGTCGCCGATGCGCTCGATGCGCTCTACCTCCAGGCCGGCCAGGGTGAGCCGGTCGGCCAATTCCTCTACCGGGAGGACGATATCTACATATTCCTTTAGCCAGCTTAGTGGCACGCGCATAATAATGCTCCTCTGCATCAAACGTCACGCGTGACGTTTCATCCCCGCTCATCCGAACTGGGCCAAGAACCTCGGATCATTGCCAAAGAAGTAGCGGATGTCGTTGATCCCGTACTTGATCATGGTGATCCGCTCGGCGCCCATGCCGAAGGCAAAGCCGCTATAGACCTCGGGGTCGTAGCCCCCGTTGCGCAGCACCTGCGGGTGGACCATGCCGCAGCCGAGGATCTCGACCCAGCCCGAATACTTGCACACGCGGCAGCCCGCGCCGCCGCAGAGCACGCACTCGATGTCCATCTCCATGCTCGGCTCGGTGAAGGGGAAATAGCTGCCGCGGAAGCGCCAGCGGCGCATGCCGGCGAACATCTGCTGGGCAAAGGCTACCAGCACGCCCTTCAGGTCGCTCATGTGGATGTTCTTGCCGACTGCCACCCCCTCAACCTGGTGCAGCATGAACTCGTAGCGCGCCGATACCTGCTCGTAGCGGTAGACCTTGCCCGGCAGGATGGCGCGGATGGGCGCCGGATGCAGTTGGCGCATGACGTGTATCTGGCCCGGCGAGGTATGGGTGCGCAGCACGACCCCCTCGCGGTCGGTGTAGAAGGTGCTCCACATGTCGCGCGCCGGGTGGTGCGGCGGGATGTTGAGTGCCTGGAAATTGATCTCGTCGGTCTCGACTTCTCGCGTTTCGTAGACGCTGAACCCCATGCGGCCAAAGATGTCATAGATCTCGCGCAGCGAGCGGGTGCTGATGTGCAGCCGCCCCAGCGCCGGCGGGCGCCCGGGCAGGGTGACATCGACCGCCTCGGCGCGAAAGGCCTGGGCGATGGCCTCTTGCTCGAGGACCGCCTTGCGCGACTCATAGGCCGTCTCCAGCGCGTTTTTGGCCCGGTTGGCGGCCTGGCCGGCGGCCGGGCGCTCCTGGGGGCTCAGGCGCCCAAGCCCGCGCAGAATCTGCGACAGCGCCCCCTTCTTGCCCAGGTAGGCTACCCGCCACTCCTCTACGGCCGATAGGTCACCGGCCTGCTCCAGGGCGGCAAGGGCCTGCTTCTCCATGGCTCTCAGTTGCTCTTGCATATGCGGCCTCCACTCTAACAAAAAAAACGGCCGGCAACCCTCGTCTGGGGACGAAGGTGCGGCCGTGCGCACTCCGCGGTACCACCCCGCTTGGCCCGCCGGATAGCAGGCCCTCTCTTCTCGCCGGCGGCCGCAGCCCAAAGCTGCGGATTACCGGCTGCCCCTGTAACGGTGGGCCTCCGGGGCGAACTACTCGCGCCTGCAGGCGCTTTCCCCCGCCCGGCTCGGGAGTGAATTTCAGCACGGTTCGGCCCAAGGGGGCTTGCAGTCGGTGGCCCCCTCTCCCTGGCGGCTTTCTCGTGCCTACTCTCTCCGTCATGGCCATTGGTTGTTCGCATTATACTGCCATGTCTGCGGGCTGTCAATCCGCTTTTGCGCGCATTCCATTTGCGGTAGGCAGCTAGGGCAAGCTCTCGTTGAAGGCGCGCAGCGCCTCAAGGGGCACTTTGGGCTCGCGCTCAAAGGTCAGCAGGCCGTTCCGCTCTTGGTAGGTGTCGTACATCTGGGTGTAGCAGAACCCCTGGAAGGCGGGCCGCCGGGCGATGGCCAGGGTGGCTGCCTGGTATTGCTCCAGGAGCCCTCCGGGCACGCTGCTCTCATAGTGGCCAAAGCCCCCGTATTCGCTGACAAAGAGCGGCTGGCCCTGATAGCGGACGCGCGGGCCCAGAGGCGGCTTGTAGGCCCGCTGCGGCTGTAGCATGTAGCGCAGGCCGGGTAGCAGGGCGTGGCGCCAGAGTTCGCCGGCCACGAGCCGGTCGTAGATTCGCTCCGCCTCGTCGAGCCCGCTCAGGTAGTGATGGATATCCATGACGTCGGTCTCGAGGTGGTCAAAGCCGCTGTTGTCGATGATCAGGCGCGAGGGGTCCAAGTTGTGCGCCTGATACACGAGCTGCACGACCTCGTCGCGCGCCTTGGCGGACCAGTTCAGGTCATGGATGCCCCAGCTCTCGTTAAAGAGCACCCAGGTGATGATCGATGGGTGGTTGCCGTCGCGTTCGATCATCGCCGGCAAGAGTTCGGCCACCTGCCGCCGGCTCTCGCGCCCGGGCCAGTAGGCCGAGGGCAGCTCCGACCACACCAGCACCCCCAGCCGGTCGCACCAGTAGAGGAAGCGCGGCGCCTCCAGCTTTTGGTGCATACGCAGCCCATTGAAGCCCATGGCCTTGACCAGCTCTACATCGCGGCGCCAGTCGCCGTCGCCGGCCGGCGTGTAGCCTCCGCCGAGATAGTAGCCCTGGTCCAGGAGCAGCCGCTGGTAGAGGGGCTTGCCGTTCAGTAATATCTGCCCGCCATCGACGGCAATCTCCCGCAGGCCGCCGTAGGTGCGGACGCGGTCCAGCTCTTGCGCGTAGGCCGTCTGCAGGACGAGTTCCAGCTCGTAGAGGTGCGGCGCCTCGGGCGACCAGGCCTGCGGGTCGCGGATGGGGATGACACCGTCGGCGCGCCCGGCGGAGACATCCAGGCGCGCCAGGGGTTGGGGTAGGCCGTCGGGGCCGGTGACGCGAACGTCGAGGTAGGCGGCAGGCTCGGGCCGCTCGATGGCCGCGCGCAGGTGGAAGCAGCCCGCTTTCAGGTCCGGGTAGAGGCGCACGCCGGTCAGCCGGCTCGGCCCCGATCTCTCCAGCCACACACTCTGCCAGAGGCCGCTCGTGCCCGGATAGAAAATCGCAAAAGGCTCGGCGCGCCACGTCTGTTTGCCTCGCACCTGCCGGAGGCTGCGGCTGTCTGCCACGCGCACCACCAGACGGTTGTCGTGTGGCTGCACGGTCTCACTCACATCAAAGGAAAAGGGCGTATAGCCGCCGACGTGGTCCCCCAGCAGGGTGCCGTTCAGCCAGGCCCGTGCGTGATAGTCGGCAGCGCCAAAGTGAAGGTAGACGATGTGGTCGTGCATTTCGCGGGGCAGATCGAAGCGGCGCATGTACCAGTAAACAGTGTGGGGGGCATTGATGGCCTCAACGCCGCTCAGCTCGGACCCAATGGGGTAGGGCACCGTGATGCGGCCGGGCAGGCCGGGGCGCTGCCACCATTCCTCTGCCAGGCCCCGGTCCTCGGGGTCGGGCGCAAACTCCCACTGCCCATTGAGCGTACACCAGACCTCTCGCTGCAGGTCCGGCCGGGGGTGTTCCGCATGAGGGATGGTCTCCATAATGCTGTCTCCGATCAGCGAACGGGAAAGGAACCGGAGGAATCGGCTGCCCAGGGCGAGCGCGGCTCGCTGCCTGGGCTCTCGGTTCCCTGATTCCTGGTTCTTTCGAATCCTATGCCAACAATCGCATTACCACACCCGCCAACAGCCCCACCAGCAACCCTCCCTCCAGCAGGAGGTGCACGGTGGTGGTCTGCAGGGTGAGATCGTTGATCCCATCGCCGGCCCAGGCAGCGGCGCGCATCGCCCGCCGGTTGCGCCAGGCGAGGGGCAGCGCCGCGACCAGCGCACCCCAGGCGGCATACCAGGGCAGGCCGAAGGGGGGCGCCGCCGCGAGCGCAAGCAGCGTGACTATTTGGTTGGCCTGGTACAGCCGGGCCGCGCGCTCGGGCCCCAGCCGCACCAGCGCCGTTACCTTGCCCGAACGGGCATCCGACGGCCGGTCCGCGAATTCGTTGATGAGGATGACGTTGAGGATCGAGGCGGCCAGCCCCACGGCCGGCGGCAGGAGGGCCAGGTCGAAGCGGGCGGCCTGCAGATAGTAGCCGGTGACGACAGTGAGCATGCCCGAGCAGACGGCGATGACCAACTCGCCCAGGCCCCGATAGACCAGCTTCAGCGGCGGAGCCGTGTAGAACCAGCCGCAGAGAGCGCCGAAAAAGCCCAAAGCCAGGGTCCACGGCCCCGTGTGCAGCAGGAAGTAGAGCGCCAGCCCCAATGGGCAGGCCAGGGCCAGGAGGCCGCCGGCAAAGAGGAGGGCATGCTGCCGGTTGGTGATTTTGCCCTCTACCAGGATGCGGATGCCGCCCGAGTAGGCGCTAAAGTTCCGGTTCTGGCGGTCCGTCTCATAATCAAAATACGTGTTGCCGGCGTTGACCGCGGCCATGATCAGAAAGACGACCAGCGAACTGAGCCCAAAGACCGGCCAGTTGAAGGCGCTGGTGCGATAAGCCGCAAGGGCCGCCCCCACCGCGAAGGGCAGCGACGCGGAGACCATGATAAAGCGCGGCACCATAATCTCGTAATAGGCCCGTGGCGAGTTGGGCCGGGACTTGGCCAGGCGCCGGCGATAGGCCTCATGGATCTCTGCGTACGTGGGCATGGCGGTTCTTTCTAGAGGCAGGAGTCATTCTACTACGTAATACGTAATGCGTAAGGTGAAGCGGCAGGTGCAGCACGAGGTTACGCATTACGCAGTAGAATGACGCTTCACGTTTGACGTCTCCGCCCCACCACCCCAAACAGCCTGAACGCATTCATAATCACCCCAGGGTGCGCACGCCAGATGGCCTGGACCTCGGCCATGACCCCATAGCCGCAGTTTTCGCAGATCTTGGGGTCGATGTGACGCGCGCCGCACCCCTCCACGACCGTGCCGTTGGGATGGGCCAGGCTGATCAGCCAGTGGGTCGTATTCCACCCCGGCTTGAGCATCAGCCGGAGCGCGGCGGGCGAGTTCAGGATCGGGTAGCCCCGGCGGATGAGGGCGATGACTCGCTCGACGGCCTCGGCGCGCTGCGCATAGCTCAGCGTGTGCGCCTCGACGCCCGGATAGGGAATCTGAAAGTTGATCGAGACGGCCTTGATGCGCGGCATATCGCGGCGGATGTGCTCGATGCACGCTTCCAGATCGTCGACGTTCAGCCGGGAGAGGGTGATGTTGGCATACAGGTTTGGGTTGGCGCTGGCGGCGATATTGGCGGCCATCCGCTCAAAGCTCCCCGCCCCGCGCACGCGATCGTGCACCTCCGGCGAGCCGTCCACGCTGATCCAGACCAGGTCGCAGGGGTTATCGATGGGCAGGATGCCGTTGGTCACGCAGCCTACCCGCGAGAACCGGCGGCGCGCATCACGGACCAGGTCGTTGAAGCAATAGTCGCCGTCGTGCCAGAGGGTCGGCTCGCCGCCCTGCAAAAAGAGCACGTGTACCCCTTGCCGTCGGAAGCCGGCCATCAACCCCTCGATCTGGCCGCGAGTCAGGTGTTCGCGGGGTGCCGCCTGCGCCGCGTACACGCAATGCGCGCAGCCGAGATTGCAGTGGGAGGTGATGTTGATGCCGCCAACGAGCGGCCGACGCGCGCCCAGCAGCCGTGCCCGCGCAAAGAACAGCGCATAGTGCACCAGCTCGCCGATCTGCAACTGCATTCACAACTCCTATCGTCAAACGCCATGCTGCTGCGTAATGCGTAAACTCGCCTGGAGCGGCGGGCGCTGCACAAGGCGAGGTTACGCAGTACGTGTCACGCAGTAGAACGACGCTTGAGCGATGACGTTTGACGCTACCCCTGCTTCGTCCCGCACTCTGGGCAGAACTTGGCCCCGGCTTTGATCTTGGCGCCGCACTCGGTGCAGTGCTTTTCCTTGGCCAGCGGCGCGCCGCACTCGGCGCAGAACTTGCCGCCGGCGGCGGGGGCACCGCACTTGGGGCAGGTGGCCACGACGGTACCTTCGAACTTTTTCTTGCTGACGTATTTGACCTCGCGGGCCGCCTCCCGGATGTTCTCTACGGCGGCCTCGGCCTGGGCGGCGGATGCTTCGACCTCCAGGTCCGGTGCGCAGTCGAGGCACAGGCCGCGTTCGTTGTTCCAGCAGGCATCGTCGACCCACTGGCCGCAGCGGCGACATTGCCTAAAGTGCGGCTTGGCCTCTTCGATAGCCTTGGCAAAGGCCGCGTCGTGGGCCTTTTCCCAGGTGGAAGAGCGCACTCGCTCGCCCACCTCCGCAGCGCCGCTGAGGGCGCCAAAGAGGCTGGAGGCGGTCTGCAGGGCGCCGCTGATCAGGCCCGTAGCCGAGGCCTGGAATGGAGTCTGATAGCCCGAGCCACAGCGGTCACAAAAGAACTCGAACTGGAAGCCGTTGTCGGTGCTCAGGTCGTGATAGTTGCGGACGAATTTGATGAGTGCCATAGTGCCCTCCCAGAGTCAGCAACCAAAGCGCAGGTGAGCGCAGACGATAGAGAGCGAAACGTGCACGTTGAGCGACCGCCCTTTGCCGAACATGGGGATGTAGACGGCGGAATCGCAGAGGGCCAGGGTCTGGTTGGTGACGCCATGATCCTCGTGGCCGACGACGAGGCACACACGCTCGGGATAGTCGTAGGTCATGTACGGGGTCGCCGTGTCGGTGATTTCGACAGCGATGATCCGATAGCCCTCAGCTCTGAGTTCGGGGATGGCATCGCCTGGGGTGGGGACGTAGCGCCAGGGAACCCGAGCCTCCTTGCCGCGAGCCACTTTGTGGAGGGTGGCGTTGGGCGGCGTGGGTGTGATACCCGTCAGCACCAACTCGTCGAGGGCCAGCGCGTCGGCCAGGCGAAAGATCGAACCGACATTTACCGGGTACTCGACGCTTTGGCAGAGGGCGACGATGCTGTGCCGGGGTGGGTGCTCGCGGCGGTAGCTACGCATCAACCGCTTGATGTCCGTCCCCTGCAACTGCCTCATGCCAACACCTCTTTATGCGTGTAGCGGATGGCCTATTCTACCGTGCTTCGTGCTACCTGGCAAGAGTGTCAGCCCAGGCCCTTGAGGCGTTGTAGGGCCTTTTCGTGCAGCAGGCCGTTGCTGGCCAGGCAGCCGCCGGAGAAGGGCGTCCAGGGCCCGCCGTTCGGCGCGGTGACCGTCCCGCCGGCCTCGCGGATGAGCAGCGCGCCGGCGGCCATATCCCACGGGGCCAGTTCAGGGTGGAAGTAGAGATCCTCCCAGCCCGCCGCGATGGCGGCCAGCCCCAGAGCCGCCGAGCCCGAATTGCGCGCCGAGCCCACATAGGGCCCGAGGTCACACGTGGCGCGGACTGAAGCGAGGCGGGCATCCTGGCTGCGCGCCCAGCCCAGGTCCAGCAGGGCATCGATCAGTTCGCTGCAGGCGCTGACGTGCAAGCGCTTCCCGTTCAGGAAGGCGCCCTGCCCGGCCTGAGCCTGAAAGAGGCGGCCGGAGAGGGGATCATAGATTACCCCGGCCTGTAGCTCGCCCTCACGCTCGACGCCAACAGAAACGGCGAAGGAGGGTATGCCGCGGGCATAGTTGGTCGTCCCGTCGAGGGGGTCGATGATCCAGCGGTGGGTGGCGTCCGAGCCCAGGATGTGTTGCGTCTCCTCGGTCAGGATCTGGTGCTCGGGGTAGCGGGCGCGGATGGCGGCGATGATGGCCTTCTCGGCCAGGATATCGGCTTCGGTGACCAGGTTGCGCAGCCCTTTGGAGCTGATCTGGTGCGGCCTGGCGAAACGGTCCTTGAGAATCTGGCCGGCTGCCTCAGCAGCGGCGATGGCAGTCTCGAGCAAAGTAGCCTCCGGTGTGGCGAACGGGAAGGAACGGTGGGTGGTCGGTGGCGCCAGTGGGCAAGGGGCGTGATGCAGGCCAACCCGAGCAGGGCAGCCCGGCCACCGCCAGCAGCGGCATTATAGTGGAAGGAGCAGGGGGCGTCAAAGGCCGTCCGACAACCGAATGTGCACCGTGCCCGGAAAATGGAGTGCAGGGCCTTTAAGTTGCGGCCTGTCATGCTGAGCGGGCAAGGACTCATCCCATAGGCAGTCAACTGGCTGAAGCGAAGCATCCCCATCGCGCACAGGGATCCTTCGCGGGCCACGGTTCGCAACGATGCAACGTCCGCAGAACCCGCTCAGGAGGACATAACGCTGACTCTGAAAAGGCTCGGAAAATGGAGTGTGCAAGCCATTGACAAAAAACGGAATGTATGATATGATTTAACCGGTTTTATAACCGTTTATATAAACGGTTAAGCCTCTGATTGGGAGTGTTTGCGTGGCTACGATTCGAGATGTTGCGCGGCGGGCAGGGGTGTCCGTAGCGACCGTATCGCATGTGATCAACGATACTCACTACGTCAGCCCCGAACTGTACCAGCGGGTGATGGCGGCTGTGAAGGAACTCAACTACCGGCCCAACCGGCTCGCTCGCGCCCTGAGCAGAAAAGCGATCCCCCTCCTGGCGCTCGTCGTGCCCGATATCGGCAACCCTTATTGGTCCTGTGTGGCGCGGGCCGTGCAGGATGTGACCGACCAGTACGGCTATTCCGTCATCGTCTGCAGCACCGATGGCCTCCTGCAGCGCGAGGTGCGCTTTCTGCGCTCTCTTTCCGGTTGGGTTAGTGGGCTGATTCTGCATCCCTACCATGTTACCTATGAGCACGTGAACCCGCTCATGGGCGACGATGTCTCTGTCGTTATCCTTGGCGACTATATGAGCGAAGAGGAGCAGACCTCCAACTGGGATCACGTCCACGGCGATAACGAACGAGGGGCGCAGGCTGCGGTGGAGCATCTGCTGGGTCTGGGCCACCGGCGCATCGCTTTCATCCAGGGGCCGCCCGGTACGCCCAGCAGCATGCGCCGCCTGGCCGGGTTCCGGCGTGCCCTCGGCTCCGCCGGCTTGCCCGTTGACGAGTCTCTGCTGATTTCCGGCGACTATACCCGCGAAGCGGGGCGAGAGGGCATCATGGCGCTGCTCGCCCGGGAGGCCCCCCCCACGGCCGTCTTTTGTGCCAACGACCTGATCGCGCTGGGGGCCATGGAGACGGCCCAGCAGGCCGGCTGGCGCGTGCCGCAGGATATTTCCATCATCGGTTTCGACGACATTGATGAAGCCGGGCGCGCTGTGCCGCCGCTTACGACCATCTGCCAGCCGCCACGGCGTCTGGGCACCCTGGCGGCCGAGACGCTCATCGAGCGGATCAATGGGCGCGCTGAGCCCAAACGGGTCTTGCTCCAGTTCTCGCTAATCGCCCGCCAGTCGACGGCCCCTCCGCATTGAGGAGGCTCTCGCTTTGTCGAGAGCGGAGCCGCGTCCGGGTCGGCTGATGCGGCTCAGGGCCCACGAACACCGGCGAAGGGAGGTGGTCCCGATCGGATGCGTAACCCAGGTTGACACTCGTTTCCCTCGCTATTGGCCTTCGTTCTGATACCAGGAAAGGAGATCCGACGTGAAGGGACGGAATCGCTTCCAGTGTGGTCGTTCCATGAGCCGGCGCGAACTGCTCAAGATGATGGGGCTCTTGGCGGGCACCACGCTGGTCACTCCCATCCTCTCAGCTTGTAGCGAAAAGCCCGCGCCGACTGCTGCACCTCAGCCGGTTGCGGAGAATACCGCCGCGCCCGAGCCAACGGCAGCGCCCGAAGCGACGGCCGTGCCCGAGCCCACGGCGGCCCCCGAGCCGACGGCGGCACCGGCCGAGCCGGTCGTTCTGCGCTACCAGAACCACTGGTCCAAAGAGACGGATGCTCACTATGAGGGCATGCTCTGGCTCTTTGAAGAGTTCGCCGCTGAGCACCCCGAGATCAAGATCGAGAACATCCTCAACCCCGACAGCGAAGAGTCGCGCAAAAAGATCCTTGCCGACTGTGCCGCCGGCGACTGCCCGGACATCATCCACGAAACGGGCACCGACATGTGGAACGGCGGTTACGTAGTGGACCTGGCGGCCCATCTCGATGCCGACCCCGAGTGGAAAGCGCTCTTCTCCCAGGATGCTCTGGATGCCTTCAGCACCGACGGCCATATCTGGGGGCTCTCGGCCGAAGTTTCGCCCATGCCCACCATCTGGAACACACGCATCCTGGCGGAGGCCGGCGTCGCAGAAGTGCCCACGACCTGGGATGAATTGCTCTCGGCCTGCGAGAAGATCAAGGCCATCGGCAAGCTCGCCACCTCCTGGGGCGTGGGTGGGGCCCATCAGTGGCACAACATCATCGCCAGCCAGGAGGGCGGCCGCGAGGCCCTGGCAGTCAACGACTTTGCCGCGCCACAGCTCGCCAAGGCCTTTGAGCTGATGAAGGTCTTTGTGGATAACAAGTGGATCCCCGACAACGAGATCGAGCTGACGTGGCAGCAGTCCGTCGCCCTCTTTGTCGCCGAACAGACCGCTTTCTATCTGAATGGGGCCTGGACCATCGGCAATGAGATCACCGGTGAGGGTGCGGCGCCCGATCTGAAGGACAATGTCCAGTTCGCGCCCTATCCGGCCGCCGGCGAGAACGGCACGACCGTCGAGCTCAAGCTGGGGACCCCCATTGGCCTGGCCAAAAAGCTGGAGGAGGACCCGGCCAAGCTCGAGGCGGCTATCACCTTCTTAAAGTTCTTCTTTAGCCCGGAAGCGGCCAAGCAGTGGATCCTCCTCTGCAAGTCGCCGATGGACGTCAGCATCGATGTCAAATCCATCAGCGGCGTCGACCCGCTGCTGCTCGCCTTCCTCGATGCCCAGTATCAGGCCGACACGGCATACAGCCTGCCCGGCACTCAGGCCATGCAGGAGCGCGGCTGGGACGACTGCTGGACCGGCCTGCAGACCCTCATGGCCGGCAAGAGCGTGGAAGACGCCATGACCGCCTACCAGAGCGAGATGTCCAAGTACGCTGAATAGTTGTTGATCTGAGGGTTTGGCGGGTTGGTTGGCCTGGCCGCCCGCAGGGCGGCCAGGCCAACCAACCCGCCAAACCCCTACCCAGGGTCATGGCCGGCGGAACGGGGGGTGATGATGGGAAATCGTAGAAACAGGGGCCGTTCGTGGTATGGGAATCCGGTGGGCATTGCGCTCTTCCTGCTCCCGGCGGTGGGCATCTACACCGCCCTGATGCTCTACCCCAGCTTGCTCTCGCTCTATTACAGTGTTCTGGATTGGGAAGGTGGGCCTATCAGCGCCGCCCCCTTTGTCGGCCTGGCCAACTTTTCCCAGATGCTGAACGATCCGATCGTGCCCCTGGCGCTGGTCAATAACGCTCGCCGCCTCTCTCTGGATTGGGGCTTTATGCTGCCCGTCGCTCTCCTGCTGGCGTTTGTGCTCAACCGGCTCCGTCGCGGGGCGAACATCTACCGCTTTTTGTTCTACATCCCGGTGATTTTGCCGGCCACTACCATGGCCCTGATGTGGCGCTTTGTTCTTTCCGGCAACGAGTATGGCGTGCTCAACAGCCTCCTGCGCCTGACAGGGCGGGGCGCCTGGGTGCGCCCATGGCTGAGCGGCGATGGGTACGTACAGTGGGCTACGAGCTTTCCCTCTTCGTGGCAGCATATCGGCTTCTATATGGTGATCTTTTTGGCGGCTTTGGTGGGCATACCCGAGGAGTACTATGAGGCCGCCGCCATCGATGGGGCAAATGCCTGGCAGCAGTTGCTGCACGTCACGTTGCCCAACATCCGCGGCGTGTACGTCTCCTGTATGGTCCTGACGCTGCAGGGCGCGCTGGGCGCCTTTATCTATCCTCTGCTGATGACCAAGGGCGGCCCGATCCACCTGAGTGAGACTTTGATCTCCTACTCTCTGTATCTGCTGTGGCAGAAAAAGACGTGGGGCTATGGCAGTGCAGTCGCCACGCTGAGTTTCTTGTTGGGCATCATCGCCGTCACGCTGGTGTGGCGTTATGGCCGGCGGCATGAGGCGGCGCTGGACGCTTGAGGAAATGGGGAAAGCGATGACAGCAATCAGCTCCCAGGCCGATATCGCCAGGCAGCAACGACGCGACCGCTGGATTCACCGCCTTGTGCAGGGTGCGCTGCACGCAGGGCTGATCGCGTGGGCCCTCGTCTGTGTGTATCCGCTGGTTTGGGTACTGCTCACCTCCCTCAAGTACACGCGTGAGCTGTACGCCGACCCCTTTGGCCTGCCGGCGCACTGGAAGTGGTCCAACTATCAGGAAGCCTGGGTGCATGCCAAGATGGGCCTCTACTTCCTGAATAGCGTCGTGCTGACTATCGGCTCCCTCATCTTGGTGCTGCTCCTGGCCGCGACGGCGGCCTTTGCCCTGGCGCGCTTCGAGTTCCGGCTCAAGGGGTTGGTTTGGGGCTATATCCTGTTTGGCTTTTTGATCCCTCACTCCATCCTCCTGGTGCCCCTGGCCATCTTTACCCGTCGCATCGGCCTCTACAACAACCTGGGCGGCCTGGCCCTTGTCTACGCCGCGGTCGGCATCCCGTGGAATGTCTTTTTCCTGCGCGCCTTTATGGAGACGATCCCGAAAGAGCTGGAGGAAGCGGCCATCATGGACGGAGCGGGGATGTGGAGTGTCTTCTGGCGCATCATTGTGCCCCTCTCCCAGCCCGCCCTGGCGACGATGGCCACTTTTCACTTTCTCTCCGCCTGGAGCGAGTACATCCTGGCCCTGGTCCTGACGGGCACGACGGAATCGCGCACGCTGCCGGTGGGCATCAGCCTGTTGGAGGGCCACTTTACCTCCAACGAGCCCGGCGTGGCCGCCGGCATGGCCATTACGATTGTGCCGGTGGTGCTGGCTTTTGCCTTCCTGCAGCGCTATGTGATCAAGGGCATGACGGCAGGGGCGTTGAAGGGGTGAGCGAAGAAAGACCTATCCCCTGCAACAGAGGCGAGCGGTTGGGCGGCAAGCGGGATGGGCTGCCGGCGCGGCTGACGCCCAAGGAGCGTGTGCTGAGGGCGCTGGCCGGGCAGGAGTCGGACATTGTCCCCTACGATATCCGCATCGACGATGCCGCTCTGGACAAGCTCACTCAACTCCCCGAGGGGCGCGACCTGGCCGGGCGCATCGTCAACCACCTGCCCTTCTTCCACATCGAGGCGGCGCGGCGCCCGCTTGGCCCGGACCGCTATGTGGATGCCTTTGGCTGCACCTGGCGGGCAGGCCATGCGCCGCACCTGGAGGATTCCCCGCTAAAAGAGCCCTCGTTGCGGGGGTACGAGTTCCCCGACCTGTGTGAGGAGAGCTACTTCCACGGCGCCGGCGAGTTCCTGGCGGAACACGGGGACCGCTTTGTTCTGTGTGGCGACGCGCACGGCCTCTTTGACCGCTGCTGGGCCTTGCGCGGGATGGAAGCCTTCCTGACCGATATGGTCCTGCATCCCGTCTTTGCCGAGGAGCTGTTGGAGGCTCTGACGGAGCTGCACCTGCGCCTTGTCGAGCGCATCGCCGGCTACCCCTTTGACGGGTTTCGCTTTGGTGACGACTGGGGTGCCCAGCGCGGCCTGCTCATGGGGCCGGAGCGCTGGCGCAAGCTCATCAAGCCCAGGGCCGGGCGCATTTTTGAGCGGGTGCGGGCTAAAGGCATGGTGGTCATGGTCCACACCTGCGGGGATGTCACCGAGATCGTGCCCGACCTGATCGATATCGGCGTCCAGATCCTCAACCCGCTGCAGCCGGAAGCGATGGATATGCTGGAGATCAAGCGTCGCTACGGCCACGCGCTTTGCCTGAACGGCGGCGTCAGCTCGCAGCATACGCTGCCGCGCGGGACTGCCGAGGAGGTGCGCTGCGAGGCCGAGGCCTGCCTGCGCTACCTGGGGCGCGGCGGCGGCTACGTCTTTAGCCCCGCCAAGGCCATCCTGCCGGACGTCCCGCCGGAGAACGCCGTCGCCCTGATCGACGCGGCGCTCCACCAAAGCGCCCGGCCGCTCCCGGCCCATCTGCCGCTGCCGGCGCGCGTCGAGCCCCTGTGGCGGGTCTATGAGGCATTTCACTCCGTTGAAAAGTAGAGGGGTGCCTGATGGCGATGTCTGGCCTGGAGGTTGTGCGCCGCGCTATCGAGTTCGGCGTGCCGGATAGGTTGCCTCTGCGCTTTGAGGCGCTGGGGCTGAGCGATACCCACACCGTGGCCTGGAACCAGACAGGCACGGGCGACAAGCGCTTGCGGCGCACGGTCGATGAATGGGGCTGCCTGTGGGTGCGCTCCGAGATGGGCAACATGGGGCAGGTGAAAGGCCATCCGCTGGCCGACCGGCAAGACATGGCCCATTTCCGCTGGCCCGATGCCGACTCGCCGGCGTTCTACCGGGGCATGGAAGAGCGCTTTGCCGGCTCGGACGGCCAGTATGTGCTGACGGGCATTTTTATGCTGCTCTTTGAGCGCATGCATGCTCTGCGCGGCTTTGAGAACACGCTTGTCGATCTGCGTCTGGAGCGGGAGGCCGCCGAGGCGCTCGCCGACCGTATTGTCGAGTTCGACCTGGGCATTATCGAGAACATCGGGCGCCGGTTTGGGCGCCGCATCCACGGTTTCTCGTTCACGGATGATTGGGGCAGCGAGCAGGCGCTTTTCGTCAGCCCGGCCCTCTGGGACGAGTTCTTCAAGCCACGCTACAAGCGCATCTTTGACGCGATCCACCGGCAGGGCTGGCATGTGTGGATGCACTCCTGCGGCAAGGTCGATGCCATCCTGGATAGCCTCATCGAAATCGGCCTGGACGTCATCAACCTGCAGCAGCCCCGCGTGCTCGGCATCGAGGAGATGGGCCGGCGGTTTCGGGGGCGCATCTGCTTCGAGTCCCTCTGCGACATTCAGCATACGCTGCCGTTCGCAGGCGACGACGAGATACGCGAGGAAGCCCGGCTCTTGCTGCAGCAGTGGGCCGTTCCTGCGGGGGGCTTTATCCTCTCCGACTATGGCGATGGGACTGCGATTGGCGTGGCCCTGGAGAGGAAGGGCATCATGCTGGAGGCATTCCGGCAAGCAGACCCCTGGCGAAGAGCAGCACTCTCCGCTGAATGATGGATAACCCATCGTGCCTGAGACTCTGGCGGGCAAGGCCCGTCGCGGGTGGTGCCACGATGCCGGCAAATATCCGTGGGGCCCAGCGCCAGAGCCAATGCAATAATCAGAAGGAGCAACCATGCCTCTCGAACTTGTCGTGACAGCGCCCAAGACCATCGGTTACCAGGAGTATGAGGACCGGGAGCCCAGCGGCGACGAGGTCCACATTCGCACGACCGTGAGCGGCATCAAGCACGGCACGGAACTAAACACCTACCGGGGCGTTGTGCCCTTTGGCGATCGCCTGTGGGACCCCACCCTCCGCCTCTTCAGGCCTCCGCGAGAGGATGAGTGCATCAAGCCGTACTTCCCGCACCAGATGGGCTCGTGGGCGGCGGGTGTCGTCACTCGTGTGGGGCCCGACGTGCGCCGCTTCAAGCCTGGTGACCGCGTGCACGGGGAATGGAAGCATCGCCAGACGGTGCTCATGCCCGAGGCGAACCTCTACCCCGTCGCGAACCAGGCCGACGAGGAGACGATGCTCTTCACCGACCCGGCCCGTTTCGCCCTGGGCGGCATTCACGATGCGGCCATCAAGCTCGGAGACCGGGTGGCCGTCTTTGGCTTGGGGGCGATCGGCATGCTGGCGCTGCAGATGGCCCGGCTCAACGGCGCCGAGTGGATCGCGGCCGTTGACCCCGTCCCCGGGCGCCTGGCCCTGGCCCGGCAACTGGGCGCGGACCTGACGGTGAACCCCGCCGAGGACGACGCGGGCCTCACGATCAAAGAGGCCACGGCCGGCGAGGGCGTCGACGTGGCGCTGGAAATCTCGGGGGTATACACCGCCCTGCAGCAGGCGGTGCGTGCGGTGCATAAAGAGGGGCTCGTCGTCACCGTCAGCTTTTACGGCGACCAGAAGGGCCGGCTCGATCTGGCGGCGGAGTGGCACCACAACCGGGTGACTCTGCGCTCCAGCATGCCCGTTTGGGAGTGCTCGCATCGCTGCCAGCCGATGTGGGACCTGCTTCGCCTCGAGCACACGGCGGTTCGCCTCCTCGAACAGGGCAGGCTACAGGTCCGGCCGCTGATCGGGGCGCGTGTCCCCTTCGAGCGCGCCGCCGAGGCCTATGCCCTGCTCGACCTGCAGCCTGGAGACCGGGTCAAGATGGTCCTGACCTATACGGAATGAGGTAGAAGCCATGAGACCCTTGCGAACCGGACTGATCGGCTGCGGGCACTTTGCCCGCAAGCAACATGCCGCCCACCTGGCGGCGCTGGAGTGCATCGACCTCGTCGGCTTTTGCGACGAGGTGCGCGGCCAGGCCGAGGCCTTTAACGAAGCGTTCGCCGCCGGCCGGGCGCAGGTCTATACCGATAGCCGGCGCATGTTCGAAGAGCTGGACCTGGACCTGGTCTACATCTGCCTGCCGCCCTTTGCCCACGGCAACGAGGTCGAGCTGGCCTGCCGGCATGGGGTCCATTACCTCATCGAAAAGCCGATCGCGCTGACCCTGGAACTGGCCGCCGGCATGGTCGAGGCGACCCGCCGGAGCGGCGTGAAGAGCCAGGTGGGCTTTATGTGGCGCCACGGGGAGGCCGTTCGCCGGGTGCGGCAATACATGCGCGAACTGGGAACGAACCCGGTGGGCTTTATCACCGCCCGCTACTTTTGCAATGCGCTGCACCGGCCCTGGTGGCGCGACCGCAGCAAGAGCGGCGGCCAACTGGTGGAGCAGGTCATCCACCTGCTGGACCTGACTCGCTTCCTCCTGGGCGAGCCGGTTCGGGTCTATTCGGCGCAGGGCAACCTCTTTCACCGGGACGTTCCCGGCTATACCGTCGAGGATGCCAGCGGCACGGTCATCCAATTTGCCTCCGGCGGCCTGGCTGTCGTGGCCGCGACCAACGGTGCCATCCCGAACCGTTGGGATAACGACGTCCGCGTCTGCCTGGCCGGCCTCACCGCCGATCTCGCTGATGCGAATGTGGGCACGCTCTACGATACCGCCGGCGACAGCCCCCCGCAGCGCATCGCCAGCGAGGAAGACGTCTACCTGGCCGAGACGCTCGACCTCCTGGCCGCCATCCGCGGCGACCGCCCCACCGTCGCCCCCATCGAAGAGGGCTATCGCTCGCTGCGCCTGGCCCTGGCGGCCGCTCGCTCCGCCGAGCTTGGCGCCCCGGTGGACATTCCCTTGGATGCATGAGTATGCGCTACCCGGCCCAGGCTGGGATAGGGGTTTAGGGGGTAAACTGTCGCCGCCCGCGGGCGGCGACAGTTTACCCCCTAAACCTCCGAAGGCGGAGGACAAAGACCTTGACCTACAAGCCATCCTGGAACTCGCTCAGAGCGCACCAGACGCCCCAGTGGTTCAGAGACGCCAAATTCGGCATCTATACCCACTGGGGGATTTACTCGGTTCCGGCGTGCGGGCCTAATGCCACCTGGTACCCCTACTTCATGTATCGTGAGGGCTCGCCACAGCACAAGCATCACGTCGAGACCTATGGTCCCGTCTCCGAGTTCGGCTACAAGGATTTTATCCCCATGTTCACGGCCGAGCGGTTCGACCCCGACGAGTGGGCCGATCTGTTCAAGCGGGCCGGCGCCCGCTTTGCCGGCCCTGTGGGCGAGCATCACGACGGCTTTGCTATGTGGAATAGCCAACTCAACGCCTGGAACGCCGCGCGCATGGGGCCGAAGCGAGACGTCGTCGGCGAGCTGGAGCGAGCCGTGCGCCGGGCGGGCTTGCGCTTTATGGTGGCCCTGCACCACGCCGAGAACTGGTGGTACTACCCCCACTGGCGGCACGAGTTCGATACCTCCGACCCGCGCTACGCCGGGCTTTACGGTGAGCTGCACAATCGAGAGTGGGCAGCAGGCATGTACCTCACCCATTCAAGGGACGATCTCTGGGCACTGCAAGACCGGCCCAGCAAGGCGTTCCTCGACCTCTGGCTGGGCAAAGCGCAGGAGGTCATCGACAAGTACCGTCCGGACATGCTCTGGTTCGACCATGGCATTGAGCACATCCAGGAGCATTACAAAAAAGAGCTCCTGGCCTACTACTACAACAGAGCCGCACAGTGGGGCCAGGAAGTGGTCGTGACCTACAAGTGGCACACTCTGGTTCCCGGCTGTGCCGTCGTCGACCTCGAGCTGGGGCGCTTCCCGGACCTGACCTACCAAGACTGGATCACCGACACGACGGTAGACGACGGGCGTGGGTGGAGCTACCTGAAAGACACGGCCTACAAGCCGGCGAGCGTGCTGGTGCATTACCTGGTAGACAATGTGAGCAAGAACGGCTACATGCTCCTCAACGTGGGGCCCAAACCCAACGGCGAGATCCCAGAGCCGGCCCGGGACCTCCTTTTGGCCATCGGCCGCTGGCTCGAGGTCAATGGCGAGGCCATCTACGGCACGACCCCCTGGATGGTCTATGGCGAGGGACCCAGCCGGATGGTCAAGAGCGGGCCGTTCTGTGAGGACCAGGACATCCGCTACACCGCGGAAGACATCCGCTTTACCGCTAGAGATGACACGCTCTATGCTATTTGCCTGGGCTGGCCGGGCGATGCGCTGGTCGTCCGGACGCCGGCCCAGGAGCTGTACCCGTCGGAGATTAGCTCGGTGAGGATGCTTGGCGTTGACGAGGAACTGCCCTGGACGTTCGCGCCGGATGGCCTCGTCATCCGCACCCCCGGCAAAAAACCCTGCGAACACGCCTTCACCTTCCGAATCGAGAGGAAGCATCCCTTTGAGCAGTGATAGGAGAGACATGGCTCACCCGATAGACCTTCCCAGCTTCAGGCCACGGCTGGAGTTGGCCGGCCTGTGGCAACTGGCCTTCGACCCGGCGTGCGAGGGCATTCGCGCGGGCTGGGCGCTTGGCCACTGGCCCGAGGCGCGCGCCGAGCGCGTGCAGGTGCCCGCTCTGTGGAACGTTACCCATCCCGATGCCGAGGGCGTGGGCTTTTACCGGCGCGTCTTTACCGTTCCTGCGGATTGGCAGGGGCGCGTGGTGCGCCTGCACTTTCGCGGCGCCAGCTATCGCACCCAGGCTTGGCTCAATGGCGCCTATGTGGGCAGCCACGAGGGTGCCTACACCCCCTTTGGCTTTGATGTCACGCCGCACATCCGGCCCGGCGCGGAGAGCGAGCTGGTAGTGCGCGTGGCGAGCCTGGCCAAGACCTGGGACGTGGACGGCATGGTCCTGCAGCAGTCGCCGGCCTCCAAGCAGAGCTGGTATTACACCCACGGCGGCCTCTGGGGAGAGGTCTACCTGGAGGCCTTGCCCACCACCTTTTGCACAGCGGTGACCGTCGAGCCCGACCCGGCCCAAGAGATGGTGCGGGTGGAGGCGGCCCTTGAGAACTATGACCAGGAGAGCCAAGGTGCCGTGCTGCGGCTGGAGGTGAAGGGGCCTTCCGGCGACCTGGCCGCCACAGAGTCTTCTCAGGTCGTGCTGCCACCGGGGGAGTCTTCCTTCTCCTATCGCATCCCCCTGCCGCGCCCGCTGCTCTGGGATTGCCGCAACCCGCACCTCTACACCCTGCGCTTGGCGCTGCGGCGAGGCGGCGCCGAGGTGGATAGCCGGACGGTGCGCTTTGGCCTGCGCGATTTCACCGTGCGCGACGGCCGGTTCTTCCTCAACGGCGAGCCCATCCTGCTGCGGGGCCTGCTTCTGCAGCCTAACTATCCAATCACCATCGTCACTCCGCCGACGCGCGAGATGATGGTGCGCGAGATCACCCTGGCCAAGGAGGCCGGGTTCAACCTGATCCGCGCTCACATCCGGCCGGCGCCGCCGGGCTACCTGGACCTGGCCGATGAGCTGGGCATGCTGGTCTACGCCGAGAGCTGCCTGGCCTGGATCAAAGACAGCCCGCGCCTGCTGGATCATGGCCGGCGCGAGCTGCGGGCGATGATCGAACGCGACCGCAACCATCCCTCCGTCGTCATCTGGGGCATCAACAACGAGAACCGGGCGGCCAACGCCCTCAACAGCGACGAACTCACCCGCCTCGCCCGCGCCCTGGACCCCACGCGTGTGGTGCTGGACAACTCGGGCGGCACGATGGCCATCGATCAGGATTACGGCTGGGCCGATCGCACTACCGTTATCCCCTCCCGCGAGATGCAGCGCCAACCGATCCAGGACCTGCACGTCTACATCGGCGCCCCCATCCCCTCAGAGGCGTATGAGTGGATGCGCACCCTGGGCATCAGCCCGCCCCCGGTAGACATGGCGGCCCTCGATTTCGGCTCGCCGGCGATGCTGGACAAGTGGGCCCAAGGGCTGGCATCTTACCGGGGCCAGGTCTTTGTCTCCGAGCTGGGCTGCGGCGGCATGGCCGACCTGGACCAGGTCGTTGCCGGCTTTCAGGGGCGCCAAGACCTGCGCGACGCCCGCGAGATGATGGCCTTCCGCGACAGCCTGCAGCAGGGCTTTGCCGCGCGCCGCCTGGACCGCGTTTTCCCCTCCGTGCGCGAGCTGGTCCGCGCCTCGCAGGCACTGCAGGCCGCCGGCCTCAAGCGCCAGGTCGAGGCGCTCCTGGCCAACCCACGGGTGTCGGGGTATATCGTCACCCAGCTCAATGACGTGGCCTGGGAGTTCCACGCCGGCCTCCTCGACCACTGGCGCAACCCCAAGCCGGTCTACGAGGTGCTCAAGCGGCTCCAGCGGCCCCAGTGCCTGATCCTCAAGGCGGCCAAGCCTGCGGCCGCTTGCGGCGAGCGTATCGAGGTGGCCCTGACCCTGGTCAGCCGCGAGCCGCTGCAGGGGGCGGAAGAGGTACGGGTGACCGTGCAGAGCCCTTCGGGGGCCGAGCGCGAGACGAGCTATGCCGCGCCGGCGGGCACCGGCGTCCGCGAGATGGGCGCCGTCGCCGTCGAGACCGGCCAAGAGCCTGGGGAGTGGCGGGTATCCGCGCGCCTGCTCAGGGATGGGGAGGTACTGGCCGAGTCCGTTGAGGCCATCCTGGCGCTCGTGCCGCCGGACCTGAGCCGGGCGGCGGCGAGTGTGGAGTGCCTCGGAAGCGTTCCGGCGGCTTGGGCGGACGGGGCGGCGAGCGCGCCTGGGGAGCGCCCCGTGTTGCTGGCTGCCCTGCCGGCGACCCTCAGCGAGGGCGACTGGCAGCGCCTGCTCGGCGAGGTAGAGCAAGGGCGCACCGGCATCATCGGCGCGCTGCATCCGCGCGACGAACTCGCCCGGCGCGTCCTCCAGGAGCGGGGGGTGCCGCTCCAGCTCCATTACGGCATCGGCAATTGGATGGGCTGCTACCACTGGCAACCCCAGTCCGGCCTCTTTGCCGGGCTGCCGAAGGGGCTTGGTGGCGAGGCCTATGTGGACGTGCTGCCCTGGTACGTCATGACCGAGCTGGGCGGCGAGGTCCTGGCCGGTTCCCTGCGCAACACCCAGACCCGGCGCGAGCCCTCCGCCATCCTCTGGTACAGCGACATCGAGGCCATCCCCTGTGGCCGGGGCCGGCTGATCTTTTGCCAGTACCGCATCTTTGAGCAGGCCCAGGCCAACCCCATCGCCGCCACCCTGGCGCGCAACCTGGTACGCCTGGCCGCGGGCGAAGGAGGCGAGCTGCCATGATCGGGCCGATGACCGACCGAGAGCGTTTTCTGGCCACCATGCGCTACCAACCGCGCGACCGCGCGCCCATCTGCGATTTCGGCTTTTGGCGCGAGACCCTCTCCGTTTGGCATGGGCAGGGCCTGCCGCCGCACATCGACAAGACCAACAGCGACGCCTTCTTTGGCATGGACTATGGCCTGGATGCGGTCATGGCTGCGACGGGCGTTGAGGTGGGCCTCATGCCGGCCTTTGAAGAGGTCGTGCTGGAGGATTGCGGCGAGCGCGAACTCGTCCAGCAGTGGGATGGCGTGCGCGTGCTGCGCAGCAAGCTGGGCAGCACTATCCCCATGCCCATCGGCCACCAACTGGTGGACCGCGACAGTTGGCGCAAGCACTACAAACCCCGCCTGGACCCGGCACACCCCGACCGCTACCCCCCAGACTGGGAAGAGCGCACCCGATTGTGGGCCGACCCCGAGCGCAATGAGGTCATCGCCCTGCCCTGTGGGCGGTATTGTGCCAGCCTCTATGGCTGGCTGCGCAACTGGATGGGCGTCGAGAAGCTCTCGATGGTCGTGTACGACGACCCGGCCTGGTTCGAAGAGATGGTGACCACCGTCGCCGACTGCATCATCGGCGTCTTTGGCCGGGTGCTGGAGACGGGTGGTCAGTTCGACGCCTGCGCCCTGTGGGAAGACATGTGCTACAGCAGCGGGCCGCTTCTGAGCCCTCAGCACGTCAAGCGGTATCTCGTGCCCCACTATCGCCGCATCAGCGACCTGGTCCGCAAGCATGGCGTCGAGGTCATCTGGATCGATTGCGACGGCCAGATCGACGCCCTCATCCCTCTGTGGCTCGAAGCGGGCATCAACGGCCTCTTCCCGGTCGAGGTCGGCACCTGGGGCGCGGACCCGGTTCGCTACCGCCAGGAGTACGGCCGGGACCTGCTCATGCTGGGCGGGTTCGACAAGCACATCCTGGCCCAGGGCAAGCGCGAGATCGAGCAAGAGGTCTATCGCCTGGCGCCTTTGGTGGAGGAGGGCGGCTACATCGGCTTTTGCGATCATCGCGTGCCGCCGGACGTCCCGCTCGACAACTATATGTACTACCTCGAAACCGTACGCCGGGTCTGGGGCAAGATGGAGGCGTGATGAGCAAAGCCCTCGCATTATGCGGCCGCTACACCCACTCGGGAGAGGAGCGGCACGAGGACCTGCTCCTGTCGCGTTCGGAGACGGGGTTGCTCCTCGTAGACGTCTACTACAACGACCAAAAACGCGGCGACTGGGGCGACCCGGCGGACCCCCTCGTGCCTCACCTGCAGCGCATGGAGGGGCGCATCGCCCTGGCCCTCGACGCGGCCCGCGCCGTGGGCCTGCCGGTGCTCTATGCCATGAACAGCGCGCCGCGCATCGCGCTCGAACGCTCGGCCTTTGGCGCCCATTTCGCCCGTAGCTGGAGCCTCGATGGTGTGCCCGACACCTTTAACCGCACATTCGCCGAGGGCGGCGTGGACTCGCGTGAATACCACGGCGGGCCTGCCGGGCCGCTCAAGATATCCCCCCGCCTGGCGCCGCGCGAGGGCGAGCCCTACATTCGCAAGCACGTCTACAGCGGCTTTTTCGACACCCGGCTGGACACGGCCCTGCGCAACCTGGGGGTGCGCAATCTGGTCTGTGCCGGGCTGTGGGCCAACGTCTGCCTGGCCGCCACCGCCCTCGACGCCCTCTATCGCAACTATACCGTCATCTGGCTGCGCGACGGCACCCTCGCCGGGGAGACGCCGGAGAGCGTGGCGAATCTGGAGAATACCGCCCGCTGGGTCGCCTGGTTCGAGGAGACGGTGGGATACACCGTCATCGGTGCCGAGTTTGCCGCGGCGTGTGCGCCTCGCCCTTGACGCGGGTAGCGCTTCCTTGAAAGGAGACTGCCTCTATGCGCCTCAAACCCCAAGAGATTGACCGGCTGGAGGAAATCGCCTACCGGATCCGCCGGTTGAGCCTGGAGATGATCACCTACGGCCGCTGGGGGCATGTCGGCGGCGCCTTTTCCATTGCCGAGCTTTTGGCCTGCCTCTACTTCCGCGAGTTGCAGGTGGACCCGCAGAACCCCCGCTGGGAGGAGCGGGACCGCTTTGTCCTCTCCAAGGCTCACGCCTCGCCGGCCCTCTATGCCGCCCTGGCCCTGCGCGGCTTTTTCCCGCTGGAGGAGGTCTATACCTACTGCGAGCTGGGCGGGCGCCTGGAGGGGCACACCGACATGACCCGCACGCCCGGGCTCGAGTCTTCCGGCGGGCCGCTGGGCCAGGGGCTCTCCATCAGCGTGGGCATGGCCCTGGGCTTTCGCTTCCGCGAGATGCCCTACAACCGCGTCTACTGCCTGCTGGGCGACGGCGAGTGCGACGAGGGCCAGGTGTGGGAGGCGGCCATGTCGGCGGCCCACTATCACCTGGATAACCTCATCGCCATCGTGGACTATAACAAGGTCATGGCCAAGGGCTTTATCTGGGAGGAGATGACCCTGGAGCCCTTTGCCGACAAGTGGCGGGCCTTTGGCTGGGAGGTGCTGGAGGTTGACGGGCACGACATCGAAGCCCTGCTGCAGACGCTGCACGCGGCGCGTCACGTGCGTGTCCACGGCGCCCCCGTGGCGATCATCGCCCACACCGTCAAGGGCAAGGGCCTGAGCCAGACCGAGTTCAACTACAAGTGGCACACCCAGGCGCCGGACCCGGAGGATGCCGATGCCATGCTGCGCCGCCTGGCTCGCAACTATGGCCGGCCGGCGGAAGGCTACAGCAAGCTCGACGACCCGGTGGCCAAGGAAAAGTTCTACGGTGGAGAATGAGAGGCTGACCATGCCCGAGGAAATGCGCGACGTGTTCGGCAAAACCCTGCTCGAGCTGGGGCACGAGTTCCCCAATATTATCGTGCTCGACGCGGATTTGCACACCTCCAGCAAGGCCGTATACTTTAAGCAGGCCTTTCCGGCTCGCTTTATCCAATGCGGCATCGCCGAGCAGAACATGTTCGGCATCGCCGCCGGGCTGGCCACGCAGGGGTACATTCCCTTCCCCTGCACCTTTGCCGTGTTCGCGGCCAAGCGAGCGTTGGACCAGGTGTCGATCAGCATCGCCTACCCCAAGCTGAACGTCAAGATCCCCGGCTCTTATGTGGGCATCCCCACCAGCCGGGCCGGCGCTTCGCACAATGCCGTCACCGATATGGCCATTATGCGTGGTATGCCCCACATGCGCGTGGCCGATCCGGGGGACAACTGGGAACTGCGCTCCATGATGCGCGCGGCGGTGCTGACCGAGGGGCCGGTCTATTTCCGCGTCACCCGCTACACCCTGCCCGATCTTTTCGGCGAGGGCCATCAGTTCGCCTGGGGGCGGGGCCACCGGCTGCGCGAGGGGGCCGACGTGACCCTCATCGGCACCGGCATGATGACGGGCTTTTGCTTGCAGGCGGCGGACCTTTTGGCCCGCGACGGCATTTGGGCGGATGTGTTGCACTACGGCTCGGTCAAGCCCATTGATGAGGACCTGATCGCTGAGTCGGCCCGCAAGACGGGCGCCGTGGTCACGGCAGAGAACGCCTCGGTCATCGGTGGGTTGGGCAGCGCCGTGGCCGAGGTCCTCGGCGAGCGGGCGCCGGCCGTGCTGCGGCGCATCGGCGTGCAGGATCGCTTCATCGAGAGCGGCGGAGTCGCCGAGTTGCTGGCCGAGTATCGCCTGCGGCCTGAAGACATTGCCGCCGCGGCGCGCGAGGCCATCGAGGCACGGGAGGCACTGCGGTGACGGACTTGGCCGATATCAACCCTTTCGATCTTTTCGCCAGCTATCTACGGGTGACCGGCGTGGCGCACCTGGGGCCCGAACCCGTGGAATGTGGGAGCGAGGTCGCCCTGCCCCTACGGGGCAAACGGCTGGGCCTGCTGAACGGCTCGTCGTGGATCACCCTTTGGGCCAACTATTTCGGGCGGCTGTACCTGCCTGGGGTGCACCTGGTCAACGTGGGCAACGAGGCGGTGCAGCTCAACTTTATGGCCGCGCATGAGCAGGGGCTGCCCTGCCCGCCCCAGCCTAATATCGATGCCTTTGTGCGCTATGCCAAGGACCTGGTCGAGTTGGCCCAGGTCGACGCGGTGCTCATTACCTGCTCGACGATGAACCGGGCTTACGCCCAGGTGGAGCAAGCCCTCTCGCCCTATGGCGTGCCCGTCCTGCAGATCGACCGGCCGATGATGGAGCGGGCGGTGGCCCACGGCGGGCGCGTGCTCGTCGTCGCCACCCACGGCCCCACGGTGGCCAGCACCCAGGCGCTCCTGCAAGAGGCGGCGGCGGAGATGGGCTGCGAGGTCACCTTTAGCGGCCTGACCGTCGAAGAGGCGTGGCAGCGGCTGGCCGTGGGCGACGTGCAGGGCCATAACCGGGCCCTGGCTGAGGGAATCCGCGCCTGCCTCAGCCGCGAGGAGATTGGCTGCGTCGTCCTGGCCCAGCTTTCCATGGCTGTGTTCGCCTTTTCGTACCCCGACTCGCCTGCCGAGTTTGGCGTACCCGTGTTCACCAGCGCCGAGTGCGGTTTCCGGCGCGCGGCCGAGATCCTGGCCGGACGCTGAGCGCCGGCAGCCGGACCAAGACTGGAGGGAGCATGAAGACAGGCAAGGCACTCATCGCTGACGTTAACGGCCTTGATTTGGCCGAGGGCGCCGTCGCCTTTTGGTGGCTGGGGCAGCTCAGCTACATCGTCAAGGTCGCCGGCAAGGTTCTCTACTTCGATCCCTTCCTCATGCCGCACGCCGGGCGCAACGTCCCGCCCCTGGTCGCGCCGGAGGAGGTGACCCACGCCGACTGGGTCCTGGGCAGCCACGACCATCTCGACCACATCGACCCCGTGGCCGTGCCGGGCATTGCTGCCGCCTCGCCGCAGGCGCGCTTTGTCTGCTCGCGTGTGGCCAGTGCGCACGTGCGCGAGTTGGGCGTGCCTGAGGGGCGGATTGTGGCCCTGGACGACGGCCTGACGCACGAAGAGGATGGGGTGCGCATCACCGCCGTCGCCGCGGCCCACGAGTTCCTGGACCGCGACCCTGAGCTGGGCTACCCTTACCTCTGCTATGTGGTCGAGGCCGGCGGCGTGACCATCCTGCACACCGGCGATACGGTCTGGTACGAGGGGTTGCTGGCCAAGCTCTCGCGCTGGCGCTTTGACCTGGCCTTCCTGCCCATCAACGGCCGCGATGCCGAGCGCTATGCCCGAAACTGCATCGGCAACATGACCTATCAAGAGGCGGTAGACCTGGCCGGCGCCCTCCGCCCACGCCTGACCGTGCCGGGGCACTATGAGATGTTTTCCAACAACTCGGAGGACCCGCAGCTCTTTGCCGCCTACATGGACGTCAAGTACCCCGGCCTGCGCTATTGGATTGGCGAGCACGGCGAGGCCGTGGTCCTCCAGCCTGCCTAAGGTAGGAGGGGTGTGGGGGGCAGCGCCCCCCACACCCCCCTCGTTGGGCTACTCGAACTCGCGCACCTTGTCGAGGCTAGCGCCCATCGAGCAGTCGGTCTCACGCTCGACGATGACGTCGATGACCGCCGGCTTGCCGGCCTCCACGGCGCGTTGGAAGGCTCCACGCAGGTCCTCGGGTCGCTCCACCCGCTCGCCGTAGGCGCCAAAGCCCTCGGCCACGCGCACGAAATCGATGCCCCGGCCGTTGTAGGTCAGGTCCACTCCGTGCTCGTATTCGTAAGCGTAGCGTTGGTTCTGGCGTATCAGGCTCAGGTAGCCGTTGTTGATGATGACCACGATGACCGGCACTTGGTGCTGGCAGGCCATGGCCAGCTCTTCCATCATGAAGCAAAAGCCCCCATCGCCCATCACCGCCACTGCCGTCGACTCGGGCCGTGCGATCTTGGCGCCGATGGCCGCCGGCAGGTCGTAGCCGAGGGTGCCTGCCCCGCCCGAAGGCAGGTACGTGTAGGGCCGCTCCACGCTCTGCAACTGCCCCGACCAGATTTGGTTAAGGCCGCAGCCGGTGGTAAAGATGGTATCCGGGCCGAAAAAGTCGTTCATCTCCTGGTAGACGCGCTGCGGCTTGATCGGCACCTGGTCATAGTCGGTGCGGCGGGCCAACCGCGCCCGCTTGGCAGGGATCGCCGCCACCCGGGCCGACGGTGGGCGCGCAGGGGTGCGGCGCTGAGCCTCCGCGAGCAACGCATCGAGGGCCAGGCCGGCGTCGGACACGATGCCCAACGCTGTGGGGACGATGCGCCCAATGTGCGAAGGCTCGATATTGATGTGGATAAAGCGCCGGCCGTGGGTGTAGACATCCAGCGCCCCGGTGTGGCGGTCGGAGAAACGGCAGCCGATGCCCAGCACCAGGTCCGAGTCGAGGAAGAAGCGGTTGCCGAAAGGTGTGCCTACCTGGATGCCTATATGCCCCACGTGCAGGGGATGGCTGGCGGGGATGCCGCCCGTGGCCATGTAGGTGGTGATTACCGGCAACGAGAGGTGCTCGGCAAGACGGATCAGCTTGTCGCTTGCCTGGGCAAGGAGCACGCCCCCGCCCATGATGATGACCGGCTTTTCGGCGGCGAGCAGCATATCCACAGCGCGGGCGATCTGGTCCGGGTTGGGTGCCGGCTTGTGCAACGGCAGCGGCGCATCGGCGGCCGGGTCGTAGGCGATATCGGCCATCTGCACGTCGAGCGGTAGGTCAATGAGCACCGGGCTGGGGCGCCCTTCGCGTGCCAGGCGGAAGGCCTCGCGCATGATCGACGGCACCTGGTTGGGCTCGGTGATGCACCAGGCGCCCTTGCACACAGGCCGGGCGATGGCGGCGATATCTACACACTGAAAGGCTTCTTTGCCCAGTTGGGCGCGCACGTTCTGGCCGGTAATGGCGATGAGGGGGATGGAGTCGACCTGGGCCGTGTAGAGGCCGGTGACGAAATTGGTCGCCGCCGGGCCGGAGGTGCAGATGGCCAGGGCCATGTGGCCCGAAGCACGATAGTAACCGTCGGCCGCATGCACGGCGCCCTCTTCGTGGCGGGCGATATAGTGCTTGATCTGCTTCGAGGCGCCCAGGTACTCGTAAACCGGGTTGATGGCGGCGCCGGGGATGCCGAAGGCGGCCTCGATGCCTTCGCTTTCGAGAATGCGGACGACCACTTCTGCGACGCGCATGGGTTTGCTCCTCTCAAAGGACGGTTCGTCCGGGCTTATTCCGATGGATAAGCCCGGACGAACCGTGTGTTTCTCAGCCGAGGAAAACCCCTTGCTCCTTGAGGACTGTGCGCAGCTGCTGCACGTCCAAGTCGCGGGGCTGCTTGTTCTGTTTGGCGGCGAGGGCGGCAGCGGTGCCGACGGCCTGACCCTGCGCCATGCAGGAAACGGTGTTGCGGGTGGACATATGGGCCTCCCACACGCTGGTGATCAGGCGGCCCGCCACCAGCAGTCCTTCCACGCCGTTGGGCAGGAATGCCCTGTAAGGGATGCCGTAGTAGCCGGCGTCTTTGATCATGATGCGGGGGGCGCAGTCGTGGAAGCCGTAGAGCATCACCTCGTCGTCGAAGCGCTGGGCGTTCACGATCTCGTCGAGCGACATGTCGTGGCCGCACTCGATGACGCGGGTGTAGCGGATGCCCACGCTGACCGGCGTCCAACTGAGGTAGGCGTTCTCGAAGCCTGGGATATGCTCCTTGAGCATGGCCGACAGCGTCATAACCTGCTTGCGCAGGGTGACCTCCGCCTTGGAGAGCGTCTCGGTGTCGGTGGCATCCACGTTCGAGATGGAGGTGCCGTTGATGTAGGTGTAATTGTACTCATGAAGGGAAGCGCCCAGCGGGCCCCACATGCCGGTCTTGTCCATGTATTCCCGGAACAGGGGTAGCTTGCGCAGCTCGAAGCCCAGGCGGACAATGTCGTCGACGCTGCTGCCCTTGTCCGCCCGGACGATCTGGTTGACCATGTCGTTCTCTTCGAGGAACGCCACCAAGCGGGGCAAATCCACGTTCATCATGCCGAAGGGCATGCCCACCTTGGTCGTGGCGTGCTGCTTGATGAACTTGGCGCCCGCCTTGGCGGCCAGGTCGCCGTCGCCGGTGGCGTCGATGACCGTGTGGGCCAGGATCGCCTCGCGGCCGGACTTGCCCTCGATGATCGCGCCGATGACCTTGTTCCCCTCGCGGACGGCGTCGACCACCATGGTGTGCAGCAGCAGGCGAACTCCCGCCTCCTCCATCATGTCGAAGATGACGCCTTTGAAAATCTCCCAGTCAATCAGCGTGATGACGGAGTCGTAGCTGCCGCCCTTCTCTTGCTCGAGATGGCCGGGCGAGCCGCCCACAGCCACCAGGCGGTCGACGATTTCGCTGGGGATGCCGCGGACCACCTGCACCTTCTCTGCGCCGGGGAAGGCCTTATAGAGATTGAAAAAGCTGTGCAGCGGCCCCGCGCCGTTGAGCATGGTGCCGCCGAGGAAGCCGTAGCGGTCGATCAGGATGGTCTTTGCGCCGTTGCGGGCGGCGGCTAAGGCGGCAACGACGCCTGCCGTGCCGCCTCCGGCGACAAGGACGTCGCATTCGTAGTTAACGGGAGTTTGCAGGTTCTCTTGTATGTACTGGGGGCTCATAGTAAACCATTCCTTTCCTCGGAGGATTCGGGTGCGGCGCTCCTCCGCCAATCCAGGGAAGTATCTCGGGAGGCCGCGCTATGGCGCGGAAGTGAAATAAGCCCAGCAAGTTACTTTACCACGGTAACGACGTGGTAGGGATAGGGGTAAATGGTGTGATACACCCCCGGCAGCATGAGACAAGCGCCAGACGGCCCCTGTACCGTAACATAGAGCAACAGGTCCCACTGGGCCGTGACATAGTCCGCCGAGATGGTGGCGGCATAGCCGGTGGCGGTGCGTTCCATCGGGAGGGTGTGGAACAATCCCTCGGTCTGATCGGTGTGGCGGTAGTGGAGGATGGGCACAGCCTCGGCCTCGGCGAAAGCAGCGGCCGCCACCTCGATGCGCAGCGGGCAGCCCGCACGCGCCGTTTCCGGCCAGTCCAGGGCAATCTGGCGGCTATCCACCGGCAGGCGGGCCGGTTCGTAGCAGGCGGACAGCGCCTCTCTCGCTGCAACGCCGTTTTCCGTCAGAAGGCTGGCCAGCGTAGTGCGGTCCCCCTCCAGCTCCCGGGTCAGGTCGGCCCAGGTGCCGCGGCGGGTTTCGGAGCCAGCGGAGCTAAAGTTCAGATCGTGGTAGTAGTTGTCGCTCCCCCGCTCCGCCAGGGATTTCCAGTGGGCGATGGCGCGGTCCAGCAGCAGGGCAGCATCCGAGAGGCGGCCGCCGTCCGAGGTGGCGCGCCAGAAGGCGAGCGCGGTGGCGGCGCGCAGCTTTTCGGCGTGGTAGCGGGCAAAATCGGCCAGCATGTTCAGGTCGACGGCCATGGCGCGATATTCGGGGCTGTCTACCGTTCCGGCCGCCCCGAAGGCCGCCAGGGTTTCCGCCGCCAGATCGTCCAGCCACTGGGCGACCTGCAACGGCGAATACTTGCCCTGGAGCTTGCCCAGTCTCAGGTCGGCCACGTACTCGTCCACGCCGTAGAACAGGCCGTGATCGCTCGGCTCCGTGCTGCCGTAGGTGATGCCGTGCTGCCAGTCATAATGCTTGGGCTGGTTCAAGTTGTTCTCTTCGAACAGCGCCCAGCCTGTGTTCAGTTCGGTCCAGTAGCGCAGGGAGGGATGCACCGGCATGTGGGCGGTGGTGACCAAAGGCACGATCTTGCTGGCGGCGGAAAGGGCCTGCTCCAGCAGGGGACCCGCCGCGCCGAACCGGGCCGTGAACTCGTCCCGCCAGACGGCAGGGTCGGCTTCGGGGTTGTAGCCTAGCCGGCCGTAGACGGTATACCACATCCAGAAGCGCTCGTCTTCCCAGCGGCCGTGGCGCAGCTCCGGCTTTTTGAAGGTATACCACGCTTCCTTGTGAGATAGCTCGTGGCCGTATTTGAGGGCGAGCGGCGTGTTGATTTGAAAGCCCGCCGAACCGGACAGGCCGCAACTCTTGGAAAAGCGCCGCGCGTAATCGGCGTCGCCCCACAAAAACAGGTTGGTGGAGCCATAGTTCCACAGGCGGAAGATCACGTCGTAATAGCGGGGCTTGCGCAGCATGTCGGCGTAGGAATAGCGCCGGGAGTGGTTAAAGTTATCCAACTGGGCAAGCTCCTCGCTGCGCATGACGGTGATGTGGTAGGGCAGCGCGGCGTGCTCGCACCAATACTTGGTGGGCACCTCCACCGCAAGACCCCGCTCGAAGGCGTGGTCGATCATCGCGTCGGTGAGCCCCTTGGCGCGCAGATCCAGAATCAGCGGACGGCCTGTGTCGGCCGCAGTATCGGCCACCGCGTCGATGCAGCGGTTCCAGAAATCCTCGGCGGATACCTGGTCGCCCACGCCGGACTCGTGATTGACCCGGAACTGGACGATGTCAATCTCGGGCACGGCGGTGATCAGATCCTTAAGGCCGTTATAGCAGTATTCAGCCAGAGCTGCTACCCCTTGTGGGAGGTTTTTCACCAATTGGTCCTGTTCTTCGGTCCAGGGGCGCTGCTGCCAGGTGGCGAAGACGAACTGCATGCCGTACGCATGGCACAAGGCGCCGACGCGGCGCAGCGCCGCCAGATTCTCCGCCATGCCCTCGGCGGAGAGGCCCTTCACCGTGACCTCGGGGTATTTCTCCGACTTGAGGAAGAAGGGATAGGGCGGCGACATATAAGCGGTGTCGAAGCCCAGGATCAGACAGAAGCGGTTGAAGCGGGCCTTTGCCATCCGGCCGAGCAGGTAATGCCAGAACGCCTCCGACTTGAACCACTCGTCGTCGAGGTGGCCCAGCAGGTAGCGGTCCACGCCGCGCACGCGGTTTTGCGGACTTTCAGTCAGGTCGGCGGCTTTTTCGAGGGCCGAAAGGCCGCGGACGCGCACCTGCCTTGCCAGCTCCAGGAGGTTGTACATGAGGCCGGTCTGGTCGGTGCCCGCCACAACCAGCGCCGTCCCGCCGGGGATAGCGCACCGGCGGACGAACAGGCTCTCCGGCGGCAGGCGGTAATCGACGCCTGCGCTTTCCAGCAACAGCTGGATGCGGCGGTTGGCGGTGGTGCCCACAATGAGGACAGACTCATCCGCCCGCGTCCTCTGCGTCCAGTGGTTGACCGGCAGAAGGCTCACCCCATTGCTTTCGAGCGCGGCCTCCAGCTCCTTGCGGCCAAAGGCGGCGCAACCGCCCGTGTCGAGCCAGCACACGGGCAGGCTCTTTGATTGAAACTTGTGCAAGACGCTTCCTCTCCTTTGATGAGACATTATGTCAGTGTCAAAAGGACAAGCTTCATGCGATAAATACGTGCCTCGGCCCGCCAATATGCAGGACGCAGGTCATTCCTTCAGGCCTGAGGTCGCGATACCCGCGACAAACTGCTTCTGGAACGTGAGGAAGACCACGAAAATGGGGATCAGCGAACAGACCGAGGCCGCCATGATCGCGCCGTAGCTGGTGGAGTTTTCATCCCGGAAGAAGTGGAGGCCCAGCGGGATGGTAGCCAGCTCCTTGGAGCGGAGATATACCAGCGGCGCTTCGTATTCGTTCCAGGAGGATACGAACATGAAGATGATCAGCGCGCTGAAGGCGGGTGTCGACAGCGGCACGATGATTTTACGGAAAATGGTGAAATGGCCCGCGCCGTCGATCTTGGCCGATTCGCTGAGTTCCTGCGGGATGGTGGAGAAGAACTGCCGCAGCATGAAGGTGCCGAACGCGGTGAACATGCCCGGCAGGATCAGCGCCCAGTGGGTGTTGTAAAGCCCGGTGAGCCGGAAGAGCACGAATCGTGGGATCAGCATCATCTGGCTTGGGAAAATGAGGGTGGCGACATAGAGCCAGAAGATCACCTCCCGCCCCCGGAATTTGATCTTGGAAAAGGCGTAGGCCGCCAAGGCGCTGGTGCTCACCTCCCCGATCACGCTCCAGACTGTGACCTTGACGGAGTTGAGGAAGAAGGTGGAAAACGGCACCGACGAGGCCCACACCTTCACATAGTTGCCGAGGATTGGCTTGCGGGGAATCCACTCGATGGGGACGTTGAACACCTGGTTATCCGGCTTGAAAGAGGCGGAAAGCATCCAGGCGAACGGCAGTAGCATGGTGATGGAGAGCACCGCCATGAGAATAGTGAGGACGATTTTTATAACAAGCTTGCGTTTTGCGTAGCCCATCTACTCACGCTTCCTTTTATCTCGCCCGGCTGTTGACAAAGCTGCGGATGCTCGTGAACACGAACACCATGATGAACAGCACCCACGACATGGCGCTTGCGTAGCCGATATCGCTGAAATGGAATGCGGTTTTGTAAATGTAATACACCAGCACCGACGAGGAATTGCCCGGTCCGCCCTGGGTCATGACCTGCACTGGCGTGAACACCTGGAAGGAGCGGATGAAACTGATCATCACGAGGAAGAACATGGTGCTGGATAGGGAGGGGATCGTGATGTAGAAAAACTTTTGCACGACGTTGGCGCCGTCGATATCGGCCGCTTCATACAGGGAACGGGGAATCCCCTGCAGGCCCGCCAGCACGATGATGATGTTGTAGCCCAGCGTCTGCCAGACGCCGATGATGATGATGGACAGTAGTGAGGTGCTGCTGCTGTTGAGCCAGCGGGGCGGATTCGCGATGCCGATGCTCGTCAGGAAGGTGTTGATGGGGCCGTAGGAGGGCAAAAACAGCACCATCCACACGATGGACACCGCCACCATGGAGGAGACGTAAGGCAGGTAGAACGCCAGCCGCAAAAGCCCCTTCCCGAAGACGTATTCGTTGAGAATGACGGCAAAAACCAGCGCCAGGAAAATGGAGACGGGCACTAGGGCGACGGCATAGATGATGGTGTTGATCACCGACGCCACAAACACCTCGTCGGAAAGCAGCTTTGCGTAGTTTTCCAGCCCGACGAAGCGGATGCCTCCCACGCCGGAAATAAAGTTCCATTCGGAAAAGCTCAGGCCCAGGGCCAGAACGATGGGAATCAGCTTGAACAGGACATACCCGATCAGGTTCAATGACAGAAATGCAAAGCCCGCCAAGTTTTCGTTGCGTTCAAAGGTGGAGGACTTTTTCTTCACCTTGACGGCGGCGATGGCCATAACGGTCACATCCCTTCCCGTGTATTGTATATGCGGATCATTGTCTCCATGTAAACGGCCGTGCTGCATGCGGCCAACAGTCCTTGCATGGCCAATATGTGCACAGCGCTGTATGAGCGTGTCATGGCGGTGAACCGCCATGACACGCTCATACAGCCGTTTCAGACGGGGAGCGGAACCGTTATTTCAGATCCGCGGCGATGAATTCGTCGCCCTTGGTTTTCAGGTCGGCCAGTGCGTCGTCCACGCTCATTTCGCCGTTGAATACCAGCGACATGTTGGCGAGGATCAAATCGTTTATCTTGCCTTGTCCCTGGATGATGGGGTTATCCCTGCTGACCAGCTTGCGGGGCAGGAGCATGACCTCCATGCACATGTCAAAATCGAGTCCGGGACGGTTGCCGTTGGCGAAGATGATCTCGTTAAAGGCTTTCGCGGACGCTTCGTCCGGGAAGGCATAGCCGGGATGCATGGCCTTGGGGCCGGCAAACAGCTCGGCGTGGTCGATGCAGATGTACCTGAGGACGATCCAGGAAGCCTCGGGTTTCTCCACGTTGGAGGGGATGCTGGCGGTGGAGGTGTAGCAGAGGGTAATGGATTCGCTTGCGCCGACCGGACGCGGGAAGTTGGTCATGCCGATATCCGTGCCCTCGGGAACGTCACCGTAGCTCTTGTTGAGGTAGAGGTTGCCGTAAACGGGCGCGATCCACATGGCGTAACGGTCGGAATACAGGCCGTTCATGCCGTTGACGTCCGCATCCAGTTGCAGGGCGTTGTATTCTTCCAGGGGCATGATGCTCTTGTCGACCATGACCATGTCGTAGAAGAACTGGAGGCTCTCCTTCATCTCGGGCGCATCGAAGCGGGTGGACTTGAAATCCGGGGCGTAGTAGTAAAAGCTCCCCAGCTTTTGCTGCGCGATGGAACTCCAGTACATATCCTCGCCTACGTAGCCGAACGCGGCGCCGTAGACCTTGTTCGCCCCCTCGCCGGAGGTCAGCTTTTTCGCCGTCTCGCGAAAGTCGTCCCAGGTCCAGTTGGGGTCAGGATAGGGTACATTGGCCTGATCGAAGAGCTTTTTGTTGAACCACACCATGTTGATGTTGTTGCAGTACGGGAGTGCGTAATATTCGCCTTCAAAGTTCTGCGTCTGCTCGATGGCTTCGCCGAACACCCCCTTGTAGGTGAGCCCTTCCTTATCAAAGAACTGCGTGAGGCCGAGGTAAGTACCGGCGTTCGCCCGCTGGCGCAGGTCGAAGGCGCTGGCCTGGGTCATGACGTCGATGCGTTCGCCGGAGGCAAGAGCGGTGTTGATGGTCATGGTCTTGGCGTCCGCCAGCTTTTGATAGACCATCTCGTATTTGCCCTTGTACTCCTCATTGAAGGCCTCGAGTAGCGGGACCATGTTGTCCGGATTGGTCCATGCGTAGAAGTATACCTTGTATACTTCGCCGGACGCCTCGGACGGTGCCTCGGCTGGCGTTGTGGGCGCTACGCCGGGAGAAGAGGTTTTGGGGGCGCAAGCGGCTGCCACGATGCCAACGGTGGTCAGACTCGTGTGCCTCAAGAATGCACGACGGGAGATCTGGGTCTTCATCTGGGTGACTCCTTTCCGTTGCTCTCTTTGCGCATTGCTGAGCGGGCAGGCCATCGAGCAGCTGCGAACTTGCGCTTGGCGCAAGTTCTTTCAGCATTGTGAAAAGAAACAATGCCATTATAGCATGGAGAAAGCATAGAGTCAAGGTATATTGCCACATTGCGGAAAATGATTTCTAGAAGTATAATAGCTGTGATAGATGTGCTGGATGTTCATAGACGCAGCAGAGAGGGCAAACGCATGTCATCAAGTAAGGTGGAGCGGGGGTCAATTCAATCAGTGGAGCGCGCATTGCTCCTTCTCGATACACTGGCTGAGGAAAAGAACGGTCTGGCCTTGACCGAGCTTTGTGAGCGTGTTGGCCTGCACACGTCGACTGTTCACCGCATCCTGGCCACGATGATTCGGCGGGGGTACGTGCGACAGGACCGTCAGAGCAAGGTGTATCGCCTTGGCCTGCACCTGTTGCACGTCGGCGAGGCTGCCAAGGCGCAGTACGACCTGCGCGACGAGGCCATGGGTACATTGGAGGCGCTGGCACATCGCACTGGTGAGGTGGCCAACCTGGTCATCCCAAGTGGCAATCGCGTCATCTACATTGCCCAGGCGCAGGCGCCCGCCCAGCGTGCGTTCGGCATGTTTACCCAGCTTGGCGCCTGGGCGCCGCTGCACTGCACTGCCGTGGGCAAGGCCATGATCGCCTATTGGCCCGAGGAGGAGCTGGAGCGGGTCATCGAGGAAGGGATGCCGGCTTACACCGTGAATACGATCACCAACCCACTGCGCATGCGGAGCGAGCTGGCCGAGATCCGCCAACGGGGTTATGCCATCGACGACGAGGAGCGCGAGCTGGGGGTGCGCTGTATCGCCAGCCCAGTGTGGAACGCCGACGACCAGCTCGTCGCCGCCATCAGCATCTCGGGGCCGTCGGGCCGCATCACGCCCGAGCGCTTTGCCGAGCTGGGTGGCATCGTGCGCTGGGCCGCCGCGCAGCTCTCGGAGCGCCTGGGTTTCTCCGGCACGGCCGGCTGTGCTCGTTCATCCTGACATAACCGCCACTGGGGCCGGGCCGTTCGAGGGGCCCCACGACGACCGGCTGTGACAGGCATAAGGGTGAGAGGTTTATGGATACCAACTCTAGTCTCAAAGGCGTTCCTCAGAGCGAACTCTTTGCCGGGCTGCCGCCCGCCTGGCCGGAGGACCTGCTGCCGGGCATCCGCGCGGCGCTGGGCGACAAGGTTGTCGTGCTCGACGATGACCCCACGGGCACGCAGACGGTGCACGGCGTGCCCGTGCTGACCGAGTGGCCGGTGGCCGCTCTGCGCGAGGAACTGGCCAACGATCTGCCCGCCTTCTACCTCCTGACCAACTCGCGCAGCCTGCCGCTTGCAGAGGCGCAGGCGCTGAACGCCGAGATCGGCCGCAACCTGGCCGAGGCGGCGCGCCAGGCCGGGCGCCGCTGTGCCGTCGTCAGCCGCAGCGACTCCACTCTGCGCGGCCATTTCCCCGGCGAGGTGGAGGCGCTGGCCGAGGCCCTCGGCGAGCCCTTTGCCGCCTGGCTGCTGATACCCTTCTTCCTGGAGGGCGGCCGCTATACCCTGGGCGATGTGCACTATGTGGCCGACGGCGAGCGCTTGGTGCCGGCCGGCGAGACGGAATTCGCCCGCGATAAGGCTTTTGGCTACCGCGCCTCGGACCTGCGCCAGTGGGTGGCCGAAAAGACGGCCGGCCGTGTGCCCGCTGAGGATGTGGCCTCTCTCTCCATCAAGGACCTGCGCCTGGGTGGCCCCCAGCACGTAGCCGAACGATTGATGGCCCTGCAGCCGGGGGCGGTCTGCGTGGTCAACACCGCCAGCTATCGGGACCTGGAGGTCCTGACTGCCGGGCTCTTGGCCGCTGAGGCGCAGGGGCGCCGCTTTCTCTATCGCACTGCAGCCTCCTTTGTGCGCGTGCGCGCCGGGCTGGCCCCGCGCCCCCTGCTGACCGCCGCCGATCTGGACTTGCCCCAGGGCGCCGGCGGGCTGACGGTCGTCGGCTCCTACGTCCCGCGGACGACGGCCCAGTTGCAGCCCCTGCTGGCGGACCCGGCCTTGCGCGGCATCGAGGTGGGCGTGGAAGAGCTCCTGGCCGGCCCGGAGGACGTGGTGCGGCGCGTGGCCGCCGAGGCCGATGCCGCCCTGGCGCGTGGGCAGGATGTCGTGGTCTACACCAGCCGCCGCCTCGTCAGTGGCGCAGGCGCCCACCAGAGCCTGCAAATCGGCCAACAGGTCTCGGCGGGGCTCGTAGCCGTCGTGCGCGCCCTGCGCAACCGCCCACGCTACCTCCTGGCCAAGGGCGGCATCACCTCCAGCGATCTGGCTACCCGTGGGCTGGGCGTCAAGCGCGCCCTGGTGCGTGGGCAGATCCTACCCGGCGTGCCTGTATGGGAGCTGGGGGCTGAGAGCCGCTATCCGGGGCTGACCTACATCGTCTTTCCCGGCAACGTCGGCGGCCCCGGTGCATTGGCCGAGGCCGTGAGGACGCTCCGCGCCTAAAGGCCCGCGCAGGGTTGGAGAGCGCGTGCTCAGCAAGGCCAAGCCCACCATCTCCCCGGATTGGAGCCCGCCTGTCTGTTTTGCGGTTGCGGGTTCTCGCCGTATACTCTCTAACCAGCGCTCACGCGATACCACCCTCCCGGAGGTTCCGGCGCCCACGCCAACCTGCGGAGCGCGTTTTGAAGCCTTTGGGAGGATTGCGGCGGCGCCGACCGCGTAGATGCTGTGATGTAAGGGGAGTGTCTTGTGGGCCAACCGTGGTACGTCTATCTGCTCGCTATTCTGGCCGGCATCCTCGCCGGCATCATCAACACACTGGCCGGCAGCGGCTCGCTGATCACATTGCCGATGCTGATCTTTCTGGGCCTGCCGGCCAATGTCGCCAACGCCACCAATCGCGTCGGTGTGGTCCTGCAGAACGTTGTGGGCGCCGGCACGCTCCACCGTGAGGGCCGGCTGAGCCTGCGCGGCGTGTGGTGGCTGGTTGGGCCCGCGGTGCTCGGCTCCATCCCCGGCGCCTGGCTGGCCGCCAACCTGAATGCCAAAGCTATGAACCAGGTCATCGGTGTGGTGATGCTGGTGATGCTTGTGGTTATCCTCATCGACCCCAAGCGCTGGCTGCGCAAAGAGTCCATCGTCAAACCCGGCCGCCCGAGCGCCCCGGTTTTGCTGCTCTTCTTTGCTCTGGGCGTGTATGGCGGGTTTATCCAGGCCGGTGTGGGGGTCTTTCTGCTGGCGTCTATGGTGCTGGGGGTTGGCTACAATCTCGTTGAGGCCAACGGCATCAAGCTGATCATCGTGCTGGGGCTCACCCTCACGGCGCTGGCCGTCTTTATCAGCCGCGGCCAGGTGATCTGGAGTGTGGGCGCCCTGATGGCTGCCGGCCAGAGCATCGGCGCTTGGCTCGCCGCCCGCTTTGCCGCCCGGAACAAGAACGCTAACGTGTGGGTGCGTCGCTTGTTGATCGTCGTCATCGTCGCCTCGATTCTCAAGCTGTTCGGCCTGTTGCCGGTCTAGATTCGGCTGCCTTATCCGTAGGAGAGAGGATCACATGCCAGAGAGAGCTGCCCCCAACGGCGTGGCCGGGTTGGACACGCCGGCCCTGCTCGTGGACCTGGACGCGCTGGAGTACAACCTGGCGCTGATGGCCGATTTCTTTGCAGCCCGTCCGGCCAACCTGCGCCCGCATACCAAAACGCACAAGTGCCCCGAGATTGCCCGCCGACAACTGGCCGCCGGCGCGCGCGGGGTGACCTGCGCCAAGGTGGGCGAGGCGGAGGCGCTGGTCGATGCCGGTATCGACGATATCCTGATCGCCAACGAGGTTGTGGGGCCGCTCAAGATTGCCCGGCTCATGGAGTTGGCTCGGCGTGCTCGCCTCACCGTGGCCGTGGATGACGCCGCTAACGTTGCCGAGTTGGGCGAGGCGGCTTCCGGTAGCGGCGCCGCCCTGCGCGTGCTGGTGGAGGTGGATATCGGTATGGGGCGCTGCGGCGTGGCCCCTGGCGAGCCGGCTCTGGCGCTTGCCCGCGAGGTGGCCCGCCGGCGCGGCCTCGAGTTCGCCGGCCTGATGGGCTACGAGGGCCATCTGGTGAACATCCTGGACGCGGCCGAGCGCCGGACCAAGGTGGAGGCGGCCTTGGCTTCGCTGCTGGAGACCAAGTCGCTGCTCGAGAGCACGGGCTTGCCCGTGGCTGTCGTCAGCGGTGGGGGCACGGGCACCTACGACGTAACCGGCAGCTACCCCGGGGTGACCGAGGTGCAGGCGGGCTCTTACGTCTTTATGGACACTCACTATGGCCCGGTGCGGCCCGAGTTCCGCCCTTCGCTCTCTCTGCTCTCGACCGTTATCAGCCGCGTGCGCGAGGATGTGCTGATCGTCGACGCCGGGCGCAAAGAGCTGAGCAGCGATATGGGCCTGCCGGCGGTGGAGGGCATCCCCGGGGCCGAGCTGGTGGGCCTATCGGAGGAGCACGGACGCATTACCCTGGCCGATCCGGGCGCGGTTCACCTTCGCCCTGGAGACAAGGTCACCATTCGCCCCAGCCATTGCTGCACGACGATCAATCTGCACGACGAGCTGTACGCCGTGCGCGGCGGCATTGTGGAGGACGTCTGGCCCATTGCCGGCCGCGGGCGCGGCCGTTAGACCTGCGTCAGGTCTGTGACGCCGAGTCCGCCGACGTACCGGCTTTCCTGGCAAGAAGGTGATTGGGCGGGACTCCCTCTCTCGAAACCGGTGTGTCAGATCTGACGAGTCGCGCTTCTCGATGACATTGTGGTACACTACCATAGATCGAGCCGGCGCTTGCCCGTGGGGCCTGCAGCAGCGGTGCTGCACCTTAGGAGGAAGGTATGAGCAAAAAGACCGAGCTGTACTCTCGTCATGTGGAGCTGGGTGGCCGGATGGTCGACTTTGCCGGCTGGGTGCTCCCCGTCCAATATCCCACCGGCCCGCTCGAGGAGCACCACACGGTCCGCCGAGCTGCTGGGCTCTTTGATATTGACCACATGGGGCAATTGGTCGTCAAGGGGCGCGATGCCCTGGCCTATCTGCAGCGGATTGCGACGACGGACGTCTCGCGCATGGCCATGGGCGAGGCCCGCTACTCCCCGGTGTGCTACGAGGACGGCGGGATTGTCGACGATATCTTTATCTACCGCCTGGCGGACCGCTACTTTATCGCCGTCAACGCCGCCAACCTCGAGAAGGACGTCCTCTGGTTCCAGCACCACCTCTCCGGCTATCAGGCCACGGTCGAGAACGTCTCCGATGAGACGTATATGTTGGCCCTCCAGGGCCCCAAGGCCGAGGACATTCTGCAGCCGTTGACCCCCGTCCGGCTCGATCAGGTGCCCTTCCACCACGCTGTGGATAGCCAGGTCGCCGGCGTGCCGATGCTCATCGGCCGCACCGGTTACACCGGCGAGGACGGCTTTGAGCTGTTCTTCCCCCGCGAGAAGGCGGGCATGCTCTGGGACCGCCTCTTGGAGGCCGGTGCCCCCCTCGGCTTGCAGCCGATTGGCCTGGCGGCGCGCGATAGCCTGCGTTTCGAGGCCAAGATGCCCCTCTACGGGCAAGAGATCTCGGCGACGATCAACCCACTGCAGGCGCGCCTGGGGTGGGCCGTGGCCTTTAACAAGGGCGATTTCATCGGCCGTAATGCGCTGCTCAAGATCAAGCTCGAGGGGCCGCGCAGTGTGCTGGTGGGCCTGTCCATGGTCGATCGGGGGGTGCCGCGGCACGGCTATGCGGTCGCCTCCGAGGGGCAGGTCATCGGCGAAATCACCACCGGCATGTTCGGCCCCACCGTCGGCCAGTACATCGCCCTGGCCTATGTGCCCAAGGAATACTCGGCAATCGGTACAGAGCTGCAGGTGCTGATTCGCGGCCAGGCCCGTCGCGCGGTGGTTGTCAAGACGCCCTTCTACACGCCGGCTTATCGCCGTAAGGCCTGAGCGGTGTCTTGCATCAAGCCTGATCCGTGATCCGTGAAAGGATCCGAGAAGCGTGAGACGAGACTGACGACTGATGATTGATGACGGTTGGTGAAGGAGGTACACACCATGGAGATCGACCAGACCGCCCGCTACACCAAGACCCATGAGTGGGTGCGTATCGAGAATTCCGAGGCGCTGATGGGCATCACAGACTATGCTCAGGATGAACTCAGCGATGTCGTCTACCTCGAGCTGCCCGAGGTGGGGGAGCATTTCGACCCGGGTGCGACCTGGGGCGTTGTCGAGTCGGTCAAGGCGGCCTCGGACCTCTATATGCCCGTCGCGGGCACGATTGTGGCGGTCAACGAGGAGCTGGCCGACAACCCCGGGCAGGTCAATGAGGAACCCTACAAGGCCTGGTTGGTCCGCTTTACCCCCGACAATCCCGAGGACGTGAATGGCCTCCTGGACGCGGACGCCTATGCTGAGCACGTGGCGAGCGAAGAGGGGGGGCACTAGATGTCCTACATTCCCCACACCGACGCCGATCGGCAGGCGATGCTGGCTGCGATTGGGGTCCGGTCTGTGGAAGACCTCTTCGGGGTCGTGCCGGAGTCGGCGCGCTTTCCGGAGGTGACGCTGCCGCCCGCGCTTTCGGAGATGGAAGTGCTGGCCGACTTGCGCCTCCTGAGCGAGAAGAACGCCGACCTGGACCACTATGCCTGCTTTTTGGGGGCCGGGGCCTACAACCACTATGTGCCCAGTGTGGTGCAGCATATCGTCGGCCGTTCCGAGTTCTACACCGCCTATACGCCTTACCAGCCCGAGATCAGCCAGGGCACGTTGCAGACCATCTTTGAGTATCAGACCATGATCTGCGAGCTGACGGGCATGGATGTGGCCAACGCCTCGCACTATGACGGCGGCACGGCCATGGCCGAGGCGGTGATCATGGCCGTCAGCGCAACCCGCGGCAAGCGGCGCAAGGCGCTGGTGGCGCCGGCTGTGCATCCCGAGTACCGCGCGGTGGTCCGCACCTATGTGCAGGGCATGAATGTAGAGATCGCCGGCGACGAGGACCCATCGGCCACGCTCGGCGACCTGGCCGCGCGCGTCGATGATCAGACGGCCTGTGTCATCGTCCAGGTGCCCGACTTTTTCGGCGCCATGGACTCGCCGGCCGAGCTGGCGGCGCTGGCCGAGGCGGCGCATCGAGTCGGTGCCCTCTTTGTCGTGGCGGCGGACCCCATCTCCCTCGGGCTCTTGCGGCCGCCGGCTACCTACGGTGCGGATATCGTCGTGGGCGAGGGTCAGCCGCTGGGCAATGCCCTCAGCTTTGGCGGCCCCTACCTGGGCTTTTTCGCCTGTCGCGCAGCCTATGTGCGGCGCATGGCGGGCCGCCTGGTCGGTGAGACGGTCGATCACCAGGGGCGGCGGGGCTATGTGCTGACCCTGGCCACGCGCGAGCAGCATATCCGCCGCGAGCGCGCCACCTCCAATATCTGCAGCAACGAGGCGCTCTGCGCCTTGGCCGCCGGGGTGTATATGTCTGCCCTGGGCCGGCAGGGGCTGCAGCAGGTGGCCAGGCTGTGCTACGACAAGGCCCACTATGCCGCGGGCAAGATCGACGCCGTCCCCGGCTTTACCGTTCGTCGCGATCGGCCTTTCTTCAAAGAGTTCGTCGTGCGCTGCCCGCTCCCCGTCGCTGAGATCAACGATCTGCTGCTCGACTATGGGATCATCGGCGGTTACGACCTGGGCGAGTGTCATCCCAGCCTGCAGGGTCACATGCTGCTTTGTGTGACCGAGATGAACACGCGGCAGGAGATCGATGATCTGGTGATGGCGCTGGAGGTGATCGGCGAGGGAGGCGAGGAATGAGCGAGCCCTTGATCTTTGAACAGAGCCGGCCTGGCCGCTGCGCCTGCTCCTTGCCCGCTTCCGACGTGCCCGCGGCGGCGCTGCCCGACGAATGGGTGCGCGAGCAAGCTCCGCTGCTCCCCGAGGTGAGCGAGGTAGACCTGGTGCGCCACTATGTCCGCCTGTCGCACCTGAACTATAGTGTGGATACCGGGTTTTACCCCCTCGGCTCTTGTACGATGAAGTATAACCCCAAAGTGAACGAGGACGCGGCGCGCCTGCCCGGCTTTGCGCGCACCCATCCCTACCAACCCGAAGAGACCGTTCAGGGCAACCTGCGCCTGATGTACGAATTGCAGACCTACCTGGGCGCCCTTTCCGGCTTTGCGGCCGTCAGCCTGCAGCTGGCTGCGGGTGCCCATGGCGAGTTGGCAGGCACCCTGATCATGCGTGCCTATCACCTCGCCCGGGGCGACGAGCAGCGCAAGCGTGTGCTGATCCCCGATTCGGCGCATGGCACCAACCCGGCCAGCACTTCGATGAGCGGCTATGAGGTGGTCGAGTGCAAATCCGACGAGCGGGGCAATGTCGACCTGGAAGACCTGCGCACCCATCTCGACGAGCGGGTCGCCGGCATGATGCTGACCAACCCGAATACCCTGGGGCTCTTTGACGAGCATATCCTCGAGGTCGCAGAGTTGGTCCACGCTGCGGGCGGCCTGATGTACGGCGACGGCGCCAACTTTAACGCCCTGATGGGCATCGCCAAGCCGGCCGAGCTGGGCTTTGACATCATGCACTTTAACCTGCACAAGACCTTTTCCACGCCGCATGGCGGCGGCGGTCCCGGGTCGGGGCCCGTCGGCGTCACCGCCGAGCTGGCCCCGTTCCTGCCTGGGCCCATCGTCGAGCGCTATGTGGCCGAGGACGGCTGTAGTTGTGGCTGCGGTTGTGAAGGCGAAGAGTGCGAGGAGGATGTCGCCTATCGGCTCGTGTGGCCCGAGAGCTCGATCGGGCGGCTAAAGGCCTTCTACGGCAACTTTGCCGTCATGATCCGGGCCTACACCTATCTCCGCATGCTCGGCGCGGCGGGCCTGAGAGAGGCTTCCGAGGTCGCTGTTCTGAATGCCAACTATCTGCAGGCCCGGCTCAGAGGCGCCTTCCGCATCTCTCACGATCGCCCGTGCATGCACGAGTTTGTGCTCGAAGGGCGCGTGGAAGGGGCGCCGGAGGTGAGGGCGCTGGATATCTCCAAGCGCCTGATCGACTATGGCTTCCACCCGCCGACGAACTATTTCCCGCTCATCGTCCCCGAGGCGCTGATGATCGAGCCGACAGAGACGGAGAGCAAGGAAACGCTGGATGCCTTTGTCGAGGCCATGCTGCGCATTGCCGAGGATGCGCGCACCGATCCCAACCTGCTGCACGAGGCGCCGCACAACACCCTCGTGGGGAGGCTGGACGAAGTGCACGCCGCGCGCGAGCCGCGCCTGCGCTGGACGCCATAAGGTCCAACGGACTCTGCCTAGACCCGACGGGTTTCCGAGACCCGTCGGGTCTGTTCGTCCCCCCTACTCGTACCTCAGGGCGTCTATCGGGTTCAGGCTCGCTGCGCGGGCGGCGGGATAGATGCCGAAGAACAGCCCTACGGCGATCGAGAACCCGCAGGCCAGGGCGATCGAACTCGGCGTGAGGGTGACCGGAATGGGGGTGCCGCTCGCGGTGCTGATGCGTTCTACGAGCGACGAAAGCCCCCAGCCGAGCAGGATGCCCAACAGGCCGCCGGCGATGCTGAGGACGACGGCCTCTGTGAGAAACTGCATGAGGATGTCGCGCCGCTTGGCCCCCACGGCCTTGCGGATGCCGATCTCGCGCGTACGCTCAGTAACCGATACGAGCATGATGTTCATGATGCCGATACCGCCCACCAAGAGCGATATGGCTGCGATTCCGCCCAGGAAGATGGTCAGCACCCCTGTGACCTGGCTGGCGAGCGAGAGGATGTCGGTCTGCGAGAGTATCTGAAAGTCATCCTCAAAGCGCAAGCGGTGGCGCTCGCGCAGCACGGTCCGGATCTCCTCCGCGGCCGCTTCGACCGCTTTGTCGCTGATCGCCTGCACGTTGATCGCGACCACGGCCGTACCGCCGCGCACCTGCTGGCGCCCCAGGCGGAGGGCGGCTGTGGTCAGGGGGACGATTACCTGGTCATCCTCGCTGCCAAAGCTGCCGCCGCCCTTGGCGGCCAGCACGCCGATCACGCGGAAGGTGATATTGTTCACCCGGATGCTCTTATCCAGGGCGCTTTCACTGCCAAAGAGCGCCTCGGCGGTATCAGGCCCGAGCACGGCGACCAGCGAACGGCCGCTAACGTGGGAAGGGGAAAAGAACTCGCCCTCGGCCAACTGAAAGTTGCGCACGATGGCGAAATCGGCCGTTGTGCCTACAAGCTGCGTCTGTACGCTCTCTCCCTTGTAGACGATTTGCACCCCTCGGCCCAGTTGGGGCGCCACGCGGGCCACGTTAGGGCAGTTGAGAGGGGAGGCGATGGCCAGGGCATCCTCATAGGTCAGGGTCTGCACTATGCCTGTGTCCATCTGCACTCCGCCTTGCTGCGTGGCTTTGGGCATCACAAAGAGCAGGTTCGAGCCGATACCCTGGATCTGCTCCGTGACGACAGCCTGCGCCCCATGGCCGATGGCGAGCAGGGCGATCACGGCGGCCACGCCGATGATGATCCCTAGCATGGTCAGCCCCGAGCGGGCTTTGTTGGCCCGCAGGCTGCGCAACGCCGTCTGCAGGCTTTCTTGTATGTTCATATCAGACCTCTAAGAGGAGTTGAGGGAGGCGGGGATGCTTCGGCCTGTGGCCCGTCCTCGGCTCCCTCCGGCTCCGTCAATTTCCCGTCCTCGTCCTGCTGTCTTGCACAACCAGACCATCGCGCAGGCGGATGATGCGTTGCGCCTGCCTCCCGACGCTCCGGTCGTGGGTGACGAGGACGATGGTCAGGCCTTGTTCGTGCAGGTCACGCAGGATGGCCATAATCTCCTCGCCCGAACGCGAGTCGAGGTTGCCGGTGGGCTCATCGGCCAGCAGCACCGGCGGATTGTTCACCAGCGAGCGGGCGATGGCCACCCGCTGCTGCTGCCCGCCGGAGAGCTCGTTGGGCCGGTGATGCAGACGGTCGGCCAGGCCCACGCGAATGAGGGACTCGATGGCCCGCTTGCGTCGGTTGGGAGCGCCGCTGTAGACCAGCGGCAGTTCGGCATTCTCCAGCGCCGTGGTTCGCGGCAACAAATTGTAGGACTGGAAGACAAAACCGAGCTTGCGGTTACGGATTTCGGCCAGTTGGCCGTCATCCAGCGAGCTGACATCCACCCCATCGAGGGTGTAGCGGCCGGAGGTAGGCGTATCGAGGCAGCCGATGATGTTCATCAACGTTGACTTGCCCGAGCCGGAGGGTCCCATGATGGCCACCCACTCACCTTGCTCAACAGTGAGTGACACGCCGGCCAGCGCACGGACCTCGACTGTGCCCAGCCGGTAGACTTTGGTAACGTTCTCGAGAATGATCATCGCTCAGCCTGCTTACTGCCCAAATACTATTGGGCCACTGGTCTGGACCATCAACTCGAAGAGGGTCCCGCCGCTCAGGATGATCTCCTGTCCCTCGCTGAGGCTGTCTCCCAGGATCTCGGTGCCGCTGTCGCCGCTCATGCCGATCTGCACGGGCACGGCCTCGACCTGCCCGCCGCGCCACACATAGACTACTCTATCTCTGCCCTGGGCGTAGATGGCCCGGCTGGGCACGAGCAGCACATTCTCGCGACGTTCAGTGATCACCGAGATGCTGGCCGACATGCCCGGCCTGACGATCGGGTCCGCCTCGTCCAGAGCAATCGTCACCGGGAAATTGACGGCTCCCTGAGTGCTCACACCGGCCAGTGCCACGTCGGTGACGTGCCCCTTGAAGGTGCGCTCCGGCAGGGCGTCCAGCGTGATTTCGACCTCTTGCCCTTCGGCAATGAGCGCCACATCCACTTCCGACATATCCGCAACGACCTGCAGGCGCTCATCGCCGGCCAACACGCCCACGGGCGACGAAGGGCCGACGACCTGGCCCACCTCCAGGTCCAACTGGGCAATGGTGCCGTCAAAGGGGGCCTGCAGAGTCATCTGCTCCAGGCCGCGCTTGGCCAGCTCCACAGAGACCCTGGCCTGCTCCACTGCGGACTCGGCCACACGCAGATCCTCCGCGCTGGGGCCGCTGGTCAGGCGGGTCAGGTTGGCCTGTGCTTGCGCCACCTGGGCCTCGGCGGCGCGCAGGTCGCTATCGCTGGCGCCCTTTTGCGCCTGCTCATACTGGATGCGCGCGATCTCGGCAGCCATCTCGGCTGCGGCGACGGAGGCGTTAGCCCCGTCACAGGCGCCGCCGCCGGCGAGGGGATTGCCGCAGGTGGCATCGCGTTGGGCCTGGGCGCCCCAGAGTTGGTCTTTGGCTTGCTCCCAACGCAGGCGTGCGATCTCGATTTCCTCCTCCGTGGCCCCGGCCTGCAGGCGCCTGAGGTTTTCTTCGGCGCTGGCCAGGGCGGCCTGGGCGGCAGCAATCTCCTCGGCTGTGCTGCTCTTTTTGGCCAGGGCCAACTGGGCCTCGGCGGTGGCCAGGCTGGCCTCGGCCTGGGCCACCTGTAGTTGAGCATCTGCCGTGTCCAGGCGGGCGATGATCTGCCCGGCCTTGACCGTGTCACCCTCGCTGACGGCAATCTCTTTGATCTGCCCCGCCGTCTGGAACACCAGGTTCACCGAGCGGACCATTTCGACGGTGCCGGCTGTGTCTACCGTGGCGGCCAGCGGGCCACGCTGCACGGTGATGATCTGCAGGTCCTCCATCGCCGCACGCCCGGCTTGGCGTAGCCGCCCCACCCCCCAGTAGCCCAGCCCTGCGACGACGAGCAGAACCAGGCCGATAATGATAATCTTTTTACGCATTCAACAATCCTCCAAAAAACGCGTCGATTCAGCCAGGTCGCGCCATGCCCTGCAACGCGTGGCGCTGGAGGACGGCCCACAAAGCCCCAGGCACCTACATGGTGCGGAGACTTGCAGGTGTCGCGAAGGCCGCCCTGGCATTGCCGGCGCCGGCCGGCAGAAGGCGGGCCGGCGCTCGCTCATGACGGCATCGGCCCGTTCCCATTCGATGTGTCAACATATTATACAGAGCAGGCAGAGTTCAGCCAAATCTTACGCTAACCTATACGGTAAAGTGAGCCCAGGGTTGCGCCAGGAGCCTGCCGGAGGGGATCTGCTGCCCTCGGAGCGTGGGATGCAGCTACATGCCCGGTTGCCTGCTGCAGCACTTTGCCCGGCAGGCTGCTAAGACACCACGTTGGGGTATGCTCGCCCGGCAGCGAGGACGAGCAAGAGGGCGAGCCCGATGAGTACGGCGAAATCTACCCCCAGGCCGTAGGCGCTTGTGCCCTCGGTCAGCATCAGGGCACGTAGCGCATCCACCTGGTACGACAGGGGGTTGAACCGCGAGAGCACCTGCAGCCAGGAGGGCATCAGGGCTATGGGGTAGATGGCGTTGCTGACGAAAAAGAGGGGAAAGATGATCACCTGACCAATGCCCATAAAGGCCTCACGCGTTTTGACCAGGGCAGCAATGATCAGCGAAAAGGCGGTAAAGATGGTCGAGGCCGCCAGAATGGCCAGAATCACCCCGGCAAGGTCGAGCGGGTTCAGGCTCAGCCCCACGCCCAGCAATGCGGCCAGCAGATAGATGATCGTCGCCTGCACCAGCCCCCGCATCCCGGCCGCCAACGCCCGGCCCAGCACTAGCGCCTCGCGCGGCGTGGGGCTGGCCAGGAACTTGTTCGTGATGCCCAGGTCGCGCTCCCAGATGATGGCGATGCCGTAAAAGATAGAGATGAACAGAATGCTCTGCGCCAGGATGCCGGGAGCCAGAAAGCTGACGTAGGGCAGATTGCCGGTAGGGATGGCGCGGGCGCGGGTAAAGACCACGCCAAAGACGACGAGCCAGAGCGCCGGCTGCACCGCACGCGTCAGCAACTCGATCGGCTCGTGGCGGATCTTGCGTACCTCCAGGTCAGCGATGGTCCACGTCTTGACGACAAAACGCACGGCCGGCGAGAAAAGGCCACGTATGCTCACTGCCTACCCCAGGCGGCGCGTTGTGCGCCGCGTTCTCTCGGCCTCCCGGTAGCCGCCGGCGCCCTCGAGCCCCGTGCCGGTGTAGTGGACAAACACCTCCTCCAGCGTCGCCGCCCCATGGTTGACGGATGCCTTGAGATCGGCCGGGGTGCCGGCCGCCACGACCCGGCCCAGGTGCATGATGGCCACCCGGTCGCACAGGCTATCGGCCTCTTCCATGTAGTGAGTCGTCAAAAAGATCGTCGTCCCCAGGTCGCGGCGCAAACCTTCGATGTGCTCCCACACCGACCGGCGGGCTACCGGGTCCAGGCCGACGGTCGGCTCGTCGAGAAAGAGCACTTGCGGGCGGTGCAGCGCCGACTGGGCAATCTCCAGCCGACGGACCATGCCGCCCGAGTACTGGCGCACGAGCTTGTTGGCCGCCTCGGCGAGGCCCATGAACTCTAGCGCGGCGTGGATGCGTGCTTTGCGCTCGCTGCGGGGGATGTCGTAGAGGCGAGCAAAGATGAGCAGGTTCTCATAGCCGGTCAGCGTGCCGTCGGCGGAGATGACCTGCGGCACAAAGCCGATCACGCGGCGCACCTGGGCCGCCTGGCGCACCACGTCGTATCCGGCCACGCGGGCGCTGCCCGAACTGGGCTTGATCAGGGTCACCAACATTCTGATTACCGTCGTCTTGCCCGCGCCGTTGGGGCCGAGCAGGCCGAACGACTCCCCCGCCTCGACCGAGAGGGTCAGATCGTCCACCGCGGCTTGAGCCCCGAAGCGGCGGGTCAGGCCTTCCGTCTCGATGATGGCCATGACGCACCTCGCTTGCAGAGTCGGGGAACACCTTTGGCCCCTGCACGAGTGGTGCCACGGCAGACAGCCAAGCTACCGCATAGCCCCATGTGGTAACCGCTTCAGCGGTTCGTGCTTTTGGAACGGCCGTGTTGCAATGGCGGGGCTACAAACGGCTGGAAGCCGTTACTACATGGGGAGGCCATGCCATCTTGCCCCATGTAGTAGCCGCTTGACGCCGTCGCAGAGCGGTGTGATAATCCAGGGCGTTACAGCATTCGTTCCCCAACCTGAAGCAGGAGGCAAGCAACGAGATGAAAGCCCAAGTTACGCTCACCGTCTCCGAGTCCAAGCGGCTCATCGCCCGTGGGGTGGCCGCGCTCGACATCGTGCAGGACAAGATGCGCCAGGGCATCATCATGGTTTCCACCGGCACGACGAACGCCTATGTCCTCGAAGAACTCTTGGGCGAGCGCTTTGACAAGCGCACCTATGTCACCGGCCGCATCACACCCCGAGGCGAATCGCCGGATTGGCCCAAGGATAGCCGCCCCGATGCCGTCTTTCGCAACGGCGAGCTGGCGCCCGACCTGGACCGCTTCTCGGCCGTCAAGGTCATGCAGCCCGGCGACCTCTTTATCAAGGGCGCCAACGCCATCAACTATGAGCGGGGAGTGGCCGGCATCTGGGTGGGTGGAGAGGGCGGCGGCACCATCGGCGGTACCCTCGGCTATATCATCACGCGCAAGCTGAGGCTGCTTGTGCCGGTGGGCCTGGAAAAGTGCGTGCCCTATCCCATCGAGGAGGCCTCCGCTCTCGTCAGTGAGGAGGACGAGGCCCTGGGCAATGTGGTGAGCATCTTTCCCGTCTATGGGGATCTCTTTACCGAGATTGAGGCCTTTGACACCCTGGCGGATGTCGAAGCCATCCCCTGCGGCGCGGGGGGCATCGCCGGGGCGGAGGGAAGCATCTCCTTCCTGCTGCTGGGCGATGCCGATTCGGTGCGCAAGGCCATGAGCATCGTCGACGAGATTCGCGGCGAACCGCCCTTTGTGCAGCCATAGCTTGCCCTCTGATACGGGAGCGCAAAAAGCAGCAGGGGCGGGCCGTCTGCAGACGGCCCGCCCCTGCCGCGTGGCGTGGCGCTACTTTTTGTCTTCCTCTTTGGCGCTCTTCATCGACTGACGGACGGCCTCACCCGAGCGATTGAGGATACTGATGAATGCATCGGCTGCATCCGCCTTCTTTGCGGCCAGCTCGGGGTTTTGCTCGGCTGCCCGGCGCCGCTCAAGGCGCTGCTGCAGATACCGGTCCACGATGACGGCGCCGGCCAGCAGCAGAGCTGCCACAGCCACCATGGCTAGAATCATGGTCAGCGTATCCATGGTTCTTCTCCATCCCAGCTAGACCGTCGGACCTTATATTCTACCCTCGATGCGTGCTATGGGCAAAAAAGCGAGCCGAGATACGCAGGTATTGGGGCTAGCGCTGCGCCGCACAAGTTGTGATGAGCAACATGGCGCTGCATGGGCGAGTTGCACCCAGCAGAATCTCGGTGCACTACCGGATCAGCTCCAATTGCCGCCCTACCTGCTCAAAGGTCCCCAGCACCCGGTCCAGTTGCTCGTCGGTATGGGTGGCCATATAGCTCGTGCGCAAGAGCGACTGGCCGGGGGAGACGCCGGGCGGCAGTACGGGGTTGACATAGATTCCCGCATCGAAGAGTGCCTTCCAGGTAAAGAGGGTCTTCATGTCGTCGCCGATGTAGATGGGGATGACCGGCGTCTCGCTTTGGCCCGTGTTGAAGCCCAGTTGCTGAAAGCCCTCACGCATCTTTTTGGTGATGGCCCACAGCCTCTCGATGCGCTCCGGCTCGCTCTTCATGACCTCGAGGGCGGCAAGGACGGCAGCCACGTTGGAGGGGGGCATGCTGGCGCTAAAGATGAGCGAGCGGGCGGCGTGCTGGATATAGTGGATGACCTCTTCGCTGCCGGCCAAAAAGCCGCCGAGGGAGGCGAAGGACTTGCTAAAGGTGCCCATGATGAGGTCTACGTCGTCGTTGACCCCCAAATGGATGCCGGTGCCGCGGCCGCCACCCAGCACGCCGATGGAGTGGGCATCATCGACCATCAGCCGGGCGCCGTACTTTTTGCACAGCGGCACGATCTGGGGCAGGGGGGCGATGTCGCCGCCCATGCTAAAGACCCCATCGACGACGACCATCTTGGGCGTATCGCCGCAAGCCTGCAACACGCGCTCCAGGTCGGCCAGGTCGTTGTGGCGGAAGCGTTTCATCTCGCCGTAGGAGAGCTTGCAGCCGTCGATGATGCTGGCGTGGTCCTCGCGGTCGGTGACGACATAGTCGCCGCGGCCGATGAGAGCGGCGATGGCGCCCAGGTTGCTCTGGTAGCCGGTGCTAAAGACGAGCGCCGCCTCTTTGCCGACGTAATCGGCCAGTTGCGCCTCCAGTTCCTTGTGCAGCATCAAGTTGCCGTTCAGAAAGCGAGAGCCGGTGCAACTCGTGCCGTACTGCTTGATGGCATCGATGGCTGCCTGGCGTACCTTGGGGTGGGTGGTCAGCCCCAGGTAGTTGTTCGAGCCGATCATGATCAAGCGCTGGCCATTGATGACGACTTCTGTGCCCTCTGTCTGGTCCAGAGGGATGAAATAGGGATAATAGCCGGATTCCATCGCCTCGCGGGCCCGGGTGTACTGCCTGCACTTCTCAAAGAGATCCATGATGACTCCTTTCACTGGAGGAACGTATGATAAGCCGTGCCTCACCTGGGCTGCTCTGCTTCGATGCGATGGCGGATGAATGATTGGCTATCGCAGCGAGGAGCGCACCCGCAGGGATTATACCATGCCAGAGCAATAGATAACAATCATTACAAAAACCTGACGGGTCTAAGAGACCCGTCAGGTTTCGCAGGTTTCCTATATTGACAGTAGGACCCACAGGCCGATCAGGAACACGATGGCTCCTCCGACCCGGTTGAACAGCAGCGATAGGTGGCTCGGCACGTGTTCGCGCGCCCTCCATCCGTCGGCCAGGTGCCACGGCACATGTGGGAAGAGCGCGCCCAGCACACCAAGGCTCATCACCACCACAGCCAGCAGGGTCTTTCCCACCTCCATGCCTACATTCTCCCCATCAACGTTCGCTCCCTATCCCCGGCGACGTTGGCCATGTGGGTACTCGGGGGGACTATTTGCTCTCTACCTCTACAGCCTCTGCTTCCAGGCACGACCCGAGATGCCGCGCCGCGGCATAGTGCTTGGCGGCCTCCACAAAGCCCTTGAACAGAGGATGCGACCGGTTGGGCCGCGAGCGGAACTCGGGGTGGAACTGGCTGCCCACCATCCAGGGATGATCTCGCAGTTCGGCAATCTCGATCAGGTGACCATCCGGCGACTGGCCGCTGAACACCATCCCGGCCTCGCTCAGCATATCGCGGAAGCGGTTGCTCAGCTCGTAGCGGTGGCGGTGCCGTTCCTGCACCAGTTCGGCTCCGTAGGCGGCATGCGCCCGCGTGCCGGGGAGGAGCCGGCATGGCCAGCGGCCCAGGCGCATTGTGCCACCCTTTTCGCTGACATCGCGTTGGTCGGCCATGAGGTCGATGACCGGGTAGGGCGTGGTCGGGTCGAACTCGGTGCTGTTCGGCGAATCGTTGCCCACGGCGTGGCGAGCCAACTCGATGATCATCACCTGCAGCCCCAAGCAGAGCCCCAGGTAGGGAACGCGATGCTCGCGTGCGTGGCGCGCGGCCAGAACCTTGCCCTCGATGCCGCGGATGCCAAAGCCGCCGGGCACCACAATCCCCGCCACGCGGTCGAGGCGCTCCAGCCCTCTGCCGGCCTCCAGGTCCTCGGAATCGATCCACTCGATCTCAACGTCGCAGCCATGTTCGAGCGCCGCCAGGTTCAGGGCCTCGCGCACGCTGATGTAGGCATCGTATTGGCTCACGTACTTGCCCACGACGGCAATCGGCAGCACCGGTTTCCTCTGGCGGATCTCGGCGACAAAGTTCCGCCAGTCTTCCAGAGCGGGCGGCCTGGCCTGCAGCCCCAGCCGCTCGACCACGTAATCGGCCAGGCCGGCATCTTCCAGTTCCAGCGGCACGCTGTAGATCGTATCTGCCGTGACCAGGGGGATGACGGCGCGCTTTTCCACGTCGCAAAAGAGGGCAATCTTGTCCTTGTATTCGGGCTCTACCGGATAGTCGGAGCGGGCGATGATGACGTCGGGCTGGATGCCGATGGAACGCAGCTCCTTGACGCTGTGCTGGGTCGGCTTGGTCTTGAGCTCGTGGGTCGAGCGAATGTAGGGCAAGAGCGTCAGGTGGATGTAGAGCACATTGTCGCGCCCCACATCGTTGCGCATCTGGCGGATGGCCTCCAGGAAGGGCAGGCCCTCAATATCGCCCACGGTGCCGCCGACCTCGACAATGACCACATCAGCCTGGCTCTCGTTGGCTACGGCCATGATCCGGTTTTTGATGGCGTTGGTAATATGAGGGACGACCTGAATCGTGCCCCCCAAATAATCGCCGCGCCGCTCTTTCATGAGCACTTCGGAATATATCTGCCCAGAGCTGACGGTGCTGTCGCGGGTCAGGTTCTGGTCGGTAAAGCGCTCATAGTGGCCCAGGTCCAGATCGGTCTCGGAGCCGTCCTCCAGGACAAAGACCTCGCCGTGTTGGTATGGCGACATGGTGCCCGGGTCGACGTTCAGGTAGGGGTCGAGCTTTTGGATGGTGACCGAAATCCCACGGCTCTTCAAAAGCCGGCCGATGGAGGCCACCGTTACGCCCTTGCCGACCGACGACACGACCCCGCCGGTGCAGAATATGTATTTGGTTACCAATCTCTCCTCCTCAATTGGCATCCTCCCGCAGGTTTCGGGAGGCCGTACTTTTGCGGTGAACCTATCTCGGAAGCAGCGATTCCGCCAACAGAACAGGTTGCGGAACCTGCGGGAGGGTCCGACCGCGCAAGTACTGTCAATAGATCTGTCAACTGTCGAGCACCGGCACTCTGCTTACAACGTAGACACGGAGGGCACTGGATGGGGTTCATCCCGTGGCCTCCGCATCGATGACAGCGTCTCTTGCTGCAGGCTAGTAGTGCACCGCAGAGATTCTGATGGGTGCGACTCGCCCCATGCAGCGCCATGTTACTCGTCAGAACTTGGCGCCGCACTAGGCAAGTTTTTCCATCTTGGCGAAACTGGCCAGCAATCGCTTGATGCCTCGTCCCTCAAAGGCGACGGTCACCTCCTCGTCGCCGCCCTTTAGGATGCTGGCGACGACAACCCCCTGCCCAAAGGCGGGGTGCGACACACGGTCGCCGGCCTGGTAGACCTGCTCGCCGGGCACGGCCCGGTGCCTGCGCCCATCCTCCTCATCCGGCGGCTTGGGCAGGTTCTTGGGTGCGGGCGCGGGCCTTGCGGGCCGCGCGGCAGGCCGGGGCCGCAGGCTCCCCCCAGATGCTCGCCCGCCGGTCCCGCTCCGCCAGCCCCCGCCCGCGAGGCGAGGGGCTATCGGGCGCTCGCGCAGCGAAACGGGGCGCACCGGCTCGTCGCCCCCCGGGCGGCGCAGGGCCTCCTCTGGGATATCGTGCAGAAAGCGCGACGGTTCGCTCAGTTCCTGGTTCCCATAGATGGTGCGCCGGAAGGTGTAGGTCAGGTGCAGGCGTTCGCGGGCGCGCGTCAACCCCACATAGCAGAGGCGGCGCTCTTCCTCCATCTGGTCTGGGTCATCGAGGCAGCGGCTGTGCGGGAAGAGGCCCTCCTCCAGGCCGGTCAGGAAAACGACGTTGAACTCGAGCCCTTTGGCGGCGTGCAGCGTCAGCAGCGTAGTGGCGTCGGTCTCTTCGCGCAGCGTGTCCACATCGCTGACCAAAGAAACGTTGGTCAAAAAGGCGCCCAGAGCCTCGCCGGGCTCCATGCCCACATAGTCGCGGGCCACCGTGCGTAGCTCCTGGATGTTCTGCCAGCGCTCCATGCCCTCTTCGCTGCCGTCGCGGACCATATCCATATAGCCGGTGCGCACGAGCATCTCGTCGAACAGGGTGAGCAGGTCCGCCTCGCGGGCCAGCTCGCGCAGTTGCTCCATGATTGTATAGAACCCGAGAAGCGCCCGGCGGCTGCGCGTGTCGACCGGCGAGTCGCCGTCATTCTCGGCTAGGCGCTGCAGCGCCCCGTAGAAGGAGAGCCCTTGCTCGCCGGCCCAGGCTCCAAACGTAGCCAGGGTCTTGCCGCCGATGCCGCGCGTGGGCACGTTCACGACGCGCCCGAGCGATGCCGAATCCTCGGGGCTGTAGATGAGCCGCAGGTAGGCCAAGACGTCTTTGATCTCGCGCCGGCCATAAAAGCGCGTTGCGCCGACGATGCGGTAGGGCACGCCGCGGCGCACGAATTCGTCTTCGAGCACGCGCGACTGGGCGTTGGTGCGATACATGACCGCACAGTCGGCCGCCCGACAGTCGCCACGGGCCACCAGGCGCTGGATCTCATCGACGACGTACTGCGCCTCTTCGCGCTCGTCATAGGCCTCAAAGAGGGTGAGGGGCAAGCCTCGCCCGTTCTCCGTCCACAGATGCTTGTCGGTACGCTGGCGGTTGCGGCTGATGACCTCCTGCGCCGCCTTGAGGATCGTCTGCGTAGAGCGATAGTTCTGCTCCAGCAGCACCAGCTTGGCCTCCGGAAAGTCCTTCTGAAAGCGCCGCACATTGCGGAAATCGGCGCCACGCCAGCTATAGATGGACTGGTCCTCATCGCCCACGACAAAGACGTGCCGCGCTTCCTGAGCAAGAAGGCGCACGATCTCGTATTGGGCCATGTTTGTATCCTGGAACTCGTCCACGAGCACGCTCAGGTAGCGGCGGCGGTACTTGGCCAGCACATCCGGCTGCTGCCGGAAGAGGCGCACCACTTCGAAGAGCAGATCGTCAAAGTCCAGGGCATTGTTTTCGTGCAGCAGCGTCTGATAGCGGGCATAGGCACGGCTGATAACCTCTTGCCGGTAGTTGGTCACCCGCATTGCTGCCGGCTCTTGCAGTTCGTTCTTGGCACTAGAGATGGCGTTGAGCACCGAAGACGGCCGGAACTGCTTGTCATCGACATTCAGATCGGCCAGGGCGCGTTTGACCAGGCTTTCCTGGTCGGAGGTGTCGTAGATCAGGAAACGGCTGTCGATGCCGAGGGCGGCGCCATCGCGGCGCAGGATGGTCGCGCAGGTAGCGTGGAAAGTGCCGATGGTGAGGTCGCCCAGGTCGGCCATGCCGATCAGGTTGCCAAGGCGGTCCTTCATCTCGCGGGCGGCCTTGTTGGTGAAGGTCACGGCCATGATCCGGTAGGGAGGGACGCCAAGACGGCCTACCAGATAGGCGACACGATGAGTCAATACACGAGTTTTCCCTGACCCGGGGCCTGCCAGGACGAGTACCGGTCCCTCGCTGGCCTGGACAGCCTCCCGCTGGGCAGGGTTTAGGATATCCAACAGCGGGTCCATACATGCTCCCCAATGGACTAGGGCGATTCTACCACAATTCTCCGGCTTTTACCAGCGCCCGGACGGCTCACCTTCAAACCTCCACTGCCTCGGCGAAGCGAGCGTTGGTGATGCGGACCAAGTCCGCCACCGGCAAGCGCACGTTCAGGCCCCGTTGCCCGGCACTGACGTAGAACCAGTCCAACCCCTGGGCCGAGGTGTCGATGTAGACGGTGAACCCCCTGTTCAGCAGGGCCAGGGCCGAGATGCCGCCCACTTGCAGCCCGGTGAGCGATTCCGCCTCGCGCTGCGATGCCATGCGCAGCTTTTTCTCGCCCACCGACCTGGCCAGCCGGCGCAGGTCCACCTGCCGCCCGCCGGGTGCCAGCACCAGTAGCGGCCGCCCACGCTCGCGCAGAACGACCAGCGTTTTGTACACCTGCAAAGGCGGCACGCCCATGGCCTCGGCCGCTCCCTCGGCGGAGTGAATCTCGCTGGAAAAGGTATGTGCCTCGTAGGGCACCCGGCGCGCGCTCAGCAGGCGCAACACGTTCGACTTGGGGACGTCGCCGGCCATCTCTCCCCCTCTCCCCGGGTGCAGTTTACTTTGGGGGCGGATCGTGCGTGGAGGGGAGTCCTCCGCGAGCGCAGTTGCGGCCAAACTGCACGGACGGACCTGTTGAGCGAACTGAGGACCGGCGCAGCTTGGCGTTTTCTGCAACACGTCCCGAGTTCGCTCGACACTTCGACTAGCGTGACTTGGCTGTGACTGCGCTCGCGGAGGACTCCCCTTTCGCCCCCAAACTGAACTGCACCCCCTCTGCCCCGGGCTTTTAGCAGACTCCTTGAGGTTGTGCTATAATACGTGCGGATAACCGCTTTCCTCGTAGTGGCCGGCAGGGACTTTCATCGGCGCCCGTGCGGCCGGTCGCTCGCCGGGAGGAACTCGAATGGATTGCCCAAACTGTGGGGTCTATAACCCCGACGAACGTACCGTTTGCTGGCGCTGCGACAAGCCCATCCCCAAGCCAGTTGTCAAGAAAAAGCGCCAACTCAGCTCGCAGCAATGGCTCTACATCATCATCGGCGTCTCGATCTTGCTCATGCTGGTGAACATGTGCGGGCTGCCCTCAATGCTCGGTCAGTCCGGCGCCCCGACGGGTGGAGTCGTCCCGCCGCTTCTCTGGCTCGGCCTCTAGCGGCCTGACCTCGGCAGCGAAAAGCCGGGAGCGTCGCGCCCGGCTAGCCTGGTATTATCCGCTTGTCGGCAGCGCGCCCAATTCGCGCATCTGCCCAGGCTTGCGCTGAGCGGCGTCGCGGTGCGATCTCGGCGCCGTCAGCGAACCTGGTCTGAGCATACCACATTTTGCCCCATTCGCCAAGGGGTGAGGCGCAAGCGGCGCCGTTTCCAACAGGAAAGAGCAAGCCCCCGCATCCGGGAGAGACTGCTGCCTGAGACCCGACGGGGTGCTGCAAGCAGCCTCTTGCCGTTGATTGCCGTGCGGCCGAGCCTTGGCGAGAATGGCCCGGCCGCCACTTGCCAGTTTGACAACCAGTGGCAGTTGCTGCGGTGCTCCTCCTCCCCACACCCCGTGTTTCTTTGCCTTTTCACTACTCCCGACATCCAGCGCTGCTTACCCCCGGTGTCACCCTGGCCGGTGGCATTGACGAACAAGAACTCGCTCATGTGCCTACAGGAGGGGTGTTGTGTCGGCAGCCAAGCCTCTGACCTCTTCGCAACGCGAGATGCAACTGGAACTCAAGCAGCAGCTAGCCGTCTGGGTCTGGCCGGGAATGGCCGGCCTGGGGCTCTTGCTGACTGTGGCGGCCGAAGCCCTTAGTTGGCCTTGGCGCACGCATGTGCTGGCGTTGATCCTCGTTTTCCTTTCGCTGCTTGTCTGGTCTCTCCTCCGCTACTCCTATTACCTGGCCATCTGGGTGCTGGTTCTGGGCAGCCTGGCCGTTGCCTGCCTGACTCTTCTCTGGCTGCCGACGGGTGCCACCCTCTGCCTGCTGGTGCTGCCTGTAGCGATTGCCTCCCTGCTGTTGAGCACCTGGGCCGGCCTGGGTGTCGCCGCCGCATCAAGCCTGCTGGCGGCGAGGGCCATTAGCTGGCTTCCCTCCGACGGGAGTGTATCCCTGATGCCCATCTTGGTGGCCATCTGGGGGGGCGCTTTGCTGGTATGCCTGGCCTCGCACTCTGCCGCGCGTTCCATCGATTCCCTCTGGACCAGCTATGTCAGGATGCAGCAACTTCTCGATGCCGCGCGCGATCAGCGCCTGGATCTGAAGCAGACGCAAGAGGACCTGATCCATGCCAACTCGGAGTTGGCCCGCGTCTCGGAGCGTCTCTCGCTGATGTATCAGGTTGCGGAAGACGCCCGGCGGGCCAAAGAGGAATTTGTGGCCAACGTCAGCCACGAGTTGCGCACCCCGCTGAATATGATCAGCGGCTTTAGCGAGATGATCAGCGAGTCCGTGGACGCCTATGGGATAGAGCTTCCCGCGGCGCTCCTGGCCGACGTCTCGATTATCGTGCGCAACGCCAGGCATCTGGCTAGCCTGGTCGATGATGTGCTCGACCTCTCCCAGGTGGAGGCGGGGCAGATGGCGCTGACTAGGGAGTGGATGTCCCTGCCGGAGATCGTGGAGGAGGCGCTGGTGGCTGTGCGCCCTCTTTTCGAAGCCAAGGGTCTTGATCTGGAACTGGATCTGCCCGGCGAGATTCCCCTTCTCTTCTGCGACCGGACTCGCATCCGGCAGGTTATCCTCAACCTGCTGAGCAACGCCGCGCGATTCACGAGTCGGGGAGGGGTGCACCTGCGAGTGAAGAGGGAAGGAGACAGCGTCATCATTGGCGTAGCGGACTCCGGCCCCGGAATCCCGCCGGAGCACCAGGAACATATCTTTTCGCCCTTTCACCAGGTCGATGCTTCCAGCCGGCGCCGCTACGGGGGTACCGGCCTGGGTCTGAGCATCAGCAAGCGCTTTGTGGAGATGCATGGGGGCAAGATGTGGCTCGAAAGCCAGGTGGGTGTCGGCAGCGTCTTTTACTTTAGCCTGCCGGTGCAGGAGCCCCTGGCGCGCCCTTCGGACAGTGCCGTGCGTTGGCTCTCAGCCTACCATCAGGAGAACCCGCGCATCAGGCCGTCAAAGGTCCCCCTAACGGAGCCCCTGCCCCGCTTTGTCATCCTCGAGCCGGCCAATGTGCTGGAGCGCCTGCTGAACCGCTATCTGGAGGGAGCCGAGATTCTCTCTGTCAGGACGCTGGAGCAGGCTATCGAGGAGCTGAACCGAGTCCCTGCTCAGGCGTTCATCATCAACGACGCTTCTCTTGTCAGTGGGGGTCACAACCTGGCGCCTAAGATGGCCAACATACCCTTTGGTACTCCGGTATTGGCCTGCTGGGTGCCGGGAGAGGTCGAGGCTGCAGCCAAACTCGGTGTCGTGCGCTATTTGCTCAAGCCGGTCACTCGCGAGGCGCTACACACCGCGCTCGCCAAAGTGGGAGAGACGGTCAGGACCATCTTGCTGGTCGACGATGACCCTGAAGTGCTGCAGCTGTTCGGCCGCATGCTAAACTCGACAAGCCGGCGCTACCGCGTGCTGCGCGCACCCAACGGCCAGCGCGCACTGACCCTGCTGCGCGAGCGCCAACCGGACGTGATGTTGCTCGACCTGGTCATGCCGGGCATGGATGGGTACGAGGTTCTCCGCCAGAAGGCCCTGGATCCGCAGATACGGGCAATCCCTGTGATTTGCATCTCTGCCGTTGATCCGGCGCGCGACTCGATCATCGGCAATGGGCTGACGTTGGGCCGGAGCGGCGGCCTTGGCTTCCACGATCTACTGGCTTGCCTTCGGCTGTGGAGCGAGGTTACGACGCCGCCAAAGGCGCGAGGTGGTCAAGAAGCGCTACGAAATCACGGCGCTTGATGGGCTTGCGGAGAAAGGCGGTGGCACCCAGGGAGAGCGCCAGTTCTTCCTGGGCCAGGATGGTGCAGACAACCACAGGGATATCGCTGGTCAGGGGGTGTTGCTTGATACGCCCTAAAAACTCCCATCCATCGATCTCGGGCATCATCACATCGAGGATGATAACCCTCGGCCGGTCCCGACAGGCCAGCGCAAAAGCCTGCTCAGGGTCCTGAGCGCCCATGACGAGATAGCGGGTTCCGTTGGCATAGCGCCGCATCAGGCACAGGGTATCCAGGTTGTCGTCGATGGCGAGCACCGGCAATTGCTCGGCGGCCGGCAGCGTCAGTACCGCGCAAAAGCCGGCGCCATCGTGGAGCGCCAGTCTGGCGTTGGAGGTGCCGGCTATTTGGCGTACTACAGCCAGGTTGGCTTCATCTTCCGCTGTGGAAGGGGCCTGCGGCCCCTCGGCCCGAATGCGGATTTCCACGCTCCATCGCTTGTGATGGGTGGATATCTCTAGCCTCCCCGGGCTCGTTCGCCGGATGGCGACGCAGAGCAGGCTGAGCAGCATCTGGCGCAGAGCCACGGGATGCACCGCGAGGCGCGGGAGTTGGCCGGCCTGCTCGGTGTGCAGGCAAACGTTGTGGCGAACGGCGATGGACTCGACCAGGCGCAGCACGGCGGGCAGAACTTGGTTCAGAGCGACGGATTTGGTCGGCGGAGATTGCTCCAGCCATTGCAGTTCATCGCTGAGAGGAGGGGTCTCGTCAACGCCCTTCGCGGCGGTCGTTGCTCCTCTCTTGTCCGGCGCTATTTCCAAGTGGTACTGCTCGCGAA